>SVSC01000040.1 GCA_015064525.1 Oscillospiraceae bacterium
TCGGGATCTACGAAGGGAAAAGCAACTATCCGCCCGAGATCCTGCTCGGTTTTTGCCTCGCACTGCTTCGCAGTTCGACTTCGCAACCGCCTTGCGGTTTTGCTCCGCTCAGGATGACACGGGCGGGCGGGCAAGCCCGCTTTCAAGGATCGACGTTCGTTCAGTTAAAATTTGATTATACCGTCCCCGAGAATGAGATTTTATCTGTTTTCAAAACGGTTTAAATAATCTAACATCATGGAGCGTTTTGGGTGGTGGTACCAAAACGCTTGCGGCAGCTATTGTATATCCCAGCGCACCGCGGATAGGCGGCATAAAACAAAAGGGAGAGCCGCTATCTATTGCGACACTCCCAAAAAACATCTACAGGAAAGTTCTTGGAGGTGTGGAACCTTCTTTCAAGAAGGTTCCGCAAGCCACCCTTTCCTTTCCAAACTAACTTCCCCTAAGAAGGTTCCACAATCCGCCCTTCCCTTCCACAACCAACTTTCCAACTCTTTAAAGCATCCGAAGCTCCACTCTTGTCACCTCCACAGCCTCCTTGCGTTTGGAGTAGATCACGTAGAGATATCCGTTATGGATGAGCGAATGGGGATACCCGTAGATACCGCCCTTGTACATTCCTTCAAAGCGGATCTCGTAGGGCTCGTCCCGCAGAACGTAATGACGGTTGAAGTCCTCTCCGTTTTGGGAAAGATACAAATCCAAGGGGCATCTTCCGCCCTTCACCTTGGCGTTGCTCACGCAATAAAACCTGCCGTCGGGAAGTCTGCCCAAATGAAATTTACTTCCGTCGTCGGTGTAGTTGGTTGGTGTGGGAGACGACCACGTTTCTCCGTTGTTGCGGCTTTCGGTTACCCAAAGCCTGCCGGAATTGCTCCGCAGAAGCATATGAAGAACGCCATCGTCGGTTTGATAGAAGGAGCCCTCGCAGATCAAGCGGGCATCCCAGCCGTTGTGGGCGGTGACGTGATGGATGCTCTCGGAATCGTCCACGGGAGGGTTCTCACCAAAGGCATCACCGTAGATCCCCGTCATGCGGTAGCCCGAGGCACCGCAGGGATCATCGGTGTAGGGAAAGGAGATATTTCCCGAAATGATCAGCCTGCCGGAGCTTGTGGGCTGAGGCCCGTGGTTGGCGATAACCGCCAGTCCCAGAGATTGCGGAGGCGTCCAGCTGTCACCGTCCTTGGTGGAAAGATAGCCAAGATCGGTGTTCTTGTGGCGGGTGTCTCCCTTAGGGCGGGTGTTTGCATCCTGCAGAGACTCTTGCTCGTAGTTGTAGGAGCCATAGTAAAGGTAGAGCCTCCCCTCATGCGTATGGAAGCCCGCGGCGGTCAGCACGCGGGTGGGATCCCCCAACAGCTCAGGCGTGACGATGGGGCGGTGCTTTTCCCATTGTAAGCCGTCCGCCGACTCTGCCAGCATCACCCGCTGACCGAGATCGTCCTCGTTGACCCTGCCGTTCGACCACGCCGCAAAAAAGCGACCCTTAAAAAAGGTGATGTGAGCGTGATGGGAATAGGACCACCCCTCCATCGGCGCCCAGACCTCTCCAATGCTCGAAGGAAGCTTCACAGCCTCTCCGATTGCGGTGTTGTTAATCATTTGCAATCTCCTTTCGGTTCGTTGAAATACAAGACCATTATAGCACGCCCGCGAAAAAAAGTAAAGAGCCCTGCTCCATCATCACTTTTTTCGGCTCATATTTCAGCCTGAAAATGATACAAAAAAACGCGAGGCAGATCAGCGCTGATGACACAACGCTTGATCCGCTTCGCGCTTTTTCGGCGTCCGCATGACACCGCGTTTACGGTAGAAGCCTCAACAAATTGCGATATTCAAGGCGATCAGACGGATGTCCTCCCCTTCGGTTAAGGTTACGGTGATCTCGTTTTTCCCCTCTCGGATCAGCGAGAGCGGTAGCGTGAACGCCCGAAGGGTTTGCTCGGTGCCCAAGAGGGGCGGATACTGCTCACCAAACGGCTCGGAAATGTCCGCCGTGGGCGTCAGCTGCACGCCGTTGAAGCTCGCCGTAAAGACTTGATCGGCAATCGCCTCATCGGTTTGAAGCCGCAAACGGGTAACGGGCTCGGCATTCTCCTGCGGGTAAAGCTCCATGGTAAATCGCTCGGCGCAGTCCCTTTTCAACACTCTGGGAAGGTTCTTTCCCTTCACCCGTTGAACGGGGCCGCCCCAGCAGGACCATCCCGGTGTGAGCAGATAATCCTGCGGAAGAGACGCCACCAGCTTTGGATCCCTACAGTCGCCGATCACCGAAAAGGGCGGCTCGGAGAAGGGGCCGCGCCCCTCGGTTCCATGCTCGCGGTAGTAAGCAAAATTGAAGAAATACATTCCCTGCGCGCCGTTTCGGTACGCCTGATTGGCATAGGTGCGGTATTGCTCGGGGGTGGTGCGGCGGAAGGTGAAGCAATCGTAATGCGGCTTTCCCGGATCAACCCCCACGTGCTTTCCCGTGAAGGTAGTGTGACACATCTCAAAAAATGCCGAAACGCTCTCCAGCCTTTTCGCAATGGCAGCAAAGTCCATGTCCATGGACGTGAAATAGTGGTCGGAAATCACCGCCATATCCACGCCGAGTGCCTCAAAGCAGGCGGGCTCCAAGCCGCAATCCTCCAGCATGGAGAGATAGCACGGAATCCGCACCGAAAGATATCTGCGAGCGCCTCCCAACGCGGTTCGATCCAGAATTTCTCTTACCCGTCCGATAAAATCGTTCATCACAGACACCCGCTCCGAGAGCGTAGTTTCGCTTTCCACAAAAAAGCGGGGATGCCGCTGGAAATCCAGCTCGAAGCCATCCAGCTCATAGTTGGCGCATTGCTCCTCGATCAGCTCCAGAAGGGAGGAGCGAACCTCCTCATGGATCCAGTTGAGCCCTCTGTCGTACCATCCCTTTTCCTGACTCAAGCGGTACTGCGGATGCTCCACGTAGAATTTGCTGATGCAATTGGCAAAGCGGGTGTTGCCGTACTCATCCGCCAATTCCAAGCCGTGAGCGTCGTTCATCCGCATGGAAACAAACGCCGCCTGACCGTATTTCCGACAGTAGGCAATAAAATCCCGCAGGGGATCGTTGCCGTCCAGCAGATATTTGTGATAGCCCGTGGTAAAAATGGGGTGGTCGGGGGAAACGCCGTAGTTCTCACACCACCAATCCCGATGCGCCTCCATGGAATAAAGCTTGCTCCGATACCACGGCACCCGCCCCGTTGCCAATTGCAGAAAGTGGGCATCCACGTAACCCGCCACCTCCCGAACCGTTTCCTCCAGCATTTCCTTGGAAAAGGGCATGGAGGCTTGGGGGTGGGCGCTCCAGGTGCAGGTAGTGATATTGGTGAAATCATTGTTGTAGACCGATCTGAAGGGAACAGACATGAGAGATCCTCCTTAAAAAATCGGTTGCGTCGCCAATTCGCAACGGCGCAACCGAACGGTTTTGACGATTTATTCCTCAGGCGCTTCGGGCGTTGGAGCAATATCCATGAAATACTGAATATACGTGCTGAGTCCCAAATTGTAGGTTTCCTCATCCGCGCGGTAGGCGCCGCTGAAGTTTACGGTGCCATTCATCAGGCAGGTTCTCCACAGGTGACCCAGATTGGGGCGGCTGATGGCATAGGAGTTGATCATGCCGTAGTCGTAGTAAACCGAATCAATGATGGTATC
This sequence comes from Oscillospiraceae bacterium, assembly GCA_015064525.1. Taxonomy (GTDB): domain Bacteria; phylum Bacillota; class Clostridia; order Oscillospirales; family CAG-272; genus UMGS1865. Next base: position 3,691 of record SVSC01000040.1, read on the forward strand.
GTACATTTCGGAATCGTCGGAGCCCGAGCTGTACTTGATCTTTACCACCGTTTCAAAATATTCGGGGCGAACCGAGCGATAGGAATAGTAGCACATCATTTCCAGAACCGCTCCGCAAATGGCGGTGGTTTCCCCGTTGACGTTGCTCAGAATCGCCAGCGCGTCATAGGAATCCTGAGGCGTGGTGGAATACCCGGTGCGGTTTTCTCCGCCCATGTAGAGGGGAAGAACACCAACGGTGTTGGGCTCCATTTCGCGGGAATAATCCGCGCCGGTGCGAAGCATATCCACCGAGAAGAGAGAGCGGCTTTCCAGGAACGCGTTTCGCGCTGCCGCAACACCCTCGGTGTCCGCATCGGTGGCAAAGGTGCCGCGGGGCGTTTCGTAGAGCAGCTCATAGGTTTTTTCATATGCCTCCTGAGCCTGAAGGGAATTCAGCGTCAGCTCGGGAATTCCATTCTCGTTCTTGGTGCAAACGCGAAGGTCGTACGCCGCGAAAAAGGCGTCGATATTAAAGGAGTGGAAGCTGGTGACAAGGCCGAAGGAATCATCCTTATCCACACGGTTGTTCGCGCGGGTGTCGGCATAAACGCCCTTCACCATTTCATAAAAGTACTCGTCCGTCCATTCCTTGTTTCTCACAACCTCGTAGAGATCGCGATCGGGATACCAGGAATTCAGCATGGTTTTATTGAAGAATATACAGAAGGTATTCTGAATCATGGAAAGGGAAAGATCTCCCACAAGCAAATAGAGCTGGTCAAAGAGCTGTCCCTCCTCGATATACGAGGTGTTCCAATAGGGCTGGTCCAGATAGAGATTGTCCACCTCCATCAGGTTTTTATAGAAGCCCTGATAGAGCATGGCAGAGCTGTAGTAGGCAAAGGCGGAGGCGATTTGCACCTCGCTCTGCCCATACATCACCAGCTTGCTGACGGTGGTGTTGTAGGCAGCGTTTCCGTTGCCCTGCTCGGTGTAGGTGAACGCCAGAGTCACGTTCAACCGATCCTGCACCTGCAGGTTTCTCTTGAACACCGCCTCGTTGAGCTGATCGGCGTTTGCCTCCGAGCTTTCGTACTGTCCCTTACAAAGAGGATTGTCTCTTGCAAGAAATGTGATGGTTTCGTTATCAAAGCGAATATCCTCAGGCAATGGGGAGTAGATCATTTCTCTTCCCCATTCATCGTATTTCACCTGATTATCCTCAGGAGGCGCGGTGACGTCTCCGTTGTTTTTTTGCGCGTCGTCTCCACAGCTCGCAAGGCAACAAAGCAGCATGGACACGGTGAGCATGAGCAGAAGTAGCTTTTTCATAAAATTCCTTTCCGCTCCGAGGAGCTTATTGAACGGTGAGATCCACAAAGCAGAGGGTGATGACGCTACCCGACGTTAGGGTGACCTGAACGGTATTCTTGCCCTCCTTGAGGAGCTCCTTGGGAACGCTGTAGCACAGATAATTTGCCGCAACTCCCAGCATTTGTGTGTAGGGATGGTCGTATGCCTCGCCCGCGTAGGGAATGGAGGAAAGCACGGTTCCGTTAAACTTTACCGCGATCACCCGATTTCCCATCAGGGCTTCCGACTGCAAGCGGAACACGCCGTCGGTGCTCCAGCCTCCCTCGGGAGCTACCAGATACATATCAAAATTGGTGGGAATGGAGGGGATCAGCTGACGGGGGAGCCGCCAGGTGGTGGTGATCGGATCCTTCCAGGTTTTTCCGAAGTAATAGTACTGTCCCTGCTGCTTGAGAAATTCAATGCTTTCCACGTTGGCAATCACCTCCCACGGCGGCTCGGTAAGGGGCTTATCCCCTTCTCCCTGGCGGTCGCCGCGGTAGTATTGGAAATTGAAGAAGGAAAGACCGTCGGCGCCCTGATCGTACGCCTGCAGGGCAGTGGTGTAGTACTGCTCGGGCTGGGCGCGGCGGTGAACGCGAAGTCCCTCGCTATCCTCGGTGTAGGCGGTGATGAAGTTCAATTCACAGTAAACCAACGCCTCGGAAAGCTCTGCCTTCAGGGCGGCAAGGTTGAAATTCTGATCCATAAAGTAGGAGCTGGTGAAATTGAACATGGTTACGCCCGCTTCCTCGAATTTCTTCAGGTCGATGCCCATTCTGCCGTACTGATCGGGATAGATGGGAACGCGAACGCTGAGGTGGCGGTATCTGCCGTCCTTTTCGGTGGCGGCATCCAGCATTTTGCGAACCTCCGCCACGAAATCGGTCATGATCCGAACGCGCTCCTCCTCGGTGGTCTTATCAATATTGAAGAAGGTGAAGCGACGGCAGAAGTCCAGCTCAAAGCCGTCCAGCTCATAGTTGGCGATCAGCTCGGCAATGAGCTTCAACTTTTCCTCCCGAACCGCTTCATGACGGAAATCCAGCACCTGCTCGTTGGCGCCGTCGCTCATGGCGCCGATTTTATACTCGGGATGCTCCACAAAAATCTCCGCTGAGAAAGCGATATCTCCCGTTTCGGGGGTGTTTTTGCCGATCATGTGGGCGTCGTTCATGCGGAAGCTGATGAACGCTCCCGCGCCTCTCTTGCGGCAAACGTCGATTTGCTGTTGGATAAAGTCGTTGCCCTTGACGTGAACGTACACCCAGAAGGGATTGGTTGCCCGCGTTCCCTTGAATTCATCAAAGAACCACGTGGCGTGATCGTTGAGATACTGAGAGGGCCACCACGGAACCCAGCAATGCCCCGGGGTGATCACGTAGCAGTCGGCGCCCGCGTCCAACGCCTCGGTAACAGCCGCCTCCACCATTTTTTTGGTGAGGGGTGTGTCCTGATTGGTGGTGTGATAGGGGCTGGCGCATTGCATGATATGGGTGGTGTCGCTGTTGAAAACGGTTTTATAAAATTTCGGTTGGCTCAGATCCTCCGGCTCGCCCGTTGCGCCCGAGGTAGAGAAATTACCCTCGGTAGTAACCGCCCCGCTTCCATCATTCCCACACGCCGTTGACAGCAAGGTGGCTGCCAGTAGCAGGAGAACGAGAAGGAGCCGAAAGGAGCCTTTTGCGGATAAATATTTCATTATGAATCCTTTCTTGGAAAAGCGGGGAGCCGCGGAGGCTTGGCGCGAGCCGATCATCCGCGACCCCCCTTGAAGTGGATCAACCGAAATCGAATTCGATATCAGCGTCACCTTCCAGCTGAACGGACACGGTGAGAATATCGTTTACGGTATCCATCAGGATTTCTTCCAGAATCGGAGAAGTATATTGCTTTTTCATGGTTAACCTCCAAATCAATCAACGATGGTAAGTACACCGTTTGCCACGGTGTAGGTGTACGCCGCGGAAAATACCTCGGCGCCCGCCTCATTTGCGGCAGATGCAACAACCGTCAGGGTGTAGCTTCCGGTTTCGGGGAGATTTCTCAGAACGGCGGCAAACAGACCGTCGGCGGTGTATTGCTCGGCGGTGGCTGCAACGAAGGCTGCGCCCTGCTCGTCGGTACCGTTGAGAGAGGAATAGATGGTGGTGGATTCGCCCTCAAAGAGCTTCACGGCATCGCCGTTGATCATTACGGTGAAGCCAACGGAGGCATACGCCTCATGGTTCTTCAGAGCGGCAACGAAGCGAACGTCACGGGTGGTTCCGCGATCTGCCTCCTGATAGCCAACGTAAACCAGATCGGCGGAGGGAGCTGCCCAATCGCCTGCGGCAACGGAAGCGGTGGTTTTTGCCAGCATATTGTTTGCCTCAAGGGTGTAGGATGCGGCAGTCTTGGCGTAAATGTTCAGCACGTCGCCGGTGTTGAGCGCGTGATAGGTGGCTTCCACGCCATTCACAGCAACAGCGTAGGGAGCGGTTGCGCCTGCGGGAACGGCAACCGTCAGCTTCTTCACGGTGTCGGAGGAATAATCCTCAACCGCGGCGGAGCCATTGTTGTAGGCGTAGATCGCGCCACCGTTGATGGTGAGGGTGCCTGAATCGGTCATATTCATGCCCTTCACGTCAATCGCCTTTACAGCCTTATGGGGAGAGTAGGCATTGATCACGCCGCCGTTGATGGTCACGTTCGCGTTTGCCTTGAAGGCGGCACCGATCGCGGATCCGTTCTGGAGCGAGGTGGCAGTAACGATACCGCCGTTGATGGTCACGTTGGACATAGAGGAAGCTTCTCTTCCTCCGCCGATAGCTGCGGCGTTGGCTTTGCTGGACGCGTTAACGACACCGCCGTTGATCACAACATCCGCGGAGCTGTATCTGCCGCCGCCCAAAGCCGCGCCGTTGGCGTTGCCGCCGGTGGTGAGGTTCAGGGTACCGCTGTTCACGGTGATCAGAGGATTGGTGGTGTTTTTCAGATTCTGAACCAAGCCGATGCAGGGATTATAGGCACCGCTGAGAATTTCCAGACTTCCGTCGCCCTCAATGGTGAGGGTGGAGGTGGTATCCATCAAAACGATACCGCCCGCAACGCCCGTTCCGGTGATCGCCATCTTATTGGTGCCAACCAGCTGAACGGTAACATTGGAGTTGTAGACAGCAATGCAGTTCACGGTGTTGGTGATATCCACATTGTCAAGAATCAGGGTCACATCGGCGCCCTCAGCGGCAATTCTCAGATATTTGCCCGCGGTGATGGATTCCTCATAGGACAGGCGGTAGGTTCCCGCCTCGGTGATGGATCTTCCGCTGGAGCCGATCTTAACGTCGGTCACCGTTTCCTCCGCGAATGCGGGAACACAGGTGAGCATCAGAACGGCAATGAGAAACAGCGCGATAAATTGAAGCTTTTTCATGTTCGTATCCTTTCTGAAATGGAAAATTTATTTTTTCTTACCCAGCATCACGCCTGCCAAAGAGATCAGGGTGAGGAGAGCCATGGAGGAGCCCACAGCAGCGCCGCAGCCGCTCTTTTCGGTGTTTCCCGAAGCGGGCGCGTTGGTGGTGGGGGTGGTGGGAGTGGTGGGACGGTCGGTTACGGGCTTGGTAACCTCATTGGTGGGGGCGTTGGTGGCGGGAGGCTCCACCTCATCGGTGGGCTCTGCGGTGGCGGGAGGCTCGGGAGCGGGGATCTCGGAGGGCTGAATTGCGATCACGGTATCCTTTTCGGGCGCCTCGGGAGCGGCGGGAGCGGTCACGGGAGCTGCCGCAGCAGTCCAGTCGGTTAGGTTCACGGGAACGCCCGCGGTGGCGGTTACCTCCTTGTTGGCAAATGCCAGCTTATGGGTGGCACCTTCCTCCAAATAAAGGAAATAGGTGTTGGAGCCCTCTCCATGCGTTCCCTCCAGAAGCATTGCCTGATCGCCAACGTAGAGATAGGTGGATGCCTCGGGAAGCGTTACGGGGGTTGCCACGAGCTTGGCGGTTCCGCCTGTTTTGGTTGCGGTGGGGAAGGTATCGGGCTCGGTGCCGTTCTTTCTCACCGAGTTGATAGAACCACCGTTGATGTTCAGGGTGTACTTGTCACTCCAAACCATATCCACGCCAATGCCGATGCCCTCGCACTTCACGTTTCCCGACGCGGCATTGATCACGCCACCGTTGATGGTGATGTTGGAGCAGGCGCTCTTGAAGCCGCCGCCAATACCGTTGGCGTTAACCTGATCCTCATCCAAGGGGCGCGCGGTGATCACACCGCCGTTGATGGTGATGGTGGATCCCTCGGGAGCCTCACGTCCCGCGCCGATGCCGGGGCCGTTTCTCACGCCGAAGGCATTGATGATGCCACCGTTGATCACAATCTGCGCGCCGCCCTTACGAGCGCCGCCAATACCTGCCGCCTCGCTGGCGTTCTTGTTGCCCGCGTAGGCTGTGATCACACCGCTGTTGATCGTAATTCTCGCGGAAACGTCGAAGCAATCCTGGGTGGAGCCAATGCCCGCGCCGTAGGCACCGCCAATGGCGAGCAGGGAGTCGGTTCCGTTTTCCGCCTCAATGGTGAGGGAGCTTTCCACGCCAACGGCAATGGCGGTTCCCGTTTTTGTGGTGTCGGAGAAGACCACCTCGTTCTCGCCTCTCAGAACAAGGGTGACGTCTGCCTTTTTGTTGATGAACACTGCTTGACGCAGGGTGGAAATCTTCACGTTATCGAAGATAATCCTGCACTTTGCGCCGTTGACGGTCAAACGGTTTTCTCCGCCTCCCGTGTACTTGATGATGTAGTTTCCGCTCCACTCAATGGGGTCGGAATCGCCGATCACAAATTCATACTCGTCGATGGTGATGTGTCCGTGTGCCAAATCCAGCTCAACGTACTGTACCTCCGCGGCGGAGGTGCCGAGCGTTCCCAGCGCGGGAAGCACGAGCAACAGGACAGACAGAAGCACGGATAAGATCATCTTTTGTTTTTTCATGATTGTTCCTCTCTTTCTTTTTTTTGATTTTGGTTGGGACTCCGAGTTCATTTTGAAACCTTTCTTCGCCTCCTTTTTCATTCCTATTTTGGGATACCGACGTGGATCCTTACACCTTAGCCCAAGCGGACTCTAAAAGCGCAAAGGTTCTTTCAACGGTATATTCGGGCGTTTTCCCCGGAAAGGGAGTCATCTCCATGATCAGAGGCTTACGATCGGTTTTGGAGAGGAATCCCACCTCCAGAAGAGTGGAAAGAATGCGAACCAATTCGGGCTCACCAATCTCACCGCCCTCAAAGCTCATGGGGGGATGCTTATCGCCATAGAGCGGATGGGACGTGTCCCTCAGAACACAGTTACCCAAATGCACCCGCTTGATGAAGCTACCGCATCGGCGGATCGAGGACTCAAAATCCTCAAACATCAGGGGCAGGTGCGCCATATCCAGCTCAATGCCGATATTATCGTACTCCTCGGAAATTTCCCGCATCAGCGCAACGCAATCGTCGATGGGGCCGTAGAGATACTTTTTATCAATGGTGCGATCAAAGGGCTCCAGAAGCGCGGTGATGCCGTGCGGCTTCAGCTCCCCGCAGAACCAGCGGGTGAATTCCTTGAACGCCTCTCTCGCGGCAGGGCGGTTTTCGGGAACGTCGGCGCCCGAAACGTAAACAAAGCCCGTGGCGCCAACGGCGGCAGCCATATCGATCTGATCCTTGATCACCAATCTGGCAAGGCTCTGCTCCTGAAAATCCAAGGACGAAAGGGAGATCTTGCGGCAGGGAAACAGATGCAGAGCGTAGCTCACGTCCTTGCCGCAATCGCGAACGGTTGGAATCAACGCCTCTCTGCGCTCCTCGCCGTAGGGGATGCAGCAATCCAGCGCCTCAATGTCGGTTCGCTTCACAAACTCGGCAAGTGTATGTACATGACTGTCGGGATCTGTGACACAATCGGGATAAAGCAGATGATGCACCAATCCCAGCTTTGCGTACTGTCTGATATCTTCTTTCATAGCTTGCTTTGCACCTCCGATTTTCTTTTCCAATATTCAGCCCAGCACTCCAGAGCGGTGTCTCCCACGATTGGCTCCTCGCCGTAGAGCCTCCGATAAATTTCCGCGTAGGGAGTGTTGAACAGCTCAACCTCCAATTGAACGGGCGCCTCGCAACGGAAGGGCTTGGCGGCGGATTCCCTTTTCGCCAGCTCCAACGCGCCGCGGTAGATCAGGTCCTCGGTTACCTCAAGGGGGTAGCACAAGCCTCCAAACTCCGAAAGAGATTCCTTAACGGCAATGCCCGTGAGCCCCTCGGCTCCCACCAACGCCTCCGCCTCGGCAATTCCCGCGGAGTCAGCCGTGACCATAGCAAGTCCCACACCGAAATCCCCCGCGATCGCAGCCTCAACACCGATCTCGCCAACAGAAACACCGTTGATTCGCAGGGCGCGGATATCGGGCTCATAGCTGTGGTGGAGCAATTCTCCCGTTCCTCGCATGGAATGGAAGCCCAAAAGAATCAGTCCGCTGAAATCGGCGGTGAGCCCTCCCGCCCAATCGGAACGGTAGGGGGGCTTGCCCGCATAAAAGACCAGCTTTTTTCCATCGGGCTGATGTACCTTTGAGAGATCCACGTTTCTGCCGTAAAAATGCTCGTCGTAAACGTGAACCTCATCGGCGCCTCCGTCGAACAAACCGCGGATCAGCGCATTGAGATCGGAATGGAAGAAGCGCCTGCCCTCCGAATACTCCGCGCCCGACGGATCCGCCTGATCATAGCTGACGATTCCGCTGATCCCCTCCATGTCGCAACGGATCAAATATTTTTTTATCTTCATTTGCTTGCCTCCTGATCATTTCTCCAAGGGAATCGCCTCGGAGAGAAAGCTGTAAACCAGCTGTGCCAAAAAAGCATAGCCCTCGTCGTTCATATGAAGGTTATCAGAATAATACTGCGGGATATTGGCGGTTTTGGCGTAGAGATCCACGTAAACACAGCCCGTCTCCTTTGCCACCCTTTTCAGAATGGGAATCAGCTCGTTCTCGATAATCCCGCGATAAACGGGGCTGTCGTACCGCTGAATGGGTGTGCAAAGATAGATTCCCGGGTCAGAATCCAACGCCTGATACGCCTCTACCAGCGCGCGTACGCGCTCCTCTACGCGCTCCTTTGCCTTTGCCCAATCGTGGGTATCGTTGGTGCCAAGCATGATCACCACCGTTTCGGGCTTGGCGGCAAGGCTCATGCGGTACATTCCGCAATCGTCGTAGGGCTTGTAGTTTCGTTCTGTTTCCACATAGCTGGTGCCGCTGAAGCCATAGTTGGTAACGGTGTATTCCGACCCCAACAGGGTTTGCAAAACGGCAGGATAGCTTTTGGTGTTATAGTCGGTGCTGTGGGCGCCGTAGGTAATGCTGTCGCCAACGCAGGCAATGGTTTTTCCCAATGGCTTCACGGGAACCGTTTCCTCCTCGGTGGGGGCAACGGTTGGCTCCTCCGCCGTGGGTGGAGCATCGCTCGGAGCGGTGGATTCAGCCGAGGGCTTTTCCTCGGAGGGAGCTCCGCAGGAAAACAAAAGGGCTGGCAACAAAAGCGCGCAGAAAAAGCGCTTGAGATTTTTCATTTGCTCTCAAATCCTCCTTCATTTGGAATGGCGGGATCGTTTTTCAATGCGTTTCTTCTGTAATCTCCGGGAGTGCAGTGGAGATAGGATTTGAATTTTCTCATAAAAAACGACACGTTGGTATATCCGAGCAGCTCGGCGGTTTCGCGAATGCCGTGTCCCTGCTCCAGCAGCACGCAGGCGCGATTGATTTTCAAACGCATCAGATACTCGGTGTAGGTAATGCCCGTCATTTCCCGAAACCAACGACAGAAATAGTTATCATTATATCCAATAAAGCTCGCCGCGTCCCGATTGGTAATCCCCTCGGCAAAATGCTCCTCGGAATAAGCGATCAGCTTTTTCAGATAGTCGTTCTTGCTCCGCAGAATCAGCGGCGCGTTCAGCTCGCGGCGCTTGAGATGCGGAAGTAAAAGCTCCATAATCCGCAAAACGCTCTGCATACAGGCAAGCTCGTTTCCGTCCTCGCGAATCAATCGGCAGATTTCTCCCTCAATTTCGTCGAAGCGATCGTTGGTATAAAAATACTCTCCGTACAAAGTGCAATCGTTGGCGTTGAGAATCTGCTCCAAGCCCAGATACGGAAGCAGCTGCTGAGGAAAAAACTTAAAAACGTAGAAAATTCCCTCTCCTTTTTTAATGGTGCTGCTGTGAATACGGTTGGGCGGTATATAAAGAATGGATTTTCCGCTGATGCGGATCGACCTGCTATCCATCTGAAACACCCCGTTCGCACCGTTGGAAACGAACAGAAACGCCGCGGGAGAATAGTGAGGAATGGCGGTATCGTCCTCCGGGAAATGCTTGACCGAAATCGTGTAGGGCTCCCGTGAGTTGGAATGGTTGCTTTCAAAAAAGTCGGTTGGAGCCAGTCGGTTTCCCTCAAAAATGCGGCTCATACGCGATCATCCTCGGAAAACAGGTTGCGGGCGTTCTCGGCAGAGCAACGGAGAAAAACAAGATCGCAGCCGAGAGCGATAAAAGAAAATCCCTGGTCAACCGCCCTTTGAACCTTCTCCCGCGTGGGCAGAACAATGTGCTGCCCCGCCGCTCGGTGATGCTCCAAACACGCCTCGGCAACCCGTTTGCAGGCGTTTACAACAATGGGGTGAGAGGTTTGACCCGTGAGACCGTAGGAGCCGCTCATATCGTAAGGCCCGATCAGAACGCCGTCCACTCCCTCCACCTCTAAAATTTCATCAATATGTTCCACAGCCTCGCGAGATTCGATCATCACGATCACGGCAATTCTATCATTTGCCTCCTCGGCATAAGCGTCGAAATTTTTTCCCCATTGATTCATGCGAGCGTAGCCAAAGCCACGCACACCGAGAGGAGGGTATTTTGCGGCGGCAACCGCGCGGCGGGCATCCTCCGCGTTGTTCACCAAGGGCACAATCACGCCGTCGGCGCCCATATCCAGAACCTGACGGATCGCCAACGTATCGTTTTCCCGCACTCTGGCAAAAACGGCGGGACCTCTCCCGTAAATTGCCCTTGCGATCTGCGTGAATTCATGAATGTGAATGTCGGAATGCTCCATATCAATCGCAATCCAATCGTATCCCACCTCCGCAAAAATTTCACCGACAGAGGGCGATCCCGTTTGAATCCAGCATCCCAGCAGACGCTCCCGATTGATCAACCGTTCTCTGATATCGCTCATGATTGTTCCTCCCGTGAGCCATTCAAGAAAATCCGAAGGCTACCGTTACAGTTTTTTTGGGTGAATACTCTGATTTTTATTATAGCATGGTTTTTGGAGATCGTAAATAACGCATCCTAAACAAAATATAGTCCGATATTTATATTTTGAACCCGAATTTTCCATCATTGAAAGCGCATTCTTTTTTTCAATCCGCTGTTGATATTTTTTTCACGCCAAAAAAAGGGGGTTGACGAATATTGCGGCTTGTGTTATAATCTGTATAGTCAGTTATTCACAAGAATGATGGAAAATTCACTGCCTCATTTATGTATGCTTTTTAAAAATTATACAACAATAATTTGTAAACCGCCACTACAAAAATTGCGTGATGTTTTGCATTTTTTCCACAATCGGCTTTTTGTGAAAAAAGAAAGGAGGATTCATGGATTACAACACAATCAACCCCTATATCTGTGTGGCTCAAAATTCAATACTCCTGAATTCCTGTAATATCGCAACCAGAAAAATTCCCAACTATGAATTGCTTTACGTTGAAAAAGGAAGATTCGAGCTTGTTTACAACAAGATTTCCTACGTTTGTGAGGAAGGAACCATTCTTTTGCTCCACCCCGAGGTAGAGCATAGCATCAACCTAATGGGAATTGACGTTGGTCAACCCCATATCCATTTTTATCTGCGATATGAGGATTACAGCAAGCGCTTTCTTGATCCGCTTCAGAACAGGGATTATTCGGCACAGAGAAAAAAAGAATCGGATGAGCTGAGCGAGCTGCTCCCTTCCCCGATTGTATCCGTATCCGACAAAAACAGATTTCTTTCCGTTTTCTATAAGCTGATTGAGGAATTTCAATCCCATCAAAAGCAAAGCACGCTCTCCATCCGAGCCCAGATGCTCTATCTGCTGGATATGATTTTGCCAACGATTTCCAAAACCGCAAGCCGAAGAATTTTCGCGATGACGGAAATCGAGGCGATTAAAAACTTTATCGACGCCAACTGTCAATCCAACCTCTCCTTGAAAACCCTGCAAGCCCACTTCTTTTTCGGCACCTCGTTTATGGAGCAAAAGTTCAAGGATAAATACGGTATCTCCATTATGCGCTATTATAAGCGCTCCAAAATGGAAAAGGCAAAAAATCTTCTGGAACGACCAAACGTTACCGTAACGCTGGTTTCGGAATATCTGTCCTTTTCCTCAACCACAGTATTCAGCCGAGCCTTTAAAAATATGTACGGGATCAGTCCGCAGCAGTTTCAAAAGGAATTTCGGAAGAAAAATTCCGTTGGCAAGTAAACGTGTCTGTTTAAACTCCTATCAGTCGTCACGACGTTCCCGAATGCGATGCCGCCATTCAAAACGAGCTGATCCCGATCCTGCAAAAAGTTGCAAAGGAGATGGGCTGTGTTTCCCTCGATCTTTACACTCCCACCGCCAACAGATCCGATCTTTATTACGATGGCGTTCACCTATCACAAGAGGGTTACATTTTTTTTGGCGCGGCTGATCTGCGATTTGATTTCCAAGGATATCCCCGCGGAGCAGACCACGGCAAACACCGAAACATAAACGAAAAAGCGGGGCTGAGTCAATTTTGCTTTGACTCAGCCCCGCTTCTCTATTTTTATGTAAAACTCCGAAAAACGCAATACGTCCTCACTTTTTCTTGATCCCGCGCCAGTATTCCGCCGCCGCCTGCTCGGTTTTGTTTTGCCCCGGAGTGTAGTAGTTGGTTCCGAGCGGAAGGTCAGTGGGAAGGTATCTTTGGTCAACGTAGTGGTTGGGATAGTCGTGAGGATAGCGATAGCCCTTGAACAAGGGGCTTTGCAGATGCTCGGGAATATGAATCCCCTTTCCCTGCTTCACGTCCTCCATGGCCGCCAGAATCGCCGCCTCCGAGGAATTGGACTTCGGCGCGGTTGCCAGCAGCAGAGCCGCATGGGTGAGGGGAATCTGCGCCTCGGGCATTCCCAGCTCTCTCGCCGATTCGCAGCAGGCTCTCACCACGGCTGTTGCCATGGGATATGCCAGCCCCACGTCCTCGGAGGAGATCACCTGCAGGCGTCGGCAAACCGAAAGCAGCTCTCCCATGGAAAGCAGCTTCGCAAGATAAAACACCGCCGCGTCGGGATCCGAGCCTCGGATTGATTTTTGCAGGCAGGAAAGCAGATCGTAGTGCAGGTCGTCGGAAAGCGCTCCCGCGGTGATGTGGAAGGACTCCACGTGCTCCCGCTCAATCACGTCCTCCGCCGCGTGGTAGGCGTTCTCAAACAGCACCACCGAATGGCGAACGTCTCCGTGCGCCAATTGCCCCACGTAGGTGAGCAATTCGTCGCTCGCCTCCTTTTGCTGTCCCGTTTCCTCGTTGAGATACCTGAGGGCGCGGCGCAAAACGGGCAGGCAGGCTTGTGGCGCCACCGCCTTGAATTCAAACACCGAGCAACGGGAGAGAATCGCGTTGTAAATAAAGAAATAGGGATTGTCCGCTGTGGACGCGATAAGTGTGATCCTGCCATCCTCAATGTATTCCAGCAGCGATTGCTGTTGCTTGCGGTTGAAATACTGAATTTCGTCCAAATAAAGCAGGATCCCGTTAGAGCCGAACAAATTCGACGTTTCACCAATGATGCTTTTAACGTCGGCAAGACTGGCTGAGGTGGCGTTCAGCTTGCGAAATTCCATCCCCGACTGCTTGGCAATGATCGACGCCGCCGTGGTCTTTCCCGTTCCGGGAGGGCCGAAAAAAATCATGTTCGTGATGCGCCCGCCCGCCAGCATCCTGCGGATTACGCCTCTCTCCCCAAATAAATGCTCCTGCCCAACCAGATCGTCGAAGCTCTGCGGCCTTAATAAATCCGCTAATTGCGCGTGCTGCATACTCTTTTCACCGTCCTCTCGCTTTCTTTCTCAATTATATCACATTTTTTCCAAAATAGCAAGGGGGAGTTAGTTAGTTTATTCGGGAAGGTTGGCTTGTGGAACCTTCTTGGGGGAGTTAGTTTAGGAAGGGAGGGTGGCTCGTGGAACCTTCTTGGAAGAAGGTTCCACACCTCCAAGAACTTTCTCGTAGGGGTTGGTTTAGAGTTTGCGGTACACAGCGGCTCGGTCTATAGTTTTATGCCGCCCATCTGCGGTACGCTCACCAAACAATAGCTGCCGCAAGCGGCTGGGTCCCGCCACCCCATCCGCTCCATGATGTTAGTGAGGTTGAACTGTTTTGGAAACAGATAAAATTCCATTCTCGGGGACGGTATAATCAAATTTTAACTGAACGAACGTCGAGCTTGGAAAGCGGGCTTGCCCGCCCGCCACCCTAAACGCTCCACGATTTTAGTTTATTTAGGAGAGGGGAGCTTATGGTTGTGTCATCCTGAGCGGAGGCGGTGAGGAGCGAAGCGAGTCTCAGCCGCAGTCGAACCCGTAGGGCGATGCGGAGCATCGG
>SVSC01000041.1 GCA_015064525.1 Oscillospiraceae bacterium
CAGACGAAGGGTGCTGCTTTGCGACGGAAGCAAGACGGGGAAGACCTCTACTTTTTTCCAATGCGACGTTGACAGCGTGGACTACGTGATCAGCAATCTGGATCTGAACGAATTTTTCAACGATCCTCAACCCGAAAAATATATTCAAGCATAACTTGAGCCAATAAAGCGAAAGCCAACCTCTGTAAATTTGAGGTTGGCTTTTTGAATGAACCGATGAATCTCCGCAAAAACGAACCGTTGTTGGCTTTACTGTTCACTCAGCTTCGCCAGCGCGGCGCGGAATGCCTGATCCTCCACGTACTCGAAATCGTCATCGGCGTTGTGGGAATCGGCAAGGGATTCACCCGTGGTGCGCTCCAGCTCCACAACCTTTTTCAGGGTTTCCACCGTGTCGCGGCGGCGCAGGCTGTCGTCCGCTTCCTTTTTGTTTTGAACGTGGCGGGTGTCCAGCGCGTCGAATGCCGCTGTTTTGCGGATAATGGCTTGGATCAGCTGATCCAATTCCGAGCCCTCGCGGTAGTCGGCGGGGGCAAAATAGCTGATGCGTCGGTCACGCACCATGTTGTAAACCTTCGTCTTGTTCCCCGCATCCGGATTATAGACGCCAATGGAGTGACCGTTGTTCGCGTCCACCAGCTTCATGCAGGGAATATCGGTATCGCTGTCTCCGATGTAAACGATGTTGCGAAAGGGAACCCGCATTTCCTCGGGTGGAAAATAATCGTTCACTCCGGGATCGTTAATGTCCAGCACGCCCTTTTCGATGCGGAAGAGGAATTGGGTTTTGGTGGTATAGTTCACCACCTGCGCGGGCCAGATGGCAATGCCGCGCTCGTTGTAGAAAAAGGAGCAGGCATAGATCTTTTCAAATGCTCCGTTTCTTGCCATCACGGTTCCCTCGATCATTTCCTTGAGACCCGAGGAGATGATATAATGCTCCACGATTACGCCGTTTTCCTCGCCGTAGCGACGCACTCTCTCAAACCAACCGTCCACTCCGGGAAAAAGCTGAACGTTGGCTCCGTATTCCATCAACGCCTGCTTGGTGAACAGAATGTTTCCCTCGGCCTCCTGCACCATTTTCAGCATATAGGCAAGGTTGCTGTCCATATCGTTTTCTCGGGCGGAGTCGTTCGCTTCCTTCCAGAATTTGGAAACGTCGTAGCCAACCGATTGAATGTAGCCCTGCGCCTGCATATCGTCGGGGGAGAGTGTTTTATCAAAATCGTAGCAGATCGCCAAAACCGGGCGATCTTCTTTTTTCTTTCTGGCAAATTCCATAGCATTCTCCTGTTTTTGGATTTCATCTTTGCTATAGCCATTATAACACGCTTTTTTTGGAAAATCAATCTTTTTTTGACGAAACCCGAAAAAAAGTTGCTTTTTTTCATAGAAAACTGTAAAAAATCAATTGCAAAAAAATCGAAAATGTAGTATAATAGATAGGAATACGCAAAAAGTGAGGTCTGAATATGCCGAAATACGAATTATTGTCGCAGGCTTTGAGTGACCAAATCGAATATGAAACGCAAACAGGCAGCTACCTGAGGGTTGGCTTTGACAGCAATCACGTGATCCGCCGCCGATCCGAAACCGATCGCGCCAACGTTTGGCGGAAGCCCTTTATCAGGGACATTGATAAGATCATGCACTGTCCCTTTTTCAATCGCTATGCCGATAAAACCCAGGTCTTTTCGCTCTATAAGAATGACGACATGACCCGTCGGAATCTCCACGTTCAGCTGGTGTCGCGGATTTCCCGCACCATTGGAAGCGCGCTCCATCTGAATCTGGATCTGATTGAGGCGATCGCTCTGGGACACGACATTGGACATCCTGCCTTTGCGCACACGGGGGAGAAGTATCTGGACGAGCTGTTTTTCAAGCACACGGGCAGACGGTTCCTCCATAATATTCAGTCGGTTCGGGTGTTGGATAAGATTTATCCCTACAATATCAGTCTGCAAACCCTGAACGATATTGCCGCCCACAACGGTGAGATCGAGCTGAACGAATACCGCCCCGTGAAGCTCACCGATTTTGATGAGTTCGACCGCATGATGGAGCGTTGCGCCTTAGATCGGAGCTATGCCGACCACCTCATGCCCTGCACGCTGGAGGGCGCCGTGGTGCGCATTGCCGATATTATCGCCTATCTTGGGAAGGACCGTCAGGATGCGATCCGCGCCAAAACCGTGGCGGAGGAAGAATTTACCGATGGGGAGATCGGCTCAATCAACGCCGAAATCATCAACAATCTGGTGGTCAACATCATTGAAAACAGCTACGGCAAGCCCTATATCAAGCTGGACGATAAGCATTTTTCCGCCCTGAGAAAGGCAAAGCGGCAGAACTACGAAAAGATTTATGACCGTGCCGCCTCCTACGCAAAGCTGGATCAGACCGTGAAGCCCATGATGGCGGATCTCTACGGTCAGCTTCTGGAGGATCTGCGGCTGGACAATCGGAAGTCGCCTATTTTCACCCATCATATCTATCCCGTGAGCCGAAGCTTCTATAGCAGAACCGAGGCGTATGAGGAAACAGAGCCCAATCAGCTGGTGGTGGACTATATTGCCAGTATGACCGACAATTATTTTATTGAGCTGCATCATTTTTTGTTCCCCAACGCCGACTATAACGTGGTCTATCGCGGGTATTTTGATGATGAAGCATAAAGAAAGAGAGAGACGCAGAAATGTTTGAGCAGTTATTGCAGGAGATTCGCAACCATTCGCGGATTATCCTTCACAGACACAGCAACCCCGATGGTGATGCTTTGGGCGCGCAGATGGGGCTGAAGCATATCCTCAAGGAGAATTTTCCCGAAAAGGAGATCTACGTTGTGGGAGATTCCTCCCGTCGCTATGGCTTTATGGAGGAGGAAGGGATGAACGAGATTCCCGATGATCTCTATCACGGCGCGCTGGCGATTATTCTGGACACCTCCGCCGCCGCGCTGATTTCGGATGACCGTTACCGTCTTGCCGCCCGCACAGCCAGAGTTGACCACCACATCTTCTGCGAAAAAATTGCGGATCTGGAGATCACCGATACCTCCTATGAAAGCTGCTGCGGGCTGATCACCGAGTTTGTGCTGGAGTGCGGGCTCACGCTGTCTTCCGCGGCGGCAAGGGCGCTTTATACGGGCATGGTGACCGATTCGGGACGCTTCCGCTATGATTCCACCACCTCCAATACCTTCCGCCTTGCTTCGGAATTGATGAAGGTCCCCTTTGACACGGGGGAGATCTACGGCAATCTCTACGCCGACGATTTTTCCTTTATTCGTCTGCGGGCGCAATTCATTCTCAAAATCCAATTCACGGGGCATCGGGTGGCGTATATCTACACCGATCGCGCCGAGGCGGAATCCTACGGCGTGGACACCTTCACCATTTCCCGCGGCATGGTGAACACCATGGGCGATATTCGCGGCATCGACATTTGGGTGAACTTTACCGAAACCGAAAACGGCGTGATCGCCGAATTGAGATCCGGTCGCTATAACATCAACCCCGTTGCAACCAAATATGGCGGCGGCGGACACGCCAAGGCTTGCGGCGCAACCCTGAAGGATCGCGCCGAGGCAATGGCGATGCTGGAGGATCTCAACGCATTTGATAAGGAGTGAACAACATGAATCAAGCCATGCAGGCAGTTCTTGAGAAAATCAAGGACTATCAAAGAATCATAATTTTTCGTCATTTTCGCCCCGACGGTGACGCCATCGGCTCCACTAAGGGCCTGCAAGCCATCCTGCGCCTTTCCTATCCCGAAAAGGAGATCTATTTGCAAAACGATGACTTTTCGGAGTATCTGTCCTTTCTCGGAGAAGAGGACGCGCCGCTACCCGAGGAGGCGTTTGCCGAGGCGCTCGGCATCGTGGTGGACACTGCCACTTCCGACCGTATTTCCACCAAGCGTTATACTCTTTGCAAGGAGCTGGTAAAGATCGACCACCATATTCCCGTGGAGTCCTATGCTGCCACCGAATGGGTGGAGGAGGAGCGTTCCTCCTCCTGCGAAATGATTGCGGCATTCTACGCGGCGTTTGCCGATGAGCTGAAGCTGAGTGTTGAGGCTGCAACCTATATCTACACGGGCATGGTAACCGATTCGGGGCGGTTCCGCTTCCGCTCGGTTTCGGGAGAAACCATGCGTTTGGCAGGCTTAATGCTGGAGGCGGGGGTGGATACCGACCGTCTCTATGCCCATCTCTACCTGCGGGAGTTTGATTCCTTCCGATTTGAATCTCACGTGCATAGCATGATGGAAATCAGCGAGAATGGGGTTGCCTCGATTTACGTCACGCGGGAGATGCAGGAGCGGTTCCATTTGTCCAATGAGGATGCCAGCGCATCGGTTTCCTATTTGGATTCCATTAAGGGATCACTGATCTGGATTGCCTTTATCGACAATGCCGACGGCTCAATCCGCGTTCGCTTACGTTCCCGCTTTGTAACGGTCAGTGAGCTTGCCAACCGCTACCACGGAGGAGGACACGCCTGCGCCAGCGGCGCAACGGTCTATTCCCAAGAGGAGAAGGCGGAATTGTTGCGTGAGGCGGATGCGCTGCTGAAGAACTATAAGGAGACTCACAACGACTGGTTATGAGAATTTTGATCACAAACGACGACGGAATTGACGCCATTGGAATTCGCCTGCTTGCCGATTGGGCAAAAAGGCTGGGAGAGGTAACGGTGGTTGCCCCCAAGGTGGAGCAGAGCGGCAAGAGCCACGCAATTGATTTCACCCGCCCCGTGGAGATTCGTCGGGTGAGCCTTATGGAGGGCGTGGAGGCATACGCCATGGACTCCACCCCTGCCGATTGCGTTCGCTTTGGAACGGTTGGCTTGGGGCGCACCTATGATCTGATGCTTTCGGGAATCAATCAAGGGGCGAACGTTGGAATGGACATTGTGTATTCGGGAACGG
The DNA here is from genome assembly GCA_015064525.1 of Oscillospiraceae bacterium. Taxonomy (GTDB): domain Bacteria; phylum Bacillota; class Clostridia; order Oscillospirales; family CAG-272; genus UMGS1865. Next base: position 4,942 of record SVSC01000041.1, read on the forward strand.
TTGGGGCTGTGTTTGAAGCCGCGCGCTTTGGAATTCCCGCCGTCGCTTTTTCCGCGGAACGGGATCAGCAGGCGCTTGCCGCCGCCCACCTGGATCGGGTATATGCTTTTTTGTGCCAACATGATCTGCTTAGGGCGAATCCGCTTTATAATGTCAATATCCCGGCGGACCCCAAGGGAATCCGCGTTACCCGCCAAGGCTCGGAATACTTTTCGGATGCGTTCGAGAAGAGGGAGGGGGATTACTACCTGCAGGTGGGTGAGCCGCTTCCTGACCGTGAGCCCGAGGATATGACAAGAGATACCGTGGCGTTCTACAATGGATATATCTCCATCACGCCCCTGCTCGCCACCCGAACCAATGAAGCGGTGTTTGAGCGTTACAGAAATCTCAAATAAAACGAAGAAACGCTTCACGAAAATCGGATTTTACCGTTAGAGCTTCGCGATGCTTGCCGCGCATCATGAAAAAAACGGTGCGTAAGAATGGGGAAAAACGCAAAAAGCGCTATGCTTGCAAATGTTTCCATGGCGAAGCATACTTCACGTTCCGCCGGCGGAACACTTGGCTAAAAAAAGCACACATTGCCTTGGTAGACAATGTGTGCTTTTTTTCCGGTGGACTATCAAGGACTCTGAACCTAAATTTGCGCCCATCAATCAAATCCGTTTATGCGGCGTTGGCGCAAATTCCGCATTTCGCGGGCAAAATGCGAAGGTTCATCGTATGAAGAATCAATAAAACTCGCAGGCTGGGATGCTTACGCACCCCCACCTGCGAGTTTGGTGGACCATCAAGGACTCTGAACCTAAATTTGCGCCCATCGATCAAATCCGTCTGTGCGGCGTTGGCGCAAATTCCGCATTTCGCGGGCAAAATGCGAAGGTTCATCGTATGAAGAATCAATAAAACTCGCAGGCTGGGATGCTTACGCCCCCTCACCTGCGAGTTTGGTGGACCATCAAGGACTCGAACCTTGGACCGACCGGTTATGAGCCGGTGGCTCTAACCAACTGAGCTAATGGTCCATGTTGGCTGATACCGTTATATTATAACGGATTTTTTTGGAAAAGTCAAGAGCTATCGTCGCTTTTTTCATGCTTTTGCGATCAAATTTGAAAAAATTTTTTCACCCGCAGGCTTTTCGTTTTTTCGACTGCCTCCCTGTGGTATCATGGTGTCAACGGGGATTCCCGTAAACGTGAATATGAAAAGGAGATCGGACGATGAAACAAAAACGCAAATCGGTTTATCTGTCATGGCTGCTGTCCTGCTTAATGCTGAGCAGCTGCGCTGCCGAGGCGGGGGAGTCTCCGCCTCCCGAGGGTGGGGATGACGGTGTGTCCTTTGAAGCTTGCTATGGGGAGGAGTGGAATCGAATGCGATCGGAATTGGAGGAGCTGCGTCGAGCGCAGACGATGCAAAGCGAGATCTACGAAAAGCGGATTGAGCTGCTTGAAGCCATGCTCAGCTACTATGAAAAGCAGACCGAGGCCGACCGTCAGCAATCCGCGACGGAGGAGACACTGTTTACTTATAGCATCGAAAACGGCATTGCAACCGTTACGGGATACACGGGGCGGGAGCGGCACATATCTGTTCCCGCCATGCTGGGAGGCGCGCCTGTTCGCGTGATCGGAGAATCCGCCTTTCGCAACGGAGCCTTTGAAGAGGTATATCTGCCGAATGGCTTGGAGCGCATTGATTGGTTTGCTTTTCAGGGGTGTCGCGCCCTGCGCCTGGTGGAAATTCCCGCCAGCGTTTCCGCGATCGGGTACGATGCTTTTTCCTATTGCTCAAATGAACTCAGAGTTCGTTGTCCCGCCGATTCCTACGCCGCAGGCTACGCCATCAGCGCGGGGATTCCCACGGTTTAAAATACCAGGGTCACGTCATTTTCTTTCAGCTTCTTTTTTAGGTGCAAATAAAAATGTCGACGAATGAAGAAAACGCCCTCCCCGCTTTCTTGGAGGTTCAGATAGCGTCGATTTCCGCTTTGCGGGGGGGCGAACAGCGAATAGTCCGAAAGGACAAGAACCGCCGCACCGCCGCTTCCAAGCTCCCGCGCGTATTGTAAGCCAAAGTCTCCCACCGAAAAAAAGACGTACACCCGTTTGCCTTCAAGCCTTGGAAGAAGCCATCCGATGCGTTGGCGGAGATCTCGTGCTGTGAGCAAAATCAGGACTCCCAAGGAGATCAGCAGGATGGGGAGGAGAATAAACAGGATCGCTGTGGTCAGAACCACAAGCGTCCCCGTTTGCAGAATGGCGAAGATCCAGCTTACCACCCGCAAGAGAAGGGACACGGTTCGGAAGCCACGCACGTAGGAGAGAAGGCTTTTCCATTTTTTGTAGGCGCCTGCCTCCGAAATGCTTTCCCGAAGATCCTGCCAAGGGCTTTTGCGGTGAGAAAACTCCCGCAGTCGGGCAATTTTTCTCAGCTGATCGCCGGGAGATCGTCCCTGCTCCTCCTTCATTTGGTTTTCATGAGCCGACGCAGAAGATGAAACAAGCCGCACAGCGCTGTGGCAAGCAGGCACCACAACAGGGAATAGAGCAGGCAGATCTGTCCTCTCCATTGCAGGGGCTGATGGGAGTAGTCCCAAATGCCCATTTCCAGCCACAAATTCAGAACGAGCCCGAATGTCAGCTCAACCAGAGTGATGATGCCTCCTCCCACAATCCCCCGCGCAAGCAGGGGAAAAGGGGGGAGGCGTTTGTCGGCTTCATAGATCAGAGCGGCGCAAATACCGCCGCAGAGTGCCATGCTCCAATGAGAATAGCCTCTCCAAGCATGCTCCAAGCCGTAGTAAACAAGCCCTCCAACCAAGGCGATCCCAACGTCGATCATCAAGGTCGGGGGGCTTTTTTTCCATGCTTTCCTTTCTTCTGTCAAGCTTTTTTCCTCCTTTTTTTCGTCTTTTTGAAAGTATTTGCAAAAAAAGCGAAAAAAATACAAAAAGCCTATTGTAAAAAGTCTCGGAATTTGATATAATAGTAAAGATAGAATGGATGATTGCGCGAAAGGAGGCAACGGAATGAAGCAGATTCGGATCGGCGGCTTTCAAAAGCGGCTTTTGCTTGGGGAAAGCCGAGAAATTCTGGGGCAGGGAGCCAACAGAATCACCCTGATTTTGGCAATCATGGTGTGTGTTTCCCCGTTGCTGCTTTTCGTTTCTATGAGCAACGTGTTTGAGGGGATTCTGATCCCGCTCCACGGCGCCGTTGCCGAGGCTTGCGGCTGGCTTTTGCGCCAATTGCTGATCGTTTTGTTTGCGCTGCCCTTGTGGGTGGGCGCCCTCTCCATGGCGTCGCGCGCCGAGAGCGGAGAGGAGATTGTTTTGGCTGAGGTATTTGACGGCTTCTCTGGAGGCAAGCGATACCGTACTTCTCTGGCAATTTCCTGGTCGGTTTACTGGCGCGTGGGTATTCTTGCCGTTGGCATTCGCTTTCTCGCGCTGGTTATTCTCGGAGAGAGAGGCGGGCTTGCAAGAGGAATTTTGCTGATTATCGCGCTGGCGCTGTTTGGATTTCTTTGGAGCGCATTGGCTTTTCGCGGTTTCTTTGGTGTGTATGCCTGCTTGAGACCCTCGCCGTCGGTTCGCAAAATGCTGCCGTATGCCCGCTCCTTGGCATGGGGATACCTTCTGGCCTATCTCCCGCGCCTCCTGCTATCCCTTTTAACCTTTGGCGTTCTCCTGCTGGCAGACACCCTGCCCTCCATGCTGGTCGCCTATTTCCGCCTTTGTCGGAAGCTGAACGAAAAAACAACCCAATCGGAGGAATTGATAAATGAGTGAAAAGTTTTACGTTACAACAGCCATTGCCTACGCTTCCAGAAAGCCTCATTTCGGCAATACCTATGAGATCATCATGACCGATGCGCTGGCAAGATATCAGCGTGCCTGCGGGAAGGACGTTTACTTCTGCACGGGAACCGATGAGCATGGTCAGAAGATCGAAAACCTTGCCGGCGAGCAGGGGATCACCCCTCAGGCATACGTGGACGGCGTTTCGGGTGAGATCCGCAAGATCTGGGAGGGCATGAACAGCTCCCACGACTACTTTATTCGCACTACCGACGAGAACCACGTGAAGGCGGTGCAGAAGATCTTCCGCAAATTCTATGAGCAGGGCGACATTTACAAGAGCGAGTACGAGGGCTGGTACTGCACTCCCTGCGAGTCCTTCTTCACCAATACCCAGGCAGCGGACGGAAAGTGTCCCGACTGTGGCAGAGATCTTTCTCAGGCGAAGGAGGAGGCGTACTTCTTTAAGATGAGCAAGTATGCCGACCGCCTCATGAAGCACATCGAGGAGCATCCCTCCTTTATTCAGCCCGAGCTTCGCAAAAAGGAGATGGTGAACAATTTCCTCAAGGCGGGTCTGCAGGATCTTTGCGTTTCCAGAACCTCCTTCAAGTGGGGAATTCCCGTGGACTTCGATGAGAAGCACGTGGTCTACGTTTGGCTGGATGCTCTCACCAACTATATCACCGCGCTTGGTTACGATCCCGACAAGAGCTATGAGGAGCAGTCCGAGCATTTCCGTCACTACTGGCCTGCCGATGTTCACATCATCGGTAAGGACATCCTGCGCTTCCACACCATCTATTGGCCCATCTTCCTCATGGCAATGGATCTGCCCTTGCCCAAGCAGGTGTTCGGTCATCCTTGGTTCAATTTTGGAATGGATAAGATGTCCAAGTCCCGCGGAAACGTGATCTACGCCGATAAGCTGGCGGAGCATTTCACCGTGGACGGTGTGCGCTACTACGCCCTTTCCGAAATGCCCTTCGCCTCCGACGGCTCCATTACCTACGAGGCGGTGATCAAGCGCTTCAACACCGATCTGGTGAACAATCTGGGAAATCTGGTGAAGCGTACGCTGGATATGGACAAGAAATACTTCAACAAGGTTGTTCCCGCCCCTGCGAGCGAGGAGGGAACCGATGCCGAGTTGAAGGAGGCGTGCGTTAAGGCATACGCAAATATGCGCGCCTGCATGGACGAGCTTCGCATTGCCGATGCGCTGGAGGAGATCTTCACCATGCTCAGCCGCGCCAATAAGTATATCGACGAAACCACGCCCTGGTCGCTCGCCAAGGACGAGAGCCAAAAGGCTCGTCTCGGAACGGTTCTCTATAACCTGATGGAGGCGATTCGCTGGGGCGCCGTGATGCTGGCTCCCTTTATTCCCGCCACCGCGGAGGAGATTCTCAATGAATTGGGAACCGACGCGAGAGACTTTGCGAGCCTTTCCTCCTTTGGCGGAATGGTTGCGGGCAGAACCGTGGCGGATTCCAAGGTGCTGTTTGCCCGTGTGGACGAGGAAAAGAAGCTGGCTGAGTTTGAAGCGGAGCGCAAGGCTTTGATCGCCGCCGCCGAGGCAGAGGCAAAGGCGCAGGAAAAGCCCGAAAAGCCGGAGGGGTGCGCGCTGATCGGCATTGAGGACTTTATGAACGTGGAGCTTCGCACCGCAAAGGTGATTGCTGCCGAGCCCGTGCCGAAGGCAAAGAAGCTGTTGAAGCTGCAGCTGGATCTGGGCTATGAGCAGAGACAGGTGGTTTCGGGGATTGCCAAGTGGTATCGCCCTGAGGATCTGATTGGCAAAAAGCTGATCGTTGTGGCAAATCTGCGTCCCGCAACTCTGTGCGGCGTGGAGTCTAACGGTATGGTGCTTGCCAGCGGTGAGGAAACCGTTCGGGTAGTCTTCCTCTCCGAGGATACTCCATTGGGAGAAAGAGTGAGATAATTTTGAGCAGGGGGCTGTCGCGTCAGGTCATGGATCGGTTCGTGATAGCCCCCGAGCTTGACGGAGCAAATACAACGTAAAAGTGAGGATATAACCGTGAACTGTCCGATCTACGGAATTTTTGATTCCCACGCCCATTATTTCGACCGTCGCTTCTCAACCGAACATGAGAACGGTGCGGATGAGATCCTGCGGGAGATTATGCCGCGTCCCGTTCGCTCGGTGATCAACGTGGGAACCAATCTGATCAATTCGGAGCTTGCCATTCGTCAGGCAGCGCAGTATGACGGAATGTACGCCGCCGTTGGGATCCACCCCGAGGATTGCCATTATCTTCCCGACGTGGCGCTCTCCATGGAATCGCTTTCCGAGCTTTTGGGGAGCCCCGAAAGTCGCGACGAGCGCAAGATCGTTGCGCTGGGGGAGATCGGTCTTGACTATCATTACGAAAATTACGGGGAAATTCCCATGAATCCCCAACTGCAAATGGAATATTTCAGAGCCCAGCTGGAGATTGCTCAGATGATTGAGCTACCCGTGATCATTCACGACAGAGAGGCACATGGCGATTGCTTTGAAACGGTTTTGAAATATCCGGGCGTGCGGGGGGTATTCCACTCCTATAGCGGAAGCGCCGAGATGGCAAAGGAACTGACCCGACGGGGATGGTACATCTCCTTTTCGGGAACCTTGACCTTCAAAAACGCAAGTCGCGTGCGGGAGGCGGCGCTTGCCGTTCCCAGAGATCGGCTGCTGCTGGAGACCGACGCTCCCTATCTTGCGCCGCATCCCATGCGGGGAAAACGCAATCATTCGGGGTTGATGGTGCATACCGTTGGCGCCTTGGCGGAGCTTTGGAGCTGTTCTCCTCAGGAAGCGGCAAGGGTGACCGCGCAGAATGCCGAGCGTCTTTTTCTCGGCGGAAAGTAAGCGGAGGAGCTCGTTATGGAATTGCTTATGAGGCTGTTGGATCCCGTCCAGCTGATCGGATATCTGGGAATGTGCTGCGCCTTCGTGTCCTATCAATGCAAGCGGAACCGAATGTACTTTCTGTTTCAAACCTTATGCCCTGTATTTTTCACCGTTCAATACATTCTGTTGGGGGCGTGGTCGGCGGTGTTTATGAACTTGTTCAGCATTTTCCGCGGTGTGACCTTTTTCCTGGGGGATCGCTGCAGAAGCTCGGTGTACCTTGGGTTCATGGAGCTGGGCTTTCTGCTTTCCTCGGTTCTGTCCGTTGTGTTTTTTGAGGAATACTGGTGGATCGCCGCGCTTCTTTTGGTGGCGCAGGCGGGAGGCACGCTGGTAATGTGGACGAGAAACGGCAAAAAGATCCGCATAGCGCAGTTGTTTATGATCTCTCCCATCTGGATCGTGAACAACGTTTATTACCGTTCCTACGGCGGGATTTTTTGCGAAGCCTTCAACATCCTGTCGGTGGTGATCTCTATGCTTCGTTTCCGAAAAACGGGATACGATCAGAATTGAACGTTTTGAGGCGGTTCGCGCTTTTGCGAGCCGCTTTTTTTGCGAACAAATGCGAAATTGTATAATATTCCCAAAAAAACGCGTTTGATTTCTACATTTCGTCGGTAAAAAAGTTGAATTGCTATCTTGAAAAAGCTTTTTTTGTGTGTTATAATAAAATAAGCAGATAAAAAGTACATAAGGTCAATCGGCTCGTTCCAATGAATTTGCGTATTTTTACTGTTTCAGAACACAAGAAAGGTATATATAGGTTAACACAATGGCAAAGATTGAGACAAAGAACATCAGAAACGTCGCCTTGCTGGGTCATGGCGGAAGCGGAAAGACCTCTCTGGCAGAGGCAATGCTCTATATTTCGGGAGAGACCGACCGTTTGGGTAACACCACCGCAGGCAATACCGTTTGCGATTACGATCCCGAGGAGATCTCCAGAAAGTTTTCGATTTCCGCAACCGTCGCACCTCTTATGTGGAAGGATGTTAAGATCAACGTCATTGACACTCCCGGTTATCTGGATTTCAACGGCGAGGTTCTGCAGGCGCTTCGTGTTGCCGACAGCGCGGTGATCCTCGTTGACGGTAAGGCAGGTATTGAGGTTGGCACCGAGCTGGCATGGGATTATGCAACCGCCGCAGGCTTGCCCCGCGCCTTCTTTATCAATAAATTTGACGACAATGAAGCGAGATTCGGCAGAGTTCTGGATTCTCTGCACGATACTTTTGGTAAAAACGTATGTCCCCTCACCATTCCCATGGTAAAGGACGGCGTTGTGGTTGGCGCCATCGACCTGATTGATGAGAGCGCGCACGTGTTCGATAACAACGGACGCCACAGCGTGGAGCTGATTCCCGAGGAATCCAAGGAGGCGGTTGCCAAGTACCGCGATATGCTCATGGAGGCTGTTGCCAGCACCGATGAGGATCTGATGATGAAGTACTTCGAGGGTGAGGAGATCACCCATATGGAGGCAATCAACGCCGTTCACGAGGGTATCATCCACGGCGATCTGGTTCCCGTGTTCTGCGGCGCCGCCACCAAGCTGTGGGGCGTTTGGACGATGCTGGATAAGATCACCGAGTCCTTCCCCCGCCACACCGCCAAGAAGCTGGAAAGAATGGAGGACGGCTCCGAGCTGGAAATCGCTACCGAGGGCGAGCCCGCCGTATTCGTTTTCAAGACGGTTGCGGATCCCTTCGTGGGTAAAATGTCCTTCTTTAAGGTTATGGCAGGCACCCTGAAGAGCGATATTATTATGAAGAATAACACCACGGGTGAGAGCGAAAAGTTTGCCCATATCTACACGGTAAAGGGCAAGAAGCAGACCGAGGTGGATGAATTGGCGTGCGGTGACATCGGTATGGTGGCAAAGCTCTCCAACACCAACACCAATGATACGCTCACCTGGCAGAAGAGCATGAAGTACGCTCCCGTGGAATTCCCAACGCCCTATATGGTGAAGGTGATGATTCCCGTTTCCAAGGGCGACGAGGGCAAGATCTCCCAGAGTATTTCCAAAATGGTGGAGGAGGATTACACGCTCCGCTTTGAAAACGATGCTGAAACAAAGCAGCTGTTGATCTATGGCTTGGGTGAGATGCACCTGGCTGTGCTTGCCGCAAAGCTGAAATCTCGCTTTGGTCTCAACGTTCGCTTTGAGGTTCCGAAGATCGCTTACCGCGAAAAGATCACCAAGTCGGTAGACGTGGAAGGAAAGCATAAGAAGCAGAACGGCGGATCGGGTCAGTTCGGTCACGTTAAGATGCGCTTCGCTCCCGGCGAGGGAGAGGGGCTTACCTTCACCGTTTCGGTTGTGGGCGGTACCGTTCCGAAGAACTTCTATCCCGCGGTAGAGAAGGGCTTGCAGGATGCAATGGCAAAGGGTGCCGCGGGCTTCCCGATGGTTTGCCTTGCCGCGGATCTCTACGATGGCTCCTACCACGCGGTTGACTCGGACGAGCTTTCCTTCAAGACCGCCGCGTCGCTGGCGTACAAGAAGTGCCTGGAGCTGGCGGCTCCCGTCATTCTGGAGCCCGTGGGAGATCTGAACATCACCGTTCCCGAGTCTCTCGTTGGTGACGTGATGGGCGATCTGAACAAGCGTCGCGGAAGCGTGATGGGTATGGAAGCGGCAAATCGCAAGGGCTACACGGTGGTTCAGGCGGTTGCTCCCAAGGCAGAGCTGATGGATTATCCCACTGTTCTCCGCGCCATGACCCAGGGCAGAGGCTCCTTTGAGTTCAAGGTAACGGGCTACGACACGGTTCCCGCAAACCTTGCCGCAAAGATCAAAGAGGAATATAAGCAGGATTGATCTGCTGAATGAATGGGGCTGTTGCATTTCGTGCTGATGCATTTGAATGCAACAGCCCCTGCTGTACAGGTATTTATGAAAGGAAGGAAATATGATGGATCGTAGCAAAGCCTTTTGCGCGCACAGAGGCGTTTCTGCGCTGATGCCCGAGAACACCCTGCCCGCATTTTCCGCCGCGCTGGCGCTGGGAGCGGAGGAGATCGAATTGGACATTCGCCTCACGGGGGACGGCAAAACCGTGATCTCCCATGATCCCGATCTGATGCGGGTGTGCGGCGAGAGTGGCAGAGTTGAGGAGCGGACGCTTGCGGAGCTTTTGAATATGAACGTGGGGATCAAGCATGGCTGGGTGATTCCTTTTTCCACACCGCAGGAGCTTTTTGAACAGCTGGCAGGGAGAATCGTTTTCAACGTACATTTGAAGGAGCTTGGAGAAAACGGATGCCTTGTGCGAGAGGTCGTGGAGCTGGCGGACCGTTATCAAGCGCGGGAAAAAATTTATCTTGCCGCCGATCAAAAGCTGATCGAGGGGGTACGACGCTATGCGGACGGTCTTTCTCTCTGCCTCATTCAGTCGCCCAAGGATACTCGTCCTCTTTATGACGTTGCCGTTGCGAATGGCTGCCGGCGAGTGCAGTTTTGGTACGGTATGTTTGATCGAGCGCTGATTGATCGCCTTCATGATGCGGGTATCCGGTGTAATGCTTTTTACGCGGATACGGAGGAAGGCTTTGCCGAGTATTTTGATATGGGTGTGGATACCATACTCACCAATCGAATGGATTTGGCAGCGATCTGGCGAAAAAAAGAAAGAAAATAAGACAAAAAATTTACGAAAAACCATTGACAAACCACGAAAGGTGTGCTATAATACCAACATCAAAAGGCTGTGACGAAGACGGCATGGAAAAAACGAGCCCACAGAGAGCCGATGGCTGGTGAGAATCGGCGGCGAGTGTTCCTTTGCCCATCCCTTCCGAGCCGGAAGTCCGAACGTTTCGCATCAGTAGGCGCTTCCCGTGATTGCCGCGTGAGTGCATAGGAATTGTCAGATTCCAAGAGGGGCAGCTTTGGCTGCAATTTGAGTGGTACCGCGGGTGGTGTTTATTTCACTCGTCTCAAAGAAACAAACTTTGAGACGGGTGTTTTTTTCGTCTCAGAATCAGGAGGATAACAGTATGTCAATCGTTGAAACAAACAAGCTAACGGAGGTTGCCCGCAGAATTCGGGAGATGAGAGAGATCTTTGCTTTTTCCGAGGAGGAAATGGCAGAGAAGACCGAGGTGAGTGTGGCAGATTACCGCGCATATGAAAGCGGCTCCAAGGATTTTCCTTTTTCCTTTATTCATAAATGCTCCCTCGCCTTTGGCGTTGGGATTACCGATCTTCTGGAGGGGCACAGCGCCCATTTGTCCTCCTATACCGTAACCAGACGGGGGCAGGGACAGGAAACCGCCAAGGAGGACGGCATTGAAATTAAAAATCTGGCGCCCTTGTTCCGCAAAAAGCTGGCGGAGCCCTATTGGGTGCATTACGAGTATCAGGAGGAGCTGCAGAACAAGCCCATCCATCTCAACACCCACTCGGGTCAGGAATTCGACTACGTGATGCGCGGTCGCCTGAAGGTTCAGGTGGGGGATCACGTGGAGTATTTGGAGGAAGGGGACAGCATCTACTACAACAGCTCCGCTCCCCACGGTATGATCGCCGTGGACGGCGCCGACTGTCTGTTCCTCGCCGTGGTGCTTTCCGGTGACAATCAGAACGAACAGGTGATTCGCAATACGCTGATGCCCCACAAAACAGTCGGAAAGCATTTGGTGAATGAACGGTTTATCACGGTAACCGAGAATGCAAACGGTTATCCCGAGAAGATCACCTTCCAAAACGAGGAGAGCTTCAATTTCGGCTTCGACGTGGTGGATGCCATTGCCAAAAAGGATCCCGAAAAAACGGCAATGATCCACGTGGATAAAAACAAGGTGGAGCGTCGGTTCACCTTCAACGACGTGAAAAGAAAATCTGCCCAATGCGCCAATTACTTCAAGGCAATGGGCATCAAAAAGGGTGACCGCGTGATGCTGGTGCTGAAGCGTCACTATGAATTTTGGTTTGCGATCATCGGTCTCCACAAGCTGGGAGCGGTGGTGATTCCCGCCACCAATCAGTTGCAGGAGCATGACTTTGAGTACCGTTTCCGCGCAGGCGGCATTTCGGCTGTGGTTTGCACCGCCGACGGCGACGTGGCGCGTCAGATCGACCTTGCCGACGAAAAGTGCAATTGCCTGAAGGCAAAGCTCCTTGTGGGCGGTGAGCGCGAGGGCTGGCGTAATTTCAATGAGGAGTTTTCTCTCTACAGCGCTCATTTCTATCGCACCGAGGATACTCCCTGCGGCAAGGATCCCATGCTCATGTTCTTCACATCGGGAACCACGGGCTATCCCAAAATTGCAACTCACTCCTATGAGTATCCCTTGGCGCACTACATCACGGCAAAGTATTGGCACGGCGTTAGTGATGACGGTCTGCATTTCACCATTTCCGATACGGGCTGGGGCAAGGCGCTTTGGGGCAAGCTCTACGGTCAGTGGCTTTGCGAGGGCGCGGTCTTTACCTACGATTTCGACCGCTTCGATGCTGCCGACATCCTGCCCATGTTCGCGAAATATCATATCACCACCTTCTGCGCGCCTCCCACCATGCTCCGCATGATGGTGAAGCAGGATATCTCCAAGTATGATCTTTCCTCCATCCGCCACATGACCACGGCGGGCGAGGCGCTGAATCCCGAGGTTTACCGCCAGTTTGAGAAGGCAACGGGACTGCAGATCATGGAGGGCTTCGGTCAAACCGAAACCACCCTCAGCATTGCCAATTTGATGGGCGACGTTCACAAGCTCGGCTCTATGGGTAAGCCTGTGGCTCTTTACGATGTGGATCTGGTGGATCCCGACGGCAAGCCTGTTCCTGTTGGTGAAACCGGCGAGATCGTGATCCGTACTGCCGATCGCACGCCCGTTGGATTATTCCTTGGATACTACGGAGATGAGGAAAAGACCCGCGAGGTTTGGCACGACGGATATTATCACACGGGCGACACCGCTTGGCGAGATGAGGACGGCTTCTATTGGTACGTTGGACGTGTGGACGACGTGATCAAGTCCTCGGGCTATCGCATCGGGCCCTTCGAGATCGAAAGCGTGATCATGGAGCTGCCCTACGTGCTG
>SVSC01000042.1 GCA_015064525.1 Oscillospiraceae bacterium
GTTCCCGTCAGCACAAAGGTCAGCCCCGCGAAAAAGTCCGCCTTTGGACGGTTCACAGGCACAGTCACCAGTCCCGCGCTCATCAGACTACGGCAAAGCGCCCGATTGGGCTCGTGGGAGAAGAAATTCACCACGCAATCCGCCGTGATCTGACCAAAATCGTTCAGAGAGCAAAGCTCCTCTGCCGTGGCATCCATACACGCCTCCAGCGAGCCGAAATGCTGCGCCAGCGCCGATGCCGCCACCTCACCTACGTTGCGGATGCCGAGGGCATAGATCAGTCGCTCCAGCCCCGCTCCCTTGGAACGCTCAATAGCCTCCACCAAATTCTGCGCGGATCGCTCTCCCATCCGCTCCAGCTCCGCGATCTCCTCCACACGCAGGCGGTAAAGATCCGCCGCGTTGGTAATCAAGCCTGCGGAAAGCAACGCTTCCACAATTTGCGGTCCCAGACCGTCGATATTCATAGCGTCCTTGGAGGCGAAATGCTCAATGCCTCTGGAAAGCTGAGCGGGACAACCGCTGTTGGTGCAGCGGGTTGCCGCCCCCTCGTCGGCATCGTAAAATACGGGTTCACCGCAGGAGGGGCAGACCTCGGGCATGGCAAAGCGCGGCAGCTCCGCAGAACGCAGATCTCCGTGGGCTCGCACCACCTCGGGAATGATATCCCCCGCCTTCTGCACCGTGACAATATCTCCGATGCGGATATCCCGCTCCCAGATAAATTCGGCGTTGTGCAGCGTTGCGCGGGACACCGTGGTTCCCGCCAACCGAACGGGAGCAAGGATCGCGGTGGGTGTCAGCACACCGGTACGACCAACGGCAATTTCAACGTCCAACAGCTTTGTTTGCTTCTGCTCGGGAGGAAACTTGTACGCCACCGCCCATTTGGGGGTGTTGGTTCCCTCGCCCATGCGCGCCCGATACGCCAGACGATCCAGCTTAATCACCACGCCGTCGATATCGTATTCCAGACCGTCACGCAATACTCCCAAACGGCGGATATGAGCCTCCACAGCCTCCGCGCCCGCAACCGTGACACGGTGTTCCAGCGTTTTGAAGCCCAGCTCGGCAAGACGCTCCAGAGTTTCCGCGTGGGAGGTGGGTTGACTGCCATCGGCATACAGACTTCCCTCTTGAAAATTAAAAATGAAAATATCCAATCCCCGCTCGGCGGCAATGGCGGGATCTAGCTGACGAAGAGAGCCCGCCGCGGCGTTTCTCGGATTCGCAAACAGCGATTGCCCCGCCTGCTCGCGGACAGAATTCAGCCGTTCAAAGCTGCGTCTCGGCAGGTAGACCTCACCTCTCACCGTGAGGGTCAGAGGCTCGCGCAGCACCAGCGGAATCGAAAAGACGGTTTTTAAATTTTGGGTTACGTCCTCCCCAATCTCACCATCTCCTCTGGTGGCACCCTGAACGAACACGCCGTTCTCGTAGCGCAGGGATACCGAAAGACCGTCGATCTTCGGCTCCACCGAATAAAGCGGCGAGGGAAAAAGCCCCTCCACACGCTCCAAAAACTCCTCCAGCTCCTCAAAGGAAAACACGTCAGCAAGGGAGTCCATGCGAACGGTGTGCGTCACCTTTTCAAACTTATCCAGCGGCTTACCGCCAACCCGCTGGGTGGGCGACGCGGGGTCAAAAAATTCCGGATGCTGTTCCTCCAAAGCCTTTAACTCTGCGTACATCCGGTCGTATTCATAATCGGAAATTTCGGGATCGTCATCCACGTAGTAGCGCTTGGCGTGGTAGAGCAGGCGCTCCCGCAGTTTTTTGATCGTTTGTTCGGTATTGCTTGTGGGCATCCGCCATAGCCCCTTTCTCTTGATAAAAATTTCGGCGCTTTCCGCGCCCCAACTATTATTATAACAGATAATTTCGATTCTGTCAATCCCGTTCTTTTCTTTTTTCTCTTTATATTTTGACAAATGTAACAAAACTTGCTGAGATATGTAAAATCCTTTTGTTTTATCTTTACATTGACTTTGGAATATGATATACTGTAGACGTAGCGAGGAGAAGCTTCACCGCTACAGATTCCCGCAGAAAGGATATAGGACAAAGCTATGAAGATTACCGTACTTGGACGCCAAATGAACGTTTATGAGGACATGAAGGAGCTGATTGAAAAAAAGCTCTCAAAATTTGACAAATATTTCAACGGCAACTGCGAGGCAACCGTCACGCTGAGCTGCAAGCATAATGAGAAAATTCTCGAAATCACCATTTCCGCCGCCAACACGCTCTTCCGCAGCGAGATCGGCGCCGACAACTTCCGCGACGCTCTGGACTCCGCGATCGCCGCCATTGAGGGGCAGATCCGCAAGAACAAGACACGTCTCGCCCGCAGGCTTCGCTCGGGCGGACTGGAGTTCCCCACCGACCAATGGACCGATGCTCCCGAGGACGAGGAGGAGGAAACCACCATCATCCGCACCAAGACCTTTGCCATCAAGCCCATGTCTCCCGAGGAAGCGATCCTGCAGATGAACCTTTTGGGACACCAGTTCTTTGTATTCAACGACGATCAGACCAACAACACCTGCGTGGTTTACGCCCGCAAGGACGGCGACTACGGCTTGATCATTCCCGAATAACCCCGATCTTGCACCACCCTGTCACGGCACTGTGACACCGATCCCTCGGATCGGGAACGTATAGATAGAAAGCCGCGGCTGTTGCGTTTGCAACAGCCGCGGCAAAATTTTGTTGATTCTGACGAAGAATTCTCCATCCGATCACTCCAGAATATTGGTGGTGATCATGTCAACGCCCCAGGAGAGCAGACGCTCCGCAATCT
This sequence comes from Oscillospiraceae bacterium, assembly GCA_015064525.1. Taxonomy (GTDB): domain Bacteria; phylum Bacillota; class Clostridia; order Oscillospirales; family CAG-272; genus UMGS1865. Next base: position 2,804 of record SVSC01000042.1, read on the forward strand.
CCTTGTCATTCACCGTCCAGCAGTTCACAATCAAGCCCGCATCGTGGATCCGCTTCACCCACTCCTCGGTCAGGCGGTCGAACCGCAGATCCAGATCATAGTGATTTTCCACCGCCAGCCTGAAAACCTCCTCATTGAGGTCACTGGAGAGGTACTGCGCCTTTGCCGCGGGAGCGTGCTGACGCAGATACACCAAATTCTGCGCGTGGAAGGTGATGTAGACCACGCCATCCACATAGTCCTCCTCCTCAAAGGTTTTCAGCACGCGAACCACGTCCTCCTCCGAGAACCGCTCCTTCAGCTCCAGCACGCAAATCTTTTCATATTTCTTGCACAAGCGAACGTACTCCCGCAACGTGGGCAGGCGCAGATCGCTTCTGGTTCCCTCTCCAAAGAAATCCTTTACGGTAAGCGCCTTCAGTACAGCGCTGTCGGTCTGCTCAACGATCATTTCCTCGCCGCACACCCGCTTGGTGTTGCTGTCGTGGATCAGGATCAGCTCTCCGTCTGCCGTAGGATGTACGTCGGTTTCCACGCCCCAGTAGGAGCGGTTTCCTGCAGCGATAAATGCCGCCAGCGTGTTCTCGGTCTCCAAGCCGCTCACACCTCTGTGCGCCACCATCAGCCCGTTGCCCTTTTCAATTTTCACCGTGTTCATTGCTTGTTCTCCTTTTTTGATAAAATTTATCCGCGTCCTCGGGCGTCACCCGCCACAGGAGCAACAGCATCCAAACGATCACGATCACCGAAAGGATCACCGTTAGCACCACCGTGGGTGTGTCCCAAAGCTCGCCGCTCCCCAGCGTTGGAATCAGCCCGCCGCCGAAGTCATAGATTCCGTGAAGAAGGATACAATAGAGCAGATTGCCCGTTTTGAGCAAAACGATCGAGCACATTCCCCCGATCAGAAAGGAATATCCCACCTGCAAAACCGTTGCGCCAAAGCCTGCGCCCTCCAAAAGGTTCACCAAATGCACCAGCCCGAACAGCGCCGAGCAGATCACCGTTGTGAAAAAGATTTGACGGCGACCTCCCCGTCGATTTTCCAGCAGAAACGGAAACAGCACCCCGCGGAATGCCAGCTCCTCAAACAAGCCGATGAAGAAGGTGTCCAGCGCAAAAAGCCACACCCACTCCCACCGTTCCACCCAAACCCAGCCTTGCATGAGCCCCAGAATGGGCATATTGTTCACAGCGATCACCAAGGCGGGCAGAACCGCCGCGGCGTGCGTCCACTTGGGTGCGTGAAAAACGCGGTAGCCCAGATAGACCAGTACAAAAACGAACACCAGACTGCCAATGGCGCGGGTGACCGTGGATTTAAACAAAAGCTGCACCGTTTCGTCCGCCGACACCACGGGGTCAAGAAACCAGACCACCGCAAACAGCAACGCCGACGCCATGGCGCACCATCGACAAACCAGATCACGCTTCATGCGCCGTCTCCTTTTTTGCCAACCAAAGCTCCACGGCAAGCACCGCGCCGCCAACCGCGAACAGAATCACGGCGGTGAGTTGGGAGGGCGAGAGGGCGCGGATCACCGTGGCGCCTCTGTCATCTGCCCGAAGAAACTCCGCAAAAAATCGCCAAACGGCATACGCCATCAGATAAACGGCAAGGTTATGTCCCTTTCCCTTCACCAAGCGGTAGGTAAGATAACCGAACAGAAGGAACAGAAAGATCGCCTCAAAAAGCTGCGTGGGAACCGCCTTGGCGTTCAGATGGACGTGATAAATTCCATACCACTTGTCGGTAACGGCACCGTGGCAACAGCCCGCAAACAGGCATCCCAGGCGTCCGAAGCCGTGGGCAACCGCAATGCTTCCCGCGGCAATATTGGAAAGCGGCTGAAAGTTCCGAACCGTCTCCCCTTTTTTCAAAACGAAATGTCCCACTCCGAAATACGCGGCGATGTAGAGCAGAGCGCCCCCGATGAGACCGCCATAGAAGGTAGCCCCCGTGGTTTTGGTGACCTCCAGCACGCCGTCCTGCAGAGAGTTATAAAACGCCTGAAACAGCACGGCGGAGAGGTAGCCCGTCACCAGCGCAGCCATCGCGCAGCCGATGCAGAGATTCTGCATCCGCGCGCCAAAGCCTATGCGGTCGGCAAAAATCCGAAAATAGAGCAAGGCTCCGAAAAAGCCTACCACCAGCATGATCTCATAGAGCCCGAGATCAAAAATAATTTCATACGGATACATCCGTGTTCTCTCCTCATTTTAAAAGATTTTTCAGGGAAAGGTATGCCGCCTCATCCATTGGCGTATGCAATCCCGCAGCCTGCAAGACCTCCATAAAGGTGGGAAGCGTTTCCCACTCCGAAAGATCGGTAACGGCAAGATAGCAGCTCATGGCGTTGGCATAGCCGCGTTCTCTCGCCACGGAGTAGACCTGCATTGCCTCCAGCATGGAAACGGCATAGCTGACATAATAAACCGAGCTTTGCACCGTAACCGCTCTCCAATAAGCATAAATATCGGTGATATAAGTGCCGAAGAAATCCTCGCCGCCATAGCCTGCCACAACCGTTTTCATCCAGTTGTCCAGCTGATCGGCATAGGTTACTTTTCCCTGATAGCAACCCTGCTCGAATTCATCAATCACCATACCGATCAGGATCACCGCCAGCGCGTTATAGATCTGGTAGGCAGCCACGGCTTTTGCAACATTTCCCCCAACGGCATCCTCCAAATAGGCGGTGAAAAGCCACTCGTTACCCTGCGATTGCAGCTCCATCAGATCCAGCTGATATTGATCGGTATCGTTGCAGAGGAAGGAATAGTAATGTCCCAATTCATGCACAACGGTATAGCTGTTCTGATAGCCGGGGCCAAAAAAGCATACAGGCTGTTCATAGGAATAGAGATAGGTGGTAAAAGCGCCCTCCAGCGCGTTTAGACCGACCGCAAAGATAGAATTTTTCTCGTCAAAAATCGTATTCATCAACACCTGCTCCTCGGAGCCGAAGGTGCTGATATACCCATCCACATAACTGTCATCTTGACTGTAGTCCTGCTCAAGAATGTCAAGCACCATTTCTCTTTCCATAGAGTGCAAGCGTTCATAAATGGTATAAAACATCACCATTGCCTGCTGACACAGATCCACCAAGTATTTTTTTACAAGCTCTCGAACCCGTTGAATCTCCTCAACACCATAATCTCTGCCATAAACGTTTTCATAGGCATATGTCCAATAATCATCATAGCCGTTCAATTTGGCAATGCGATTATTGTTTTCGATCAAAGCAAAATAGATCCGCTCCGTCTCCTCATCAAACTCGGAATCCGAAAGGGCATGATACTCCACCAAAAGGCGGCTGTTCTCCTGCTCCAGTCGGGTCTCCTCCTCCGAATGCCCCCGCATTTCGGCAAAATCCTCCTCGGTCCAGCCCGCGAAAAAGACGTCCCGCTTGGGCGCGCTTGATTGATCAAGCTCCTTGCACAAGGCGATATACGCCTCATAGGCATCGGCTGACTGCTCCTCCGCGGTGAGATATTGCCGAGAAAGCATTTCATTGTTGGTATCCTCACAATAGAGAATATAGGCAATCTGCGATTGGGTTGCGATATGGAAATAAGCATTCTCCATTTCCGCAACCCGCTCCCCGATCACAGCGTCGTCGCTGTTCTCCGAAAAAACAAGCTCTCGCAATTCCGCGAGTTGTGCGCGGAACTCCTCCAGAGTAGCATCGGTCATGGTGTAGGCGGGAAAGCCCTCTCCCTCTGCCTGATGCGTGATGCTTGGATCCGCAACCGTTCCCGTTACGGGAATGTTCGGAACAATGCGAAGGCAGGAGGCAAGCCCGCCCAGGCACAGCAAAACAGATATGAAAAAAGCGAAAAAGCGAACGGCTGTTTTCATTTTCTCGTCTCCCCTCCCGCCTCATGGGCGAATTCTTACCGATTGACATTATGATTATAGCACACTTCCCTCCGAAAATCAACCGCTTTTCGGGAATTGCGCGGAAAAAGATACACCCGAGAGCCGTATGCGTATCCTGCCACGATCCTCGGGTGTATGAAACTCAGAGCTGAACGAAGCCCAGCTTCTTTTGAACCTTTGCCAGCGTGCGGCGAGCATACCAGGATGCCTCCTCCGCGCCCTTCTTCATTTGCGCCTCCAGATATGCCTTGTCGGCAAGCAGCTCGGCAAAGCGATTCTGAACGGGCGCCAGCGCGTCGGCGGTCACCTCGCCCACCGCCAGCTTAAAGTCACCGTAGCCACAGCCCGCAAACTCCCGCTCGATTTCCTCCAAGGTTTTTCCCGTGAAGCAGGAATAAACGGTCATCAAATTGCTCACGCCGGGCTTTTCCTCATCGTAGCGGATCTCGGAGCCCGAGTCGGTAACGGCTCTCTTGAACTTGCGGATAATGCTGTCACGGTCATCCAGAATGTAAACCACCGCGTTGGGATTTTCATCGGATTTGCTCATTTTTTTGGTGGGATCCGCCAGCGACATGATCTTCATGCCGTGCTTGGCAATGATCGGCTGGGGCACCGTAAAGGTTCCGGGATAGAGCTGGTTAAACCGCTCGGCAATGTCGCGGCAAAGCTCCACGTGTTGCTTCTGATCGATGCCAACGGGAACCACGTCGGTTTGATAGAGCAGAATATCCGCCGCCATCAGCGTGGGATAGGTGAACAGACCCGCGTTGATATTGTCGGCGTGCTTGGCGCTCTTGTCCTTAAACTGCGTCATGCGGGAAAGCTCTCCGAACATGGTGAAGCAATTGAGAATCCATGCCAGCTCGGCATGCTCATGCACCATGGATTGCACGTACAGCGTATTCTTCTCGGGATCCAGACCGCACGCCATATAAAGAGCGAGGGTTTCATAGGTTCTGCGGCGAAGCTCCGCAGGCACTTGACGAACGGTGATGGCGTGCTGATCCACCACGCAGTAGAAGGTTTTATACTGCTCGGAATATTCGGAAAAATTGCGGATCGCACCCAAATAATTTCCAATGGTGAGATTTCCGCTGGGCTGAACGCCCGAATACGATACCTTCTGATCCTTGAACATAATTACAGTATTCCTCTCGATGCTTAGATTCTTTCATCATTGTATCACATCTTTTCGCTTTTTGCAAGTAGATTCCGAAAAAAAATCTAAAAAAGGGTCTGCCGCGGTCAGCTGCAAAAGCGCCGACCGCGACAGACCCTATGTTTATTTTGGGAAAAGGCTTATTTTGCGAAGCCGTTCTCCTTCAGCCAACCGAAGTAAATCATATAGGGAGAGCTGAAATAGTGGTAGCTTTCACCGGTAACGGGATGCTTATCCACCTCGGTGTACTTGCCCTCGCCCTCCAGATCCTCCTTATGCACCTGCGCGGTTTTGCTGGTGATATAGTGGAGATTCCAGAAGAAATAATAGGTGGCGTTGAAGCCCTCGGAGGTCCATTTCTCAAACAGCGCCTGAACCTCGGTGGTCTTCAGCTTGGAGCCGATGCTGTAGTACTCCTCACCGGGGAACTTGGGAACGGTAAGCAATGCGTTCAGATCCGCAACGATCTCTCTGAACTGATTGATATCGGTGCAGGCGGCCAGAAGCTCCTCAACGTCGGCGGTGAGACGGTTCATAAAGCGAACCAGTTCGGTATCCAGATCACCGCAGATGGAAATCTCGGGATCCTTTTCAAAGGTAACGGGAGTTACCGCATTGGCGTCACCGTCCACGGTCAGGTTGAAGTTCACCTCGGTTACGGTCGCGTCGGCGGTCACGGTCACCAAGAACATCGCGTACTTGGGATCGGAAGAGCCCAGCGCGGTTGCCTGATCGGTGGTGTAGGAAACGGCAAGATCCAGCTTATTGGCGGAGCCGGTGGGCTGAACCGTTACGTTCGCAACGTTCGTTACCTCGGGAATGAAGAAGAAGTAGGTATAACGCTTCTGCGCGTTCTCACCCTCGCCAATCGTTTTCTCGTAGGTTGCCAGAACGGGCTTCTTGGGATCGGCGTTGCTGCCGTTGGCGTTTACAAAGGCGTACACAACGTCGTTCTCATAGATCATTGCCTTGGTCAGCTTGGTTGCCAGCTCCACGGTATAGGTGTCGGTTTCCATGAAGTTGAAATCAAGAATCGAGTTCTGGAAACGGGTCTTGGTTGCCGCAGCTTCGCCGTTCACGGTTGCGTTCCAAAGCAGATTACTGGAGTTCTTCTTACCGTAGAAATTGATCACGGTGATATTTTCACCGCCGCCTGCGGTACCGCTGTAGTTCACGCTGAGAGCGCCATCACCATCGGTCACCTCAACGGTTGCGTTGCTAATGTTGTTGTTGTAGTAGTAGATCATACCGGACAGGTTCTGACCGGAAACCTTGGAGGTATGGTAAACGTACACGCCCTTACCTGCCGCGTCACTTTCCTCAAAGAATTTCTTGAGCAGAGGATCCTGAGAAAGGATCTCCTTGGAGTAACCCGTGGTGAAGGTGTAGGTGTAGCCGAGAGAGCCGAGCTTAGGCGTGGAGGCGCTGCTCTTGGCGCTGTCCTTCACAACCTGTTGGAAATCAAAATTCAGGAGAGGCTCAATCAGTGCCTGACGGTTCTGCTGCTTTGCGATCTCCCAGATATCCTTGGTGATGCCCTCCTCGGTGGGATCCAGATACGCAAGGAACGCATTACCCATCTTGAAGATATCCACCATGTAGGCGTCGCTCAAGCGCTCAACGATCTTGTCACCCTCCTCGTCCACAACGAACTGGAAGTGCTCGCCCTCAACACCGTACTGGAGAATATTGCGGAACTCCACGTTGGTGTTCAGGTAGGTGACAATCTGCATACAACGGGAAAGATCTCCCGCATAGCTGCACACGCCGAGCATATTTTCGTAAACGTCCTCCACGTTAACGGTGGGGTACTTCACGATGACGGGATAATAATCCTCCGCGTACTTTTCGTAATCGGTGATATTTCCCTTCACGAACTGAACGGCGGTGGGCTTGCCTTCCACAGCCTCACCGAAGTAGCCGCCGTCGAGACGGAACTCGTTGATCTTGTTGAAGTTCTCGCAGAACACGGGATCGCCGAACAAGCTATTGAATGCCAGAACCGTTTGGGTTCTGTTAAGAGTTGCGGGATCGGTGTAGCGATAACCGAACAGGGAGAAGCCGGAATTCTGAGCGGAATAGTCGTCGGGATTGATCGTCCAGTAATGCGCCAGCAGATCCAGGCACTCCTCGTAGGTTGCGTCCACGGGAACGATCTGATCGCCGTAATGCTCGCGAACGGTCTGTAGATAGTTAAAAACGTATTCGTTGTAGAAGCCGTTGATCTTGCCCTGGTGGTAGATACCGTCCATGGAGCATTCCTCCATCAGCTTCTTATCCAGGAGCATATAGGTGTACTCGCCGATGGCGTTGTTATTGGGGATCGCGTAGGTGCTTCCCTCAATCTTTGCCGCGTTCAGCAGCGTGGAGGAAATATATTCCTTGATCTTTTTGGAGGACGAGGACAGCTCGCTATCCAAAGGAGAGAGCCAACCGTTTTCGATGAACTCCACATACATATCCCGACCCGCAATGTAGATGATGTCTACCTGATTCTCCTTCAGCTCGGGGTATTTCTTCTGGAACTGACCGTACTCATTGGTGATGTACTCAATGGATTCAGCGGTATCCGTGGCGCTGCTCGATCCGCTGTTGCTTCCACCCAGCAAGGGGTTTCTGGCGTCCTCGTTTCTGCGGATCTCATCGGTCACGGCAGCGCGGTACTGATCCTCGGTGAAGAATTTCAGAACCAAGCGAGTGCTGAATTTGGTTTCCGTGATGTTGTTGAGCGCCTTGGTGACAGCCTCAACCACGGCAGGATCCATTGCCTTCTCACTGACCAGCCACATGGTGAGCGTGCGGGCATTTTCAGAGCTCTCAATCAAAATTTCATTCTTCGTCGATTCGATGTCCTTTTCACCGCAAGAGGTGAGAAAGACGGAAAGAAGCATGACCAGACACAGAGCCAGACAGATCAATCTGTTTTTCATGATGCGTTTTCCTCCGATTTTTTCAACGAAAGCCTGCGGAAGGCGCAGTTCTCCCGTTATATCTTCGTATAATATTTTACTACATTTCCCTAATAATGTCAAGTGAATTTTTTGTGTCCAACTTGTTGCAAGGCGTTCAAACCCACGATCGCGCGAGCATTCGGGATGAAAAATCATCACAATGTACAACAAGCGGCCGTCTATTTCGTCATTATGCCGTTTTTGTTGGACATTCTGCAAGAAATATGCGATTGATTTTTGGAAGAGCCAACAGACGCTTAATTATTCCATAAAGCCCTTCAAATGACGCGCGCGGCTGGGATGGCGAAGCTTTCTCAGCGCCTTTGCCTCAATCTGACGGATACGCTCCCGCGTAATCTCGAATTCCTTGCCAACCTCCTCCAGGGTACGGGTTCTTCCGTCGTAGAGTCCGAAGCGGAGCTTGATCACGTGCTCCTCTCTGGGCGTGAGGGTGTGCAGCTGACGCTCCAGCTCCTCTCTGAGGATATTGGTGGAGGTTGCCTCCGCGGGAGAGGGAGTATCGTCATCGGGAATGAAGTCGCCAAGGTGGCTGTCCTCCTCCTCGCCGATGGGGGTTTCCAGCGAAACGGGATCCTGGGCGATCTTCATGATCTCCCGCACCTTGTCGGCGCTCATGCCCATCTTTTCACCGATCTCCTCCGCTGTTGCCTCCCTTCCGTACTCCTGCAAAAGCTGACGGGAATAGCGGGACACCTTGTGAATGGTTTCCACCATGTGAACGGGAATGCGAATGGTGCGCGCCTGATCGGCAATGGCTCTGGTAATCGCCTGACGGATCCACCAGGTGGCGTAGGTGGAGAATTTATAGCCCTTGGTGTAGTCGAACTTGTCCACCGCCTTCATGAGTCCCAGGTTGCCCTCCTGAATCAGATCCAGGAAATACATTCCTCTGCCAACGTAGCGCTTCGCAATAGACACCACCAAACGGAGATTTGCCTCCACAAGATCCTTTTTCGCATAATCGTCACCTGCCAGCATCCGCTCAGCCAGAACCTTTTCACGCTCGTTGGTAAGCAGCGGAACCCGACCGATCTCCTTCAGATACAGGCGAACGGGGTCATCAATAGAGATTCCCTCCTGCTCCAGGGCGCTTTCCATCGCCTCGGGCTCGCGGAAGCGCGCAACCTCGTTCTCAATGTCGTTCATTTCCTCGGTGGAAATATCCATATCTCCATCGCTGAAGGAAATGTCGTTATCCCTCAATTGCTCGTAGAGACGGTCGATCTCGTCCACGTCGAAATTCAGCTCCTCGATCGCCTCATCCAGATCACTCTGGGAAAGCTTTCCCTTTTTGCCCTTTTCGATCAGCGCCTCAACGGACATCCCCGCCTTCTTTTCCTCCTGCGCAGCGTCCTCCTGCAGCTCCAGCTCCTCATTCGTTTTGTTCTTCTTCATGTTGGATCAACCTTTCCTTTATGTATTTTTGACTTCCTGCGAATATACTCCAGATGGGACGCCAGATCTCCCGATCGAACCTCCTTCTCCTGCTTCACTGCCAGCAGAGAGGCAACAGACGAGCGAAAAACCTCGGGACCGTTCTGCGTCAAATCCCGACGGATCACCTCCATGCGGCGGATCCTGCCCATTTCGTCGGGCGAGAAAAACTCTCCCAACAGCTCAAACCGAAAGCCCCCCTCGGAGGCCTCCAGCGCCATGATATGATCAAAAACCTTTCTGTGAAACTCGGTGATAAAGTCCTCCGATGCCAGCGCCACCTTGCCAAAAAGCACCTCGTTGCGGTACTCTCCAAAGATCAGAAGCAGCCCCAGCACGCTTTCCTCCGCCGTTGCGGCGCGAGGATCCTTTGCGGCATCCGGATTGATACGGTCCCCGAAGTTTTTCAGGGTTGCCTGCGCCGCCCGACTTTCCTGCGCCTTGGCGTCCGCCCGCATTTTGTTGCGGATCCGCTCCACCGAATTCTTCAGCACGTCCTCGCCAAGCCCCAATCGCTCCGAGGCAACCGACTGATAAACCGCCCGCTCCACGTTGGAGGAGTAGCCCGCGATCACCTCGCAGATCTCGCCCGTTGCCCGTATCTTTTCCGACCCAACGGTAAGATCGTGGCGGGAGAGAATGGTTTCCAGCTTGTACTCAAATCCCGTTTTGCTTTCGTCAAGAACCCGCCTGAAGCGCTCGTTTCCGAATTTGCGAATGAATTCGTCGGGGTCCTTGGCACCGCTCAGCTTCAGCACACGAACGTCCATGCCAACCTCGCCGAGAATCCGCATCGCCTTGTTGGCGGCATTTTGCCCCGCCTCGTCCGAATCGTAGGAAATAATCACACGCTTGGTGTATTTGGAGAAGATCCGCGCGTGGTTGGGGGTAATGGCGGTTCCCAGCGTTGCCACGGCATATTCAAAGCCCGCGGCGTGCAGAGCAATCACGTCCATATACCCCTCGCATAGAATCATCCGCTCTGCGCAGCAGTTCTTGGCATAATTCAGGGCAAACAGATGGTTGCTTTTTCGGAAAGCGGGGGTATCCGAGGTGTTCAGATATTTGGGCTTGGAATCGTCCAGCACGCGACCGCCGAACGCCACCACGTTCCCAATGGAATCAATGATGGGAAAGATCACGCGGTTGCGGAAATAGGGGTACGCCCCACCCGTTTTCTGACTCTTTCCGCAAAGAAACGCCACCTGAAGCTCCTCATCGCGAAAGCCCTTACTTCTCATATAATTCAGCATTCCGAAGCCCTCGGGCGCATACCCCAGACCGAAATGCTTGATGGTGGCGTCGCTCAGTCCTCGCTCTCCCTTCAGATACGCCATGCCGGGGCCGCCAATGTCGGGATCGAACAGACAGGCGCGAAAATATTTCGCCGCCTCCAGGTTCATTTCCAGCACCCGCTTGCGACTCACCTCGTCCTCCCGACGAACCGATGCGCTTGCCTCACGAGGAATGGGGAGACCCAAGCGGTTGGCAAGAAGCTCTACCGCATCGGCAAACTCCAGATTTTCCGCCTTTTGCACGAAGGTGATTGCGGAGCCGCCTGCGTGACAGCCAAAGCAATAGAACATATTTTTTGAAGGCGTAACGGTGAAGGATGGCGTTTTCTCGCTATGGAAGGGACAAAGTCCCAAGAGATTTCCGCCCGCCTTTTTCAGCGTGACGTAGCGCCCTACCAGCTCCTCGATGTCGGCGCGTTCCGCCACCTCCTGTATGAAATTCTCGGGAAATCTCACAGCGATCCCTCCTTCCCTCGTCCTTTTTTGCCGTCTTGTTTTAATATACGCAAAAAAACCGCAAAATACTTTTTTTACGTCATTTTTTCTTCACGAAATGCGGATCAACCAAAGTCGAAGCGCTCTCCCACAACCTCGGGGGTGTGAGCGCCGCCGCTCATTTCTCGGATCCGCGCTGTCAAGTCCTCTTTTCTGGTCAGCTTCACCGAAAAGGAAAGCTCCACGCGGTCGGAAAAATCGGTGCTATCGACCCGCGCGCCGAATTTCGGCAGCTCCGCCAGATAGCGCTGGTAGTCCGAATAGCTGCACGACATTCGCAGGATCGCATACTTCTCGTAGGTCACGATTCCCGCCTCGTCGATGGCGAGCTTCGCCGCGTGAGAATAGGCGCGAACCAAGCCCCCCGCTCCCAAAAGGATCCCGCCGAAATAGCGCGTGACCACCAACACGGCGTCGCTGACCCCCGACTTCCGAAGAGCATCCAGAACGGGGATCCCCGCGCTTCCCTGCGGCTCACCGTCATCCGAGCAGCGAACCACAACGTCGCCTCGCAAGCGATACGCCCACACGTTGTGTCGGGCATCGGCAAACTCGGCTTTTTTCTCCTTGATAAAGGCAAGCGCCTCCTCCTCGGTGCGAATCGGCTTTGCGTGACCGATGAACACCGATTTCTTTTCCTCAAACTCTGCCGACGCCTCTTTTCCCAGGGTTACGGAAATCTCCGCCTCGGGAGCCGAGGTCTTTTTCTCATTCTTCATCGGCGTTCTCCAATGCGGGGTCAAAGCGCCGCAGCATACCGTGCGTTTTGGCATCCACCGTGGCGGTCACAAGGATCTCCTCGGCGCCGTATTCCACGTTTTCCACCACGGCGCTTCGGTAAAGCAGATTCAAAGCGCCTGCCTCGGCGTTTGGAATGTGGAACTCCACACGCTTCTTCCCTGCCTCCAGAAGCTCTTGCAGCTCCGCCAGCATTCGCTCAATCCCCTGCCCCGTGAGGGCGGAAACCGTTACCGACCGATGATTGTCCGCATACGTTCCCAGGGAACGAAAAGCCTGCACCGCGCCTCGGTCGCATTTGTTGAACACGTATAGGGTGGGCTTATCCGAAGCTCCCAGCTCCCCAAGCAGCTCCTCCGTGGTGGCAAGCTGCTCGGCATACTCGGGATCGGAGGCGTCCACCACAATCAGAAGCACGTCGGCATAAACCGCCTCGTCCAGAGTGGACTTAAAGGCATGGATCAAATGGTGGGGCAGCTTACGGATAAAACCAACCGTGTCGGTCAGAAGCACCGACTCCCCATTGGGAAGCGTCAGCTTTCTGGTGGTGGGATCCAGCGTGGCGAACAGCTTATCCTCCGCCAGAATACCCGCGTCGGTCAAGCGATTGAGCAGGGTGGACTTCCCCGCGTTGGTATAGCCGACAATGGCAACCTTCTTAATACCGCTGCGATCTCTTGCCGCCCGCATGGTTCGACGGGTGCGATCCAACACCCGAAGCTCCTCCTCCAGCGCCGCGATCCGACGCTTCATGTGCCGACGGTCCGACTCCAGCTTGCTCTCGCCGGGGCCTCTCGTTCCAATTCCCCCCCCCAAACGGGAAAGCTCGGTTCCCTTTCCCATCAAACGGGGCGCGGTGTATTTCAGCTGTGCCAGCTCTACCTGTAATTTTCCCTCTCCGCTCACGGCGTGCAAAGCGAAAATATCCAGAATCAGCATGGAACGGTCGATCACACGAATGCCTTCCCCAATGCTGTCCTCCAAGTTTCGGATCTGAGCAGGAGAAAGCTCAGGGTCAAAGATCACAAGCTCCACGCCGTAGGCCGTACAAAGATCGCGGATCTCGGCAACCTTCCCCGAGCCAATGCAGGTTCTCGGGTCCGGATGCTCCTTATTTTGAATAACCTTGGCAAAGCAAACGCCGCCCGCCGTTTCCAGCAGACGCTCCAGCTCCTCCAAGCTCTTTTCGGTTTCCTCCAAGGACGCTCCACCATAGTTGACGCCAACTAAGATCGCCTCGGCAGTCTTGATTTTTTCCAGCATAGCGTTCCTCCCTTCCGCACCGAACGGCGCATCAGAATCAATATTACAGGATCATAAAAAACGGTCTCGCAACCGAAAAAGAAAGGCAAGCCGCTTGCAGCTTGCCTTTTTCTCCAATCTCCCTTGAATTACTTCTTGAGGGACTCGAGTCTTCTCTTGAACTTGTCAACACGTCCGCCGGCGTCAACAAACTTCTGTTTGCCGGTGAAGAAGGGGTGGCACTTAGAGCAGATATCAACTCTCAGCTCACCGCCCTTTGTGGACTTGGTTTCAACAGTCTCGCCGCAAGCGCATCTGATGATGCAGGTTTCGTAATTGGGATGGATTCCGTCTTTCATTGCTGTTTACCTCATTTCGTTTATTTAGATGTTCTTTGACATCTATTCAAAATGCGTTATGCTTCGCACAACATATATCATATTATACCACACTTTTTTTAAAATTGCAATAGTTTTTTTGAATTTTCCTAAAAAGTGTATCAAAAAACATTATTTTCTTCCGTCCATCGACAATTTTCGCAGAAATTCGTCGGGAATACGGTTTGCAGGGCAACAACGACCGTTGGAGGAAAGCGACAGCGCCGCCAAACGCGTTCCGAGTCTGGAAGCATTTTCCACTGAAAATCCGTTGGAAAGTCCCATAAAAACGCCTGCGCGAAAAGCGTCTCCGGCGCCGGAATTATCCACAACAGAGGTTTCCTCGGCAGGAATCACACCCACGCGCTCGGAGACCTTGTCGTAATAAACGCAGCCCTTTGCTCCAAAGGTTACGACTGTGGAGGGAAACGCGGCGGATCGAACCAACTCCGCCAGCCGTTCGCTGAGCTGCTGCGGGGTAAAGGAACGGATCGTCGGGTCGGTCAGCGCCGACAGCTCTTCACAGCTGCAAACCAAACAGTCGGTTCTTCGGATCATATCGCGGTTGGAAAGCAACGCCTTCAGATCTCCCACCACGGGATAGACCTTTTTCCCATGGCGCTCCGCCAAGGAAAGCACCCGATCCACCGTCTCACAGCCAATATCCAGCTCCAAAATGATCTGCTCGGCATCCTGCACAAAGGCATTGCCGTAGGCTTCAACAAACTCCGCCAAGGGCTTCATATCGGGCGGACAAGAAATTTGCGCCGCAATGTCACCCTTTTCGTCAAGGATCACCATCCATTTCCCAATGCCGTTTTGTTCGGCGGGCAAAATGAACTCGGTATTCACACCGCAGCGATCCAGCCGATCAACCACCTCTCTGCCGATTCCGCCGGGCTCGGTCATGCTCACAAAGGTAACGGGAAGTCCTGAAACGGCAATGTTCTCGGCAACGTTTCTGCTAACGCCGCCGTGAACGTACTCAACCCCGCCGAGAGTTCTGCCTTGAGGCGCGTATTCACTTATGGGAAATCCCTTGATATCGGTAAAAATAACACCCACAACTACCGTTCCTAACATAACGCCTCCCCAAAAAAATGGCAAAAATAAACCGCAGGAAAGGGATCCTGCGGTTATATCTCGTTCATGCGTCCATAGAAAATCGAACAAAGAAAGAGAGAGTCAAAAAGCGAAACCCGAAAATGAAAGTGAACTAAGAAAGTTCAAGCACTCGGTCTATTAGTATCAGTCAGCTAAATGCATTACTGCAC
>SVSC01000043.1 GCA_015064525.1 Oscillospiraceae bacterium
GCTGGCGGAGAGCGGGTATTTCGGGGAATTAACAGCCCTGATTCCCGAATATCGCTATGGAGACTCCCGTTTGGATTTCTACCTGGAAAACACCGTTGGTGAGAGAATTTTCGTTGAGGTTAAGGGGGTTACGCTGGAGGAGGCGGGGGTTGTGTCCTTTCCCGATGCGCCCACCGAGCGAGGAATCAAGCATTTGCGAGAGCTTGCTCGTGCGGTTGAAGCGGGCTACAGAGCCTGCGTGTTTTTCGTGATCCAAATGGAGGAGTGCGCCTATTTCACCCCTAACCGTGTCACCCATCGGGCGTTTGCCGAGGCATTGGCAGAGGCGGCCCGTTGCGGCGTGGAGATTTGCGCGATGAACTGCTTTGTTCAAGAGGACGAAATGAGGCTCCGTGGTTTTGTGGAGGTGCGTCTTTGATTTTTTTTGTACGGAACTTGCAATCCGCATGGAGCTGTGATATAATGTACGACGTAAGAAACAAAAAGACGGAGGTGCGACTATGACAATCGAAAACCTTTTGCGCGGAAGATCGGACTGTGCCTGCGGGCGAGCGCATTCCTGCAACGTTCGCCACGTGGAGATCGGCGAGGGGGCGCTGGAGCAGCTTCCGAGGATTTGCTCGGGCTACGAAAGAATCCATCTGGTGTCGGATGGAAACACATACCCTTTATGCGGAGAGCGTGTAAAGCAGCTGCTGAACGGACGGATCGTGAGCGAGACCCGCTTCGGATGCGCCACCGTGGTTCCCAATGAGGCGTCGATTGCGCAGATTGAGGCGGAGCTTGCGAAGGATTCCGAACTGATTGTTGGAATTGGATCGGGTGTGATCAACGATCTCTGCAAGCATCTCTCTCAGTTGCATGGCATTCGCTACGTCATCGTTGCAACCGCGCCCTCCATGGATGGCTACGCCTCGGTGGGCGCCGCCTTGATTCTCAATCAAATGAAGGTGACGGTTAACGGTTGCGTTCCCCTTGCCATCGTTGCGGAAACCGAGGTGCTTTGCACTGCTCCGCGGGAGCTTTTGCAATCGGGCTACGGAGATATCGTTGGAAAATATTCCTGCCTTTGCGATTGGCGCTTGGCAAGCCTTTTGAGAAACGAATATTTCTGTCCGTTCGTTCATGACCGCGTAATGGCAACCGCCAAGCGAATCGAGGGATATGCCGATGCCATTCTGGCAAGAGAGCCCCGCGCGGTGAACGAATTGATGGAGGCTTTGGTGGAGGTTGGCGTGATGATGAGCTACGTTGGCAACTCCCGTCCCGCCTCGGGAAGCGAGCATCATCTTTCCCACTTTTTTGAGATCACGGGGCTGTTGCATCAAACGCCCTACTATCTCCACGGCATCGACGTGCTGTATTCCTCCGCCGTAACCGCCCGTCTCCGCGAGAGCTTGCTTTCCATGCAGCCGCCCTTTGCGCGGGACGTAACCGACCTCGACACCCGTGAGCGGGAGCTGCGGGAAATTTACGGTGCCGCCGCCGATGGCGTGATTGATCTGCAGCGGCGAGTGGGGCTTTACGATAGCCTTGGGCAGGAGGACGTCGCCTCCAATTGGAGGGAGATCTGCGAGGTCCTCTCGGATGCTCCGAGCTATGCCGAAACCGAGGCGCTTGTGCGCGCCATTGGGCTGGATATGAAGGAATTCGCGGCGTTCTACGGAGAAGCCACCCTTTGCAACGCCATTACCTACGCCAAGGATCTGAAGGATCGCTTCACGGTGCTGTGGATCGCGTATCTTTTGGGAATCCGAAAGCTGACCCTGTAACCAGCGAAGAAAATAGAAAAGCGGGGCTGTTGCATCCAACTGCAACAGCTCCGCTTGACTTCATTTTTTTTCGGGAAAGACTTCTGGGTATTTGGGAAGCTCCCAGCGAAAGATCGCCGCCAGGATGCGAAGTCCAAAGATCACCGCGCTTCCGATTGCCGCGGCAGGCAGCACGCCCAGCCACGGGCGCAGAAGCGCGCAGAGGAGGGCGCCGATAATCGAGGCGCAGGCGTAGAAATGCTTTACCAGAATGTAGGGCTTGCTTTGGGACATCACATCCCGCAGAACACCGCCGCCCACGCCCGTGATCACTCCGAGAAAGGTTGCCATGAGAATGGAGGCATTGGGATAGGAGTCGTAGCAAATGCCAACTCCCATCACCGAAAAGATGCCGAGACCAATCGAGTCGGCAATCAGAACAAACCATTCGTAGATTTTGTGGGAACGCCCCACCAAAAAGCGTTGCGCAAAGGGGAGAAAAACGAACAAGGAAACACCAATGGCAATCAGGGCGTAGGTGGGGTTGAGCAGAGTGGAGGGGGGCGTGATGCCCAGCATCAAATCCCGCAGAATTCCCCCGCCAACGGCTGTGGTGGCGCCCATCACGCAAACGCCCAAAATATCCATTCCCTTGCGAATGGCGAGCATCGCGCCCGAAAGTGCGAAGGCAACAACGCCCAGCAGCTCCAGAAAAAATAAAATCGTATCCATATGTGCCTCCGTTCGGAAAAAATCGTGCCGTAGTCTCCTTCATTATAGCATTTTTTTTGAGTTTCGTCAATGCGTTGATGAAAAAAAGAAACGGAAGCCGGTATTTTCGGCAAAACAGATTGACAAGCCTCTCGGTGTGTGATATAATGACGAAAGGAAAGGTGGCTGATTGAAATGTACAATGAAAGCGGCTACGGCACGGGCGCGGATCCTTATGTGTATGCCGTCACACCCAAAAAATCGAAGGCGCTGACCTTGAAAAAGCTCTGCATGATCGCTGTGTACGTGGTATGGGTGGTTGGCTTAATCGGAATCGGTGCGGCGGTAAGGATTGTGGCACCGTTGTTGGCATTTATCCCCGTCACCCTTTGGATGCTCATTTTTTTTACTTGGCGATATACGCAGGTGTCCTACGAATATTCCTTTTGGGGCGGCTCTCTGAAGGTGACGAAGCTCTACGGTGATCGCACAAGAAGACTGCTGCTGGATGTAAAGATCCGCGATCTGGAAGGCGTTTTCTCCCGTGGCTCCAAGGCTTGGGAGGCGTTGCCCGAGCATTCAATTCATGCCGCTTCCTCGGAGGATGCGGAGCGTCTGGTTGCGGCGGTTTACCGTGATTGCAAGGGCGAGCGCAGTGTGCTGTACTTTGAGGCGGACGAAAAAGCGCGGGACATCCTTCGCTACTATAACGCATCGGCATTCTCGGAGGATGCGCCGATTTAAAAACAACCGAAGTCTCCCTTTCAGCATAAGGGAGGCTTCTTTTGTATCGGTTTATCACGATGCGCCTTATGTTATCTTTTAATATGCAGCTTTTGTGCGAAAGAATGTTTTTTGAAAAATGATTGACAACCGCCCCGAAGCATGGTATAATAAAATATTAGAAATCAACCGAAGGGAGGGGCAGTATGGAGGATCATAAAAAGCCGAAAAGCGACTACGATGAGGAATTGGATCGCTTTTGGGATATCGACGCGCTGATGCCGCAGAAAAGAAAAATTCCGATCAATCGCAGAACCGACACGGTGGACGTGACGGTGGAGCCCCTTTCGCGAGACGTGGGGCAGGTGACACGGTCGGCTCCCATTCCTCCCCGCGCGCAGAGGGCGGAAGGAACCGACGGCAATGGGAAAACCGTGATCCATTCGGTGGAATCGGTTACCGAAAATCACCGCCCGACCCATGGCTACGTGCATCCGCCTGCCGCCGCGCAGCAGCAACCACCCGAATATGAGTACCGCCCCGAAAGCGCGCTGATCCATCAGGTGAAGGTTTATCGGTGGAAAAGCGCTTATCAATACTACGAGGATTTTGTGCGTACCGCGGAAAAGCTGATGGGGGTAAAGGGCGCGCCCTGTCCGCACGTCAAATTTTTCTCCTACGTTCCGCAGTATGCCCAAATGACGAGATCCCAGTTTGGCTGGTATCTTTGGCTTCGGGAATGCGTGAGGAGCGGGAAATATCCCGAAACCGATTGCAGCTATATTCTGCTCTATGCCTATGAGATTATCAATCTTGCCGACCGTATGCCCCCCAAGGAGGGGCAGGAGCTGCTCCTGCGCTTGTGGTCGGGATATCGGGAGACCTACCGTCAGTTAGATCAATATCTTCCCGATTGGATCTGCGACTATAGCCTGATCCATCACCTGCCGCCGCCCAATGTAACGAGGGAGCAAACGGTTTTGTTGATGTCCCACTGCGGTTTGAAGGAATTCTACGTTTCGGGCGAGGCGGAGAACGGGTATGTGCGAGCGCTTCTTGCCTTTTGCTCCAACTACGATTACCGCAAAAGCAAATTCTGCACCGAGGAAAACCGTTCGCTGTTCGATCGCGCCATTCTCACCGCTCTGAAGGCGGTTACTGAGCGGTTGAGCGATCACGGCAAGCTTTTTTCTTCGTCGGGGATGCAGGATAGCAAAATCACGCGGGATGCCTTTTCGGGCGCCCTCTGTTCCTATCGGAGAAAGCGACGGATCGAGGTGTCCTATTGCTCCTTCTCCCGTTCCCATGAGCTGCGTTTTTTGATTACCGACGTTCTGAAATATACCGAAAATCTTTTAAGAGGCGCCCTTGGCGTGCGCTCCAGGCTCACGGTCTATGCGCTTCCCACCAACGTGCGGGAGATCGTGGACGAGGTGGTTCGACCTATCCTGCCTCAAAAGCAGACCGTAAAGAAGCCTCCTGCCGAGGTGATCCCCGAATACGAACGGCTCTACGAGCTGCCCGTTAAGCCCTTGGACACGGACAACGCCGAGGCGATCGAGCGGGCGTCGTGGAACACTACCCGTCGCTTGGTGGAGGCGTTTGAGGACGGTAGCGAGGAAGAGCCTGCACCGATCCCCGAGCCCAAGGCTCCCACAGTCACGGCACCTCCTCCCCCCGCCGTGCCGTCAGCTTCTCCGTCGGGGCTTGTTGCGCGGCTGTCACCCTACCGTTCCTTCCTGCTGGCTCGAAGCGAGCGGGAGCAGAACGAGGTGGCGCGGAGCATGGGGAAAATGCCCGATGCGGTTGCCGACGAGATCAACGAGATCGCCGTGGAGGAATTGGAGGACGTTTTGCTGGTGGCAGGGGAGAACGGCTATGAGATTCCCGAGGACTATCGCTCGCTTTTAGAGGGGCTTTGATGAGATCAACAGAAAGGATAGATTATGGAACAGCATATGAATGAAATACCAAGGGTTCCCAAGCGGATTCTCACGTCGTTGTTGGCGTCGGTATCCGCAGGTGTGGTGCCAAGAACGGGAGCCCCCTACCTTGCCATTGGCAGGCAGGATGAAATTGAGGCGCTGCTTTCTGATCTGGAAACGGTCAACGAGGGAGGCGGCTCCATGCGCTTTCTTATTGGGCGCTACGGAAGCGGAAAGAGCTTCCTCATGCAGCTGATCCGCGGCTATGCCATGGAGCAGGGCTTTCTCACGGCGGATGCCGACCTTTCCCCCGAGCGACGTCTCTACGGAGCCGGCGGAAGCGGCGTTGCAACCTACCGTGAGCTGATGAAAAATCTTGCCTCCAAAACCTCTCCCGAGGGCGGGGCGCTCCCCAAGGTAATCGCCCGCTGGATCGGGGAATTGCAGACCGCCTTGGTTGGGGAAGGATTTACTCCCGAGAGCGATGCTTTTGCGGCGGCGCTGAACCGTCGGGTGCTTTCGGCATTGAGTGAGCTGGAATTTTTGGTGGGCGGCTTTGATTTTGCTCACGTGCTGACTGCCTATTACCGTGCCTATACCGAGGGCGACGACAGCCGCAGAAGCGCGTGTATGCGCTGGTTGAGAGGAGAATTTTCCAACAAGACCGAGGCGAAGCGGGAGCTGGGATTCTCGGTATCCGTGATCATTGATGACGATAACTGGTATGATTTTCTCAAGCTCTGGGCGGCAATGGCGCGTACCATGGGCTACCGAGGGCTGGTGGTTTTCATCGACGAGTGTGTAAACCTTTATAAGATTTCTCACCGCGTGAGCAGAGAAAACAACTATGAAAAGATTCTTTCCATGTTCAACGACACGCTCCAGGGAAGAGCCCCCGGGCTGGCGCTGATCCTTGGCGGAACGCCTCAATTTCTGGAGGATACCAGAAGGGGACTGTTCAGCTACGAGGCGTTGCGGAGCCGCTTGTGTGACAGTCGGTTTTCGCTCACGGGCTTCAAAAACCTCATTGGCCCCGTGATCCGTCTCCGCCGCTTGTCCAACGACGAGCTGTATGCCCTGATCAGCCGCGTGACAAGACTTTATGCACAAAATTACAACGCCGAGCCGCGGATCACCACGCAGCAGATGTCGCAATTTTTGCAGATCTGCCTGAGCCGCGCGGGCGCCGACAGCATGATCACCCCCCGCGAGATGCTGAGAGACTATATGACGGTTCTGAACATTCTCATGCAGAATCCCGAGGCGAGCTTTGAGGAGGTTGTTGGAAGCGCCGTGACCCTAAGGACCGAGGCGGATGACGAGGATGAACCGCCAAAAGCCTCCACCGCAGAGGCGCGATCTCCGAGGGCAAGCTATTCCCCGGATGAGATCGAGCTTTGATCTTCCGAAAGAACGAGGTGAATGATGACAGAAGAAACAACCATTTTTGAGCGGTTCCCATCCTTTGTGCGTGAATTTATTTATTCCCATGGCTGGGAGAATTTGCGGGCGGTGCAGGTGGCAGCGGCGAAAACGCTGTTTGAAACCGACCACAACCTCCTGCTCACCTCGTCAACCGCCAGCGGCAAAACCGAGGCGGCGTTCTTTCCCATTCTTTCCCACTTGTGGAATGAACCGTCCCATAGCGTTGGGGTCCTCTATATCGCGCCCCTGAAGTCTCTGATCAACGATCAGTTCTACCGCATTGAGGAGCTGTTGATCGAGAGCGGGATCCCCGTTACCCATTGGCATGGCGACGTGGCGCAATCCCACAAGAAAAAGCTGCTGGAGAAGCCCTGCGGAATTTTGCAGATCACTCCGGAATCGCTGGAGTCCATGCTGATCAACCGCAGCAATGATATCGTTCGGCTGTTCGGGGATCTGCGGTTTGTTGTGATCGACGAGATTCACACCCTTATGGGAAGCGACAGAGGCAATCAGATCCTCTGCCAATTGGCAAGGATCGGGCGGCTCATCGGCCATCACCCCCGTCGGGTGGGGCTTTCCGCGACCATTGGCGATCCTCCCCGCGCG
Organism: Oscillospiraceae bacterium; assembly: GCA_015064525.1. Lineage (GTDB taxonomy): Bacteria > Bacillota > Clostridia > Oscillospirales > CAG-272 > UMGS1865. The sequence goes on from SVSC01000043.1 coordinate 7,145, forward strand.
GCGGAGTGGCTGGGCGCGGGCTCGGGGCGGGTGACCGACGTTCCGCGCTTTGAGGAGGGGCGCTTGCGCTGGCGGCTGGGAATGGAGCATTTCTACGTGCAGAATTCCAATGAGGAGCAGGATAAGGCTCCCAAGGAGGAGCCCCATGAGGCGCCTCCGTCTCCCTATGACGCAGGCTATTCCTTCATGTATGATTGCGTGCATGACCGAAAATCGTTGGTGTTCTCCAATTCCAGAGAGGAAACCGAATATCTTTGCGCCACCTTCCGTCAGATCGCCAAGAACCGTGGGGATCCCGACGTTTTTTGTATCCATCACGGCAATCTTTCCGCGTCGATCCGTGAGGAGGCTGAGCTGAAAATGAAGCAGGAGGACGTGCTGGCGGTCACCTGCGCCACAGTCACCATGGAGCTTGGCATCGACATCGGCAGGCTGGAGCGTGTTTTGCAAAATCAGTCGCCCAATTCGGTCACGGGTTTTCTGCAAAGACTGGGACGCTCGGGCAGAAGGGGACAGCCTCCCGAGATGATGATGGTTTTTCGCGAGGAGGATCCGCTTCCCAACACGCCGCTTCCCAACCTGATTCCGTGGGAGCTGTTAAAGGCGATCGCCATTGTGGAGCTTTACCGCGAGGAGCGATTCATCGAGCCTCCTACCGCCAAACAGCAGCCCTTCAGCCTGTTGTTCCATCAAACCCTCAGTATGCTGGCAGCCTCGGGAGAATTGACTGCCCGCAGGCTTGCCGAGCGGGTGCTGGCGTTGCCCCCCTTCGCCAACGTCACCAAGGAGGACTACAAGGTGTTGATCGTTTCCATGCTCAACAACGATTATCTGGAAATGACCGAGGAAAAGACCCTGATCGTGGGGCTTGCGGGGGAGCGCCTGCTCCGAAGCTTCAAGTTCTACGCCGTTTTCAAGGACTCGGAGGACTACACCGTTCGATGCGGATCGGATGAGATCGGAACCATCACAACGCCCCCACCCGTTGGCGATCGCTTCGCCTTGGCGGGAAGGCTTTGGGAGGTGGAGGAGCTGGATATTCAAAGAAAGCTCATCTACGTCAAGAGCGTGGAGGGGAAAATGGAGGTTTCCTGGCCGGGAGACTACGGCGAGATTCACACACGGATCGTGCAAAGGATGCGCCGCGTGCTGATCGAGGACACCGTTTATCCTTATTTGAAGCCGAACGCCCAAAAGCGGCTGGAAATCGCGCGGCACGTGGCAAGAAATACGGGTATGACCGAGCGCTCGCTGGTGCATTTGGGGGGCTATTCCTGGTGCCTGTTTCCATGGCTGGGAACACGCTCCTTCCGAACCGTGCGCCGTCTTTTAAAAACCGAAACGGCGCGCTTCGGACTCAACGGTATTGAATATGAGGGATGCTATTTTATCACCTTTAAGATGACCAAGGGCAATGACTATGAATTGATACAAGCCCTTGCCGATCACGCGGCACGAGGGATCAACGCCGAGGCGCTTGTTGGAAGCGCGGAGATTCCCGTGTTTGAAAAATACGACGATTATATTCCCGCCGATCTTCTCCGCCATGCCTACGCGGTGGATAAGCTGAATCCCACCGAGGCGGCAGAGCGAATTCTGGAGATTTTAGAGGAATTCTGAGGGAGGTCCCCTCCAAAGCACAAAGGAACCGCACAGATCCGCAGTAGCGCTTGCGCGTGATCGGGTCTGCGCGGTTTTCGGTTTTTATCCTGCAATCGCCGCGATCAATCCGCACAGCAGGCATCCCACAGCGGTTGGCAGGAGCGCCGCCAGTAGGGTGAGAGGGATGCTTTTGGTTTCCCGTCGGACGGTGAGCAGGGTGGTGGAGCAGGGCCAATGAAACAGGAAAAACAGAATTACGCAGATTCCCGTCACAGGCGTCCAACCGTTTGCCGCAAACACCTCTCCCATCTGTGAAACCGACGTTGCCTCCACAAGCGTGGCGTTGGAGGAATACGCCATGAGCATGATGGGAATCACAATCTCATTGGCGGGCAGTCCCAGCAGGAATGCCGTGAGGATCACACCGTCCAGCCCGATTACGCGCCCTATGGGATCGAGAAGCGCGGAAAGATGAGCGAGCAGGGAAAGCTCGCCAACCGTCAGGTTTCCCAACAGCCAGATCACGGCGCCCGCAGGCGCCGCCACTGCCGCCGCGCGTCCCAATACCAGCAGGCTTCGGTCAAGGATCGAGCGCAGAATCACGCGCCCTACCTGCGGGCGACGGTAGGGCGGAAGCTCCAGCGTAAAGGCAGACGGCTCTCCGCGCAGAAGGGTGAGGGAGAGAAGCTTCGTTACCGCCAGCGTTGCGGCAAGACTCAAAAGAATGAGCAAGGTCAGCAGAGCCGCCGAAAGCAGATTTCCCATCACGCCGGAGGCGCTTCCAATGAAAAATAAGGTAAGGAGGGCAATCAGCGCGGGAAATTTTCCGTTGCAGGGAACAAAGGCGTTGGTGAGGATCGCCAGCAGGCGCTCCCGCTTGGAGTCGATGATGCGGCAGCCCGTCACGCCAACGGCATTGCAGCCAAAGCCCATGCACATGGTGAGGGCTTGCTTTCCGCAGGCGTTGCACTTGCAGAAGGGACGGTCTAAATTGAAGGCGATGCGCGGGAGATAGCCTGCCTCCTCCAACAGCGTAAAGAGCGGAAAAAAGATCATCATGGGCGGGAGCATCACCGAGATCACCCAGCCCAGCGTGCGGTAAACGCCAAGCACCAAAAGCCCGTGAAGCCATGGCGGCGCGCCGATTCGGAAAAACAGCTCGGTGAGTAGATTCTGCCCCCACGCGAACAGCGAGGAGAGCCATTGAGAGGGGTAGTTGGAGAGGCGGATGGTGAGATAAAAGACTATCAGAAGCAGAGCGAGCATCACCGCGAAGCACCACGGCTTTCCCGTGAGAATCCGATCCAGCCGACGGTCAACTTCACTGCTCTTGCGCCCGTGATGTCGGGTCACCCCCTCCGCCAACTCCTGCGCTCGTTGCACCGCCAGCTCCGCGCGAATATCCCGCAGAAGCTCTGCGGTGTAGCCTGCCTCACGCAGCTCCTCTCGAAGCGTCAACATCTCGGCGGTCACTTCGTCCGTTAGCCTGAGAAGCTCGCACAAGTCGGTTTCCTCCTCGGTCAACAGCTGCAGCGCGATCCAGCGACGGGAGAGCTTGCCGTTGGCAATATTACCCAAGAACGTCTCTGCCTTGGTAATGGCGGCTTCAACGGCAAGGGGATACCTCATGAGAATGGGAGGAGCAGGATTGTCGGGATTGCCCTCCATTGTCTGTGTCAGCCGCCGCAGATCCGCCTTGCTTTTTGCCGAGATGGCAAGAACGGGAACGCCTAACCGCTCCGCAAGCGCCTCCGGCAAAACGCGGATCCCTCGCCGCGCAGCCTCGTCAATCAGGTTCAAACAAACAATGGCGTGGGGCGTAATTTCAAGGATCTGCAGTACCAGCGTGAGATTGCGCTCAAGACAGCAGGCATCGCATAGAATCACCACCGTGTCCCAATCTCCGAGGCAAAGAAATTCGCGCGCAACCTCCTCCTCAGGAGAGTGAGTGGCTAAGGAGTAGGTTCCCGGCAGATCAACCAGGCGGATCGTCTCCTTGGAGTAGCGGCAGAGCCCCTCCGCCGTTTCCACGGTTTTGCCCGACCAGTTTCCCGTGTGCTGTCGCAAGCCTGTCAGCCCGTTGAACACCGTGCTTTTCCCAACGTTGGGGTTGCCTGCCAACGCAACGGTCTTATCGGGTGTCGCGATTGCTTTTTTCATTATATTCCCCCCATCGCCTGCGGAGCGTGATTTCGCAGCAGTCCTTGTGTCGAATGGCGATCACGGCGCCTCGGATACGGTAAGCGGAAAGCCCACCCAAGGGGCTCACGGCAAGGCATACGACCCGTGTTCCCGCGATCAATCCAAGGTCGGTCAATCTGCGGCGGATCCCCGTGCCCGCCCGCACCTCCGCAATTTCGCCCCATTCGCCTGGCGCGAGGCGATTGAGCGTAACGATCTCCTCCATAGCGGCTCCTTTCCTTGTGAACTGAAACGGCGAGCCGTCTCGCTTTCAGCCTATGCGGGGATGAACGGGTGGGTTCGCATTTTCTTGAAAAAAGCCGAAAATTGTAAATAATATTTTGACTATGGAGAGAATTTCTTGACAAAAGAGGTGTGATACTGTATAATGATGGCAGGCGGAAAATCACGGGTTCTCCCGCTTGCACGCAGAATCGAAAGGAGACGCCACGTGGTTTTTTCCTCGCCTCTATTTCTCTACGGTTTTCTTCCGTCCACCCTCGCCGCATACTATCTTTCCCCACGCAAATGGCGGAACGCGGTGCTTCTGCTTTTCAGTCTGATCTTTTACGGCTGGGGAGAGCCGATCTGTATTCTGTTGATGCTGGCATCCATTCTGTGGGCGTACCTTTGGGGCTTTCCCATCGTTCGTTTGCAAAAAAGATCGCCCCGATGGGCAAGGTGGGCGGCGGTAGCCTCGGTGTTGGGCAACCTTTCCGTGCTGATCTTTTTCAAATACACCAATTTTTTCTTGCAGAATTTGGGACTGCAGGGGATTGAGGGGCTTGTCCTTCCCATCGGAATCTCTTTTTATACCTTTCAGATCCTTTCCTACACGGTGGATCTTTATCGTGGAGAGATTCCGTTGCAACGGGATCTGATCTCCTTCGGCACCTACGTCACGCTGTTTCCGCAGCTGGTGGCGGGGCCGATCGTTCGTTACTGTGAGATCGACGGCGCGCTCAGAGAACGCCGTGAAACGGTCACGCAGTTTGCCTCGGGAGTTGCGCGCTTTTGTTGCGGTCTTGGAAAAAAGATTCTGCTGGGCGACGCTCTGTGGGCAGGCTACAACGCCTTGCGCCAGTATGCCGTGATCGCGCCCACAACCCTTGGCGCGTGGCTGACGGCGATTCTGTTCACCCTGCATCTCTACTACGATTTTTCAGGCTACTCCGATATGGCGATCGGGCTGGGGCGGATGTTTGGCTTTTCCTTTCCCGAAAATTTTCGGTATCCCTACGTGGCGAAAAGCATCACCGAGTTCTGGCGGCGGTGGCATATCACGCTTTCCTCATGGTTTCGCCAATACGTGTATATTCCCTTGGGAGGCAACCGTCGGGGAAGGTGGAAGCAAAGCAGAAATTTAGCTATCGTCTGGCTCCTCACGGGGCTGTGGCACGGCGCCTCCTGGAATTTCGTGCTGTGGGGCGCGTACTTTTGCGTAATACTGATCTGCGAGCATTTTCTGCTCAAGGATTTTCTCAAGCACCTTCCCGCGGCTGCGGCGAGAGTTTATACGCTCCTTTTGGTTGTTGTCAGCTTTGCGATTTTTTCAAGCGGAACTTTGGCGGAATTGGTTCGCTCGTTGCGCGCGATGGTTGGCGTTGGGGTTCTTTCCTTTGCCGATGAAACGGTGGTCTACCGACTAACGAGATTGCTCCCGTTGCTTTTGATCTCCGCCGTGGGCGCCACGCCCTTGCCTTTGCGATTATGGAACAAGACTACCGAAAAAAGAAGGGCGGCGGAGCTGTTGCTTCCCGTGGCATCGGCGGTTGTGCTGGTACTATGCACCGCTTATTTAGCCGACGATGCCTTCCGACCCTTCGCATATTTGAATTTTTGAGGTGCGGTTATGAAAAAAACGGCATGGCTGACCTCTCTGTGTTTTCTCGGATTGATTTTTACGGGCTTCCTTCTGTTGCTTTTCGGAGAGGATCGAGCCTTTTCGGAGCAGGAAAATCGCGCCCTGCAAACACGCCCGCGCTTCACGCTTGAGGGGCTGCTCTCGGGAACCGTGGAGCGACAGACGGAGGAGCGCTACGGCGATCAGCTCCCGGGGAGAGATCGCCTGATCGGATGGAAGGGGCTGATGGAGATTGCCCTTGGAAAGGGCGAAAACAATGGGATTTTACTGGGAAAGGATGGGCGACTGGCGCGGGGCGGCGGGGAGCTTCTGTTTGCCAACGGAGAAAGATTTTTCGAATGCGACGGCTACGATCCCGCCCACGTTGCAAATGCCTGTGCGGGGATCGTTCGGGCGCATGAAGCGCTTGGAGATCGCTTTTTGGCGGTTCTCACCGGCAGAAATCTCGATATTGCCGCCTCTGCTTTCGCCTATCCCCGCGCTCACGGCATAGGGCTGGAGGCGCAATTGAACCGAGAGCTGGCTGAGGTGCCGAGAGCGGAGGTAATCTCCTCTCTGCGGGAGCGCTTTCAAATGGGCGAGGAGGTTTATTATCGCACCGATCACCATTGGACGACGTTGGGTGCCTATTACGCCTACCGTGAGGTCATGACGCGCCTGGGCTTGGAGGCGGAAATTCTCCCCATGGAGACCTTTCGTCGCGTTGGCGCCGCAAGCAGCTTTCGAGGGAGCCTTTGGTCGGCGGGGGGAATGCGATGGGTGAAGCCCGACTCGCTGGAGCTGTGGCTGGCGGGCAATGAATCCGAGCTTACCGTTACCGCCGACGGTCGTCCTCTGCCCGGACTATACGCCGAGGAATGGCTTTCCCGCAAGGATTGCTATTCGGTTTTTCTCGACGGTACCCACGATATCGTCACCGTTGAAAAAAAGGGGGAGGATCGTCCCCGAATGCTCCTGCTCAAGGATAGCTTTGCCAACAGCTTGGCGCCGTTTCTGGCGCAGCATTTCGATCTTGTTTTGCTCAATCTTTCCTCATCCCGAAGGGATTTTACCGATCTCACCCGTCGGGTGGAGGAGTGGGACGCAGACTACTGTCTGCTGGTGTACACGCTGGAGAATCTGCTCTCCACCGATAAGCTGAGCCGTCTCCGTTGAGGACGGCTACATAGAAAGGAAACGCCTATGAAACAGTTAAAAAAGCCCCTTTTGATTTTTTTGATCGTGGTTTGCGCATTCGCTTTGCTTGCCGTGATTGTTGGTGTTCTGAACGCCACGGTTGGCGGCGGAGAATGGATGCTTGGCTGGCAGGATTACCGCTACGAAAACGGGAAAGACTATCAGGCTGGCGGCGCAACCGTTTACAGCGAGGAGATCAAATCGCTGGAGGTGGATTGGATCAAGGGATCGGTCTCTGTTTTCGTAGTGGAGGATGATCGTTATCTCTCACTTTCCGAGGAATCGGAGGATGCAATCACGGAGAAGGGCAGGGCTCGTTGGTATTTGGGAGAAAACGGCAAGCTGACCGTAAAATTCCGTGAATCCGCCTTCTTTTTTGCCACGGGGATCAAGCAAAAGCAGTTGGTCATTCGCATTCCCGCCGCTATGGCAAGCCAATTGGAGCAGGTGACCGTGAATGGAAAAAGCTGTTTGATCTCTCTGCGCGGTCTGGAGTCCGAGTCGGTCACGGTATCCACCGAGCGCGGCTCGGTTACGGTGAGCGATTGCCTGTGCGGCGCGCTGACGGTTTCCACGGGACGGGGCGATATTTCGGCTTCGGGCAGCTTCACCCAAGCCGTTACGCTGACCTCCGAGCGAGGGTCGGCAGAGCTGGCTGTTCCCGAGGATGCCTCCATGAGCATTCTTTTCCGTTCCCGAAAGGGCTCCATGATTTCCGAGCTTCCCCTGCGGGAGGAGAACGGAAGGCAGATCTGCGGTGAGGGCGCCTGCGCGGTTACGGTGGATTTGAAAAACGGAGACATGAAGCTGATAAAGAAGCAGTAGGCGGCTTATTTCAATTGCGCCAGCACCGAAACCGCGTCGGGGGAGCGGATCAGAGTTCCATGCTCCTTGATGTAGAGCCGCAGGTGGGTAACGTTCTCCACACTGCCGTATTCGGAGAGAAAGGTCAGCTCATCGGGAATGGCGAAGGGAGCGCGGGCGTAAGTACGGAGCAGCAAAAAGTAGCTGCAGTGATCACGGTAAACGGCGCTTTCCCCAACGTAGTCCACCTCCTGCAGGCGAGCGCAGGCGGAAAGCAGATGAGAAAGCGCTTCAAAACGGTATGCGCCTTCCCAGCGAAAGCCTGAAAACACCGCTTTTTCCGAGGCTTGAGGCAGGCTTGCGTTTCTTGCCGAGCTTGCTCGCCGTCGCTCCTCACTGTTTTTGGAGGGCGCGCCGCAAACGAACATTTCCCCTCCGCCACCCTTGGAGGGAAAGTAGCGAATCGAAATATGGCTGTCATCAAAGTCCAGTCCAAGCTGCCGCCGAACCTCGCACAGAAGGCGGCGGATGGCATTGGGATGATTTTGTGTGAGAGGCTCGTTGTCATTCAATTCATAAAGCGTGATGTCCGATGGAGTCAGCATAATTTTCAGTTTTTGATCTGTAATCTTGATCAATTCCATGCAAAGATCACTCCTTTCAAAGGCAAACCCGCGGTGGTTCTGCCTTTACTACTATTATAGAGGATTTTTGAAAAAATGGAACCCCTAAAAATATGGTAATTTTATTCACGGCTCAAGAAACCCCAAAATAAAGTCGAAGGGAGGGAGAGAAATGAAATATGTGACCGAGCGAAGCGCTCTGACGCTATCCGTGGGAGAGCTGTGCGCCGAGGCAACTGCGCAGCCGCATCTGGATCTTCGCCGCGGTTCGGCTTCTCCCGATCGGTTAAAGAAGGGGCGAGAGGCGCACAGACTTCTGCAAAAGCGTGCGGATCAAGGCTATGAGGCGGAGGTTTCTCTTACCAACACCACGCTTTGCAACGGGGTTTGCTATGAGGTGAGCGGACGCGCGGACGGTGTGCTGCGAAGCGGCGGTACGGTTTTGGTGGAGGAAATCAAATCGGTGGGGGCAAACGGCTTTGAGCGAGGCCCCGATTCCTACCACGAGGCGCAAGCAATGTGCTATGCGCACTTCCTTTGCGAGAGAGACCGATTGCATGAGATCGGCGTTCAGCTCACCCTTTGCAGATTGGAGGACGGAAAGACCAAAAGCTTCCGCCGCACCGTTTCGGCGGAGGAGGCAAGAGCCTTTTATCTGCGCCTGCTATCCCAAATTTCCTATCGAGCAAAATACCTGATGGAGCTGGAATTAGAGCGTCGTCCCTCCGCTGAGGCGGGGCGCTTCCCCTACCGAGGCGTGCGGGAGGGGCAGGACATTATGCTGAAGGAATGCTACCGCGGCATTAAGAGCAGAAAAAAGCTTTTCATTCAGGCGCCAACGGGTACGGGCAAAACGATTTCTTCCCTCTATCCCGCCGTTCGCGCCTTTGGAAAGAGCTATTGCGATAAGATCTTCTATCTCACCGCCAAGGCAAGCACGCGGAGAGAGGCGTACAACGCGGCGGCAAGAATTTTCGAATCGGGCTCCCGTGTGCGAACCGTGGTGCTGACCTCCCGTGAGCAGCTATGCTCCAATCAAGCCGCGAGAGAGGACCCTGCGGGGATCTCTCGGCATTGCAATCCCGAGAGCTGTCCGAGAGCGGTGGGCTTTCACAGCAAATGTAAGAATGCTCTGGTTTGGCTTCTGGATCGGCAGAACGGCTATCCGCGCGCCACGGTGGAATCGGTGTCGGAGCAATTTGGAATTTGTCCCTATGAGTTTCAGCTGGCGCTGTCCGAGCTATGTGATATCGTTATTTGCGACTATAACTACGTATTCGACCCCATGGTCTATCTCCGACGCTACTTTTCGGAGGATGTGGCAAACGGTAATCGGTATGTTTTTCTGATCGACGAGGCGCATAATCTGGGAGATCGCGCCTGCGAGATGTACAGCGCAGCCTTAAGGCTTTCCGATGTACAACGGGTCTACGGAATGCTTCTTTCCCTTGGCGACGAAGCATTGCCGGAGCGAATGCGTCCGCTGGAGCATCTGATCGTTACCCTGCGAGGCTATAGGCGACTTTGTCGCGACAATCTGTTTCGGGATGAGAGCGGTGTTGAGCACGGGTACTACCTCAACCAAAATCAAATGCTTGATCTCAACGAGCTACTTTTATCCTGCCGAGGCTGTCTGGAAAAATGGTTGAGAGGGCAGAGGAGCCGTGCAGAGGAGACCGAGGCGTTGCGGTTCACAGCCACTCTGAAAAAATTTCTTACGGTGGCGGAGCTGTACGGTCAGGGCTTCCTCACGTTTATTGAGGTAAACGGCGAAGAGATTACGGTGGAGCAGATCTGCAGG
>SVSC01000044.1 GCA_015064525.1 Oscillospiraceae bacterium
GTCAAAATCTACTGCTGCATCGATCTTTCTCAGCAGATGATCCTTCGGTACAAGGTCTTCCAACCATACCATTTGTATTATATCTCTTCCGTTTTGTCCTCTACTTAACATACTTTCACCGCCTGTCTTTTTCTGCTTCTATTATACCATATCTCACGCAAAAAAGCCACCATAAATGGTGACTTTTTCGACAGACTGAAGGGACTTTTGATGAACAAAAGTCCCTTTTTGGTTGGTGGAAACAGGGAGACTCGAACTCTCGACCTCACGGATGTGAACCGTGCGCTCTAACCAACTGAGCTATGCTTCCTTGCAACGGTGATATTATATCACAAATGATTTGAAAATGCAATACCTTTTTCAAAATTTCTCAAATTTTTTCAAAAAATCTTTTTCGAATTCCTTGAGAAAGTCAAATTTTTTTGGCGAAAATATTGATTTCTATTTGAATGTGTGGTATAATGGACGAAATTAGTGAATCTTCATGATGGAGAAGAAAATGTACAGAATTGTTGACAAAAAAGTATTGAATCCAACGGTCGTTCAGCTTCAGATCGAAGCCCCTTTGGTTGCACGTAAGGCGCGCCCGGGGCAGTTTATTATTCTGCGAGTGGACGAGGAAGGGGAGCGTATTCCGCTGACCGTTGCGGGGGTTGATCGGGAAAAGGGAACCGTTAAGATTATTTACCAGATCGTTGGCGCAACCACCGAAAAGCTGGCGCATAAGGAAGCAGGGGACTGCTTGCAGGATTTTGTTGGCCCTCTCGGTGTTGCAACCCATTTGGAGGGCTTGAAAAAGGTTTGCATTGTGGGCGGAGGCGTTGGCTGTGCCATTGCCATGCCCATTGCCGAGGCGCTTCATGATATGGGGGCAGATGTTACGAGCATCATTGGCTTCCGAAGCAAGGAGCTTCTGATTCTCGAGGATGCGTTCAAGGCTTGCTCCAATACCCTCCGCGTGATGACCGACGACGGCTCCTACGGAGAAAAGGGGAACGTTACCGCCCCTCTGCGGGAGCTGCTGGAGGCAGGCGAAAAATTCGATATGATCATCACCATCGGTCCCTTGATCATGATGAAGTTTGTTGTTGCAACGGCAAAGCCTTTTGGAATCCCCGTCACCGCCTCCATGAACCCCATTATGATCGACGGAACGGGAATGTGCGGCGGTTGCCGACTGACTCTTAACGTGGACGGAAAAAAGGTTACTAAATTTGCCTGCGTGGACGGTCCCGATTTCAACGGCTATGAGATTGATTTCGACGAAGCCATGACGCGCGGCAGAATGTACGGCACGTTTGAGCGACACAAGCATGAGGAAACCTGCAACCTTTTCAATCAGGAGGTGCGGTGAAATGGCAAAGGCAAATATGAGTCCCACGAAAAACGAGATGCCCACGCAGAACGCGAGGGTGCGCGCGCATAATTTTCAGGAGGTTGCGCTGGGCTACACCGAGGATCAGGCGATCAACGAAGCAAACCGTTGTCTCAATTGTAAAAATATGCCCTGCGTTGCGGGCTGTCCTGTAAGGATCCGCATTCCCGATTTTATTGCCAAGATCAAGGAAGGCGATTTTGAGGGCGCGTATCAGATCATTTCCCAATCCTCCTCGCTTCCCGCCGTATGCGGCCGTGTTTGCCCGCAGGAGGTGCAATGTGAGTCAAGGTGCGTGAGAGGCGCGAAGGGAGAAAGCGTTGGAATCGGACGCCTGGAGCGTTTCGTTGCCGACTGGCACAACACCTTATGCGCGGAGGCGCCCATCCGCCCCGAATGCAACGGTCATAAGGTTGCCGTTGTTGGCTCCGGTCCCTCGGGGCTGACCTGTGCGGGCGATCTCGCCAGAAAAGGGTATGACGTTACCGTATTTGAGGCGTTGCACACCGCGGGAGGTGTGTTGGTTTACGGCATTCCGGAGTTCCGTTTGCCCAAGGCAATTGTTGCCAAGGAAGTGGACACGCTGAAAAAGCTGGGCGTGAAAATTGAAACCAACGTGGTGATCGGCAAAACGCTTACCGTTGACGAGCTGTTTGCGCAGGGCTTCGAGGCTGTTTTTATAGGCTCGGGCGCGGGGCTTCCCAATTTTATGGGAATTCCCGGAGAGTCGCTGTGCGGTGTGTACTCCGCCAACGAGTTCCTCACAAGAAGTAATTTGATGAAGGCCTATCTGGAGCATCCCGAAACCCCCATTATGAAGGGAGGCAAGGTTGCCGTTGTTGGCGGCGGAAACGTTGCCATGGACGCCGCAAGAACCGCGCTCCGCTTGGGGGCGGAACGGGTTTCTATTGTCTACCGCCGTTCCATGGAGGAGCTTCCCGCGAGACGCGAGGAGGTTACTCACGCGGAGGAGGAGGGAATTGAATTTTGCCTGCTCTGCAATCCCACCGAAATTCTCGGCTATCACAATCCCGATGACCCGCGAGATCCCAAAAACGGATTTGTGAAGGGAATGACATGCGTCAGAATGGAGCTGGGGGAGCCTGATGAGCGCGGCAGACGTCGCCCCGTGGTGGTGGAGGGTAGTGAATTCACCATGGAGGTTGACACGGTGATCATGTCGATCGGCACCTCCCCCAATCCGCTTATTAAGTCCACCACCGAGGGACTTGAGGTCAACGGTCGGGGAGGCATTGTGATCAACGAAGAGGGGCTTACCTCTCGCCGTGGCGTGTATGCGGGCGGCGATGCGGTTACGGGCGCCGCAACCGTAATCTCGGCAATGGGAGCGGGAAAGACCGCCGCCCAAGCCATCCATGAGGCGCTTTCCAAATAAATCATATCGCGTATCAGCAAAGCGGCGGTGATGCTTGCCAAATGGGAGCATCACCGCCGCTATATTCAATTGCCGATTTTGTTTGCTCTGTATTCCTCGGGGGATACGCCAAAATGCTTGCGGAAGCAACGGACAAAATGCCCTGCGTCTCCGAATCCGCTTTCCCCACGGATTGTATCCATGGAAAGCTCGGTTTCCTCCAGTAGGCGAGCTGCGTGGCGCAGCCGAAGCTCTGTGACGTATTGCATGGGAGTACAGCCGTTGAGCCGCTCAAACAGCTGACGGAAATAGGTCTCGCTCACTCCCGAAAGGGCGGCGATCTGCTTCATGCTCAGCGCCCTGTCGGCGTAGCGATGCTCCAGATATGCCACCGACGGGCGAATTCGATCCTCCTGCAGGATGCGGCGATTTCCCTCGGCTGTGTTTCTGTTGAGATCGTATAGAATTCCGTAAAAATGGGCAAGCATGGCGATCTCATGTCCAATGGACGGAGATGCCGCTTCATTGGCAAAATGCAGAAACCGATCCTTTAATTGCTTTGGCGCGTAGGTGGTGAGAAGCATCGGACGGTTCGGGCTTTCCGTTGCTTGCGCGCGGTAGCGGATACATACCGCCGAGCCTGCCTGCAGAACCTCATAGGTTGCTTCACTTTGGTGGGGGAAAAACAGAACGCTGCCCGGATCTGCCTCGAAGCTCGCGTCTCCAAAGCGGTAGCGAACGCGAGCGCTTTCGTGGTAGATCAGCATGGATTCCTCCGCCGTACGCCGAATGCCGCTTCCCTTGGAAAGTAAACAAGCGCCTGTTCCTTCGGTAAAGTGTGAAACGTAAGGGCATCCGGGAAAGGGGATACGCTCCATGCTCATGCCTCCGCGGGAAGGGTGAGGGTGTGGTAGGGCGCGCCTTCCAGAGCCTTCCAGGTAAAGGTGTTTCCCTCCAGGATCATGTAGCTGTGTGCGGAGCCCTCCTTGGGAATTGAAACCGAACCGGGATTTAAATAAAGGAAGCTGCCGTGATCATTCCAGGCGGGAACGTGGGTGTGACCGCAAAGAAGAACGTCTCCGTTTGCCAGCGGTGGGGGAGATACCTCGTTGTGGTGATGACCGTGGGTTGCAAAGATGCGAATACCGTTTACCTCAAGCCATGCGTAGTCGGCGAGAACGGGAAAGGACAGCACCATCTGATCCACCTCAGCCTCACAGTTACCGCGCACGCACAAAAGGCGGTGGGAAAGGGAATTCAGCAGCTCAATCACCTGCTTGGGAGCATAGTCGCGGGGAAGATCATTGCGGGGGCCGTGGTAGAGCAGATCTCCCAGCAGGAGAACGCGCTCGGGCGCCTCTCTTTGAATGGCGTCTGCCAGCTTTGCGGCATAGTAGAAGGAGCCGTGAATGTCGGATGCGATCAAGAGCTTCATATCAGAAACCGTCCTTTTTGTTTTCTTACGTTAATTATAGCGATTGCCATGGCTTTTGTCAAGAAAAAATGCGGCTGAAAGCCAAAAAAATTTCAAATTGGTATTGACAAATAACCGTTATTTATGTATAATTGTATACATACATACAAGGGAGGTCTGTATTATGCTTGAAATTTCCCAAAAGACCAATTTGTTAGAGCAGAAAACCTATAAGTATTCTCTGCAAGACGTAGAGGATCCCAATCTGTATCGGGATATCTACCCCTACGACTCGGTTCCTCGAATTGCCTTCAACCATCGCCGCGTGCCAATGGGAATGCCGGAGGATATCTGGATCACCGACACCTCCTTCCGCGACGGTCAGCAGTCGGTGGAGCCCTATACGGTGGATCAGATCGTGGATCTGTTTGAAATGCTTTCCCGTCTCGGCGGCCCCTACGGAGTGATTCGCCAGACCGAATTTTTTGTTTACAGTAAAAAGGATCGGGAAGCCGTTGCAAAATGTCAGGAGCTGGGCTTGAAATTCCCCGAGATCACCACGTGGATCCGTGCCAGTCGCGAGGATTTCAAGCTGGTTCGGGATCTGGGAATCCGTGAAACGGGTATTTTGGTGTCCTGTAGCGACTACCACATCTTCAAAAAAATGAAGATGAGTCGTCGGCAGTGCATGGAGCATTATCTGGCAACGGTTGCGGATGCGTTTGAGGCGGGCGTTATGCCCAGATGTCATTTGGAGGACATTACCAGAGCCGATTTCTATGGATTTGTGGTTCCCTTTGTGAATGAGCTGATGAAAATGTCGGCTGACGCGGGTATTCCCGTTCGTATCCGCGCCTGCGATACCATGGGCTACGGTGTTCCGTATTCCGAGGTTGCGCTTCCCAGAAGCGTTCCGGGAATTATCTACGGCTTGCAGCATTATTCCGACGTTCCCAGCGAAATGCTGGAATGGCACGGTCACAACGACTTTTATAAGGCTGTTACCAACGCCTCCACCGCTTGGCTCTACGGTGCCTGCGGCGTCAACTGCTCGCTCCTCGGCATTGGTGAGCGAACGGGAAATATTCCCCTGGAGGCAATGATCATGGAGTATGCATCCCTGAGAGGCTCGCTCGACGGTATGGATACCACCGTGATCACCGAGATCGCGGACTATTTTCAGCATGAAATGGGCTACACCATTCCGCCCATGACGCCCTTTGTTGGCCGTAGCTTCAACGTAACCCGCGCGGGGATCCATGCCGACGGTCTGTTGAAGGACGAGGAGATCTACAATATTTTCGATACCAAACGAATTCTGAACCGTCCCGCGTCGGTTCTGCTTGGAAAGACCTCCGGCTTGGCGGGGATTGCATACTGGATCAACGAAAACTACCGTCTCACCGAGAGCGAGAGAGTGGACAAGCGTGATCCTTTGGTGGTTGCGCTGAAGGAATGGATCGACAAGGAATATGAGGACGGCAGACAAACCACCCTTGCCGTTCATGAGGTTGAGGAAAAGATCGAGGAGCTGTCCGCAGGACGCTTCCGCAGACTGTGAGGAGGACAATTATGATAGAGCATCGCGCGCCTTCGCTGGCAGAGCGCGTTTACGAGCGCTTGGAGGGAGATATTCTTTCCTTCAAATATCAACGTGGAGAATTGCTCACCGAAATGAGCTTGGTAAACGATCTTGGCGTCAGTCGCACCCCTGTGAGAGAAGCCCTGCACCGCCTGGAGCAGGAGCATCTCATTGAGATCTCCTCGAAGGGGATTCTGGTTGTGGGCGTTACTCAAAAGGATTTGGAGGACGTTTTCTCCATTCGCTTGCGAATTGAGGGGCTGGCGTCCAGAGAAACGGCGCTCCGCATCACCGAGGAGGAGCTGGCTGAGCTGAAGGAAACCGTTGAGCTACAGGAATTTTACGTTCCCCGCAAGGATCCCGACCATATCAAGGGAATGGACAGCAAGTTCCATCAGCTGCTCTACCGCTTCAGCGGCAGCGCGGTTCTGAACGACACCCTTCTGCCCCTCCACAAAAAGGTACAGAAATTCCGCCTGGCATCGGTGGAAAACGAAAACAGAGCCTTGCATTCCGCGCAGGAGCACAGAGCCATTCTTGAGGCAATCGCTGCCCGTGACCCTGATCTTGCGGAGCAACGTACCTATGAGCATATCGCCAATGCGGCGGCTCATATCAAAATCAAACTGTAAGAGAGGAAGCGCATCCGATCATGGGACTTACCATCGCACAAAAAATTATAAAGGCACACCTCATCAGCGGAGAGATGCAGGTTGGAAATGAAATTGCTCTTCGCATCGACCAAACTCTCACCCAGGATGCCACGGGAACCATGGCGTACTTGGAGTTCGAGGCAATGGGCATCGACCGCGTTCGCACCGAGCGTAGCGTGGCGTACATTGATCACAACACGCTGCAGTCGGGCTTTGAAAATGCCGACGATCATCGCTACATCCAATCGGTTACCAAAAAACACGGCATTTATTTTTCGCGCCCCGGAAACGGCATTTGCCATCAGGTGCATCTGGAGCGCTTTGGAATTCCGGGGAAAACGCTGATCGGCTCGGATAGCCACACCCCCACGGGCGGCGGCATTGGTATGCTGGCGTTTGGCGCGGGCGGCTTGGACGTTGCCGTTGCCATGGGCGGCGGAGCCTACTACATCACTATGCCGAAAATGATCAAGGTTAATCTCACGGGTAAGCTTCGTCCCTTTGTGACGGCAAAGGACGTGAGCCTTGAGATTTTGCGGATCCTTTCGGTGAAGGGCGGCGTTGGCTCGATCATCGAATGGGGCGGAGAGGGAATCGCTTCTTTGAGCGTTCCCGAAAGAGCCACCATCACCAATATGGGAACCGAGTTGGGCGCAACCACGTCGATCTTCCCCTCGGATGAGGTCACTCGCGCCTTCCTGAAGGCAGAGGGCAGAGAAGCCGACTACACGCCGCTCGCTTCCGATCCCGACGCAGTCTATGACCGCGTGATTGATATTGATCTTTCCGCGCTGAAGCCCCTGATTGCTTGTCCTCACATGCCCGACAACGTTGTAACCGTTGAAAGCTTAAAGGGAACCAAGGTTGATCAGGTTTGTATCGGCTCCTGCACCAACTCCTCCTTGCTGGATCTTTTGAAGGTAGCGGCGCTCCTGAAGGGGAAAACCGTGGATCCTCGCGTGAGCCTTTCTATTTCTCCCGGCTCCCGTCAGGTGCTGACCATGCTTGCCGATTGCGGCGCGTTGAGCGATATTCTCGCTTCGGGTGCGCGCGTGCTGGAGTGCGCTTGCGGTCCCTGCATCGGCATGGGCTTTTCGCCCAATTCCGAGAGTGTAAGTCTGAGAACCTTCAACAGAAACTTTGAGGGAAGAAGCGGAACCAAGGATGCAAAGGTCTATCTGGTTTCTCCCGAAACCGCGGTTGCCGCGGCGCTCACGGGCGAGATCACCGATCCCATTCTGCTGGGTGAGATGCCTGCCATCACCATGCCCGAGGCATTCAAGGTGGACGATAGCGCCATTCTCGCGCCTGCTCAGCCCGAGGAAGCGGCTGAGGTGGAGGTTTTGAGAGGTCCCAATATTAAAAAATTCCCCGAGAGCCGTCCGCAGAAGGATTGTTTGTCTGCAGAGCTGGTGCTGAAGGTTGGCGACAACATCACCACCGACCATATTATGCCTGCGGGCGCCAAGATCCTGCCGTACCGCTCCAACATTCCGTACCTTTCCAAGTTCTGCTTTGCCGTTTGCGATGAAAGCTTCGCGGAAAGAGCGCTGGCGGCGGGAGAAAGCATTATCGTTGGCGGAACCAACTACGGTCAAGGCTCCTCCAGAGAGCATGCTGCTTTGGTGCCACTCTATCTGGGCGTTCGCGCGGTGGTTGCCAAGGGCTTTGCGCGTATTCACGCGGCAAATCTGATCAACGCGGGCATCATGCCCCTCACCTTCCAAAACGCCAACGATTACGATAAGCTGGGGCAGGGCGATAAGCTCTCGATCAGCGGTGTTTGGGAGGGAATGGACACAGGTGTGATGACGCTTCTCAACGAAGCCACGGGAGAAAGAATTCCCGTAACCTGCTCCTTCACCAACCGTCAGAAGGATATTCTTAAGGCAGGCGGTCTGCTTGCCTACACCCGTTCCAATATCTGACAGAGGAGAAACGATATGTTTGAAAAGGAAATTGAGCTTGCAACGGCGCAGTTCCGCGCCCTGATGGAGGAACAGCTTGCCAGACAGAACCGCATGGAGGCGGGTGCTGTTGCCAAGGATTATACAAAAAAAGATAAGATTATTGTGGGCGTTTGCGGCGGTGACGGGATCGGTCCCATTCTGATGCGGGAAGCAAAACGTCTGATGGAGGCATTGCTTGCCGATGAGCTTCAAAGCGGCAGAATTGAGCTGCGGGAGATCGAGGGGCTCACCATTGAGAACCGTCTTGCCTGCGGTCAGGCGGTTCCCACCGAAACGCTGAATGCCATCAAGTCCTGCGACGTGCTTTTGAAGGGCCCCACCACCACGCCAAAGGGTGGAACTATGGAAAGCGCCAACGTGGCGCTCCGTCGGGAGCTGGATCTTTATGCAAACGTTCGCCCCGTCAGCGTTCCCGAGGAGGGAATCGACTGGATCTTCTATCGGGAGAACACCGAGGGAGAATACGTGCTGGGCAGCCGAGGCGTGGAGCTTCCGGGCAAGCTGGCAATGGATTTTAAGGTAACAACCGATGCGGGAACCCGCCGAATTGCCCGCGCGGCGTTTGAGTATGCAAAGAACAACGGCAAAACCAACGTCGCGATCGTAACCAAGGCAAACATCATGAAAAAGACCGACGGAAAATTCACGGCGATCTGTCATGAGGTTGCCGCCGACTATCCCGAAATTGAGGCGGAGGATTGGTATATCGACATCATGACGGCAAATCTGGTGAACGAGAGCATCCGCAGCCGTTTTCAGGTCTTTGTCCTGCCCAATCTCTACGGTGATATCATCACCGACGAAGCGGCGCAGATTCAAGGCGGCGTTGGAACGGCGGGAAGCGCCAATATCGGTGATGAATACGCCATGTTTGAAGCCATTCACGGCTCCGCCCCCCGCATGATCGAGGAGGGAATCGGTGAGTACGCAAATCCCTCCAGTCTGTTCAAGGCGGTGGAAATGATGCTGCGCCATATTGCCATGCCCCAAAAGGCAGATCAATTGGCTCGCGCAATGGCAAAATGCACCGAAATCGAGAAGAAGGTTGTGGTAACGGGAACGCGCGAGGGCGCCACCTGCCGCAAATTTGCCGATTATGTTCTGGAGAATATTTAAGGCAATGCAACAGGTCGCTCTGCTTCAATCAGAGCGGCTTGTTCGCTTTTCCTTTATGACACACTTACGCCGAGTTGATGAAACGAAATACACCAAAATAAGGAGTTGGTTCGTATGAAGCGCTTTATGCCCTTTTTCAGAGGTTTTGTTTCCTTGCTGCTGTGTTTTGGCTTTTTGGGATCCGTCGGTTGTCGGAACAAAGGCTCCGAAGCGGATCCCGTCCAATCGGAAACGGAGGCCTCTGGGGAAATTGTCATAGAAAATGACGGTCTATATACGATTGTATATCATAAGGATGACGTTTCCGGCTGGAGGAGCGCCCAAAAGCTTGCGTTGGATCTGAATCGCGTGTGCGGAATTCAATTGCAGGTTGCGGACGATAGCTCTCCGATGGAACCTTTTGAAATTTTAATTGGAAAAACGTCACGATCCGAATCCGCTGTTGCGGAGAAGCAAATGGGAAACGGTGATTTGGCGATCGTAGCTGTTGACCAAAAGCCAACGCTCTGCGCAAGCACCGAGCAATATTATCAAAAAGGAATCGACTACCTGCTGGAAACCTTTTTCGCGGATGCGCAGCTTCGGATTCCAAAGGACTTATCCTATGTTCAAAAATATGACGATATCCAAATTTTTGCAACCGATTCTCGGGTTGGAGCCGAAAAAACCTCGGTGGAGATCACGTTGCGGCTTCAAGCGTCCAATGCGCGGGCGGGCATCTACGTTGGAAATCCGCAAAACGGCTTGGGGGCGATCGGGAGTGCGGGATATTGCCTTGCGGTTTCTGCTGATTGCTTGACTCTGTATGAAACGTTCTCGGATGAGCTAAAGGTGTTGGCAACGAAACCGATTGTTAGAGTAAAGCGCGACCAAGAAATAAAGCTCCTTCTTGTTTTGGAAGGGAGAGTTTTGCGCGGCTATTTTTTGGATGACGCTACGGGGGTTGAGCCATGGCCTGAATTTGAAATGGCTGTACGGAGTTGCGTGAATTACGAAATCGGATACGTTGAGCTGTCGGAGGAAGCCTGCATTTATCGCGACCTGAAGGTTTCGTACGGAGAAAAAAACGTAACGCCCGAAAAAACCTACACCAATTCCGTTTACGCGAACTATGCCGATCCCGAAGTAATCTATCATAACGGCGTGTTTTATTTGTACGGAACAGGCGGTGCGGGGGGCTATCGCGTTCATTCCTCAACAGATCTGATCAATTGGAAGGATGAGGGCATTGCCGCCGCATATGGCTTATGGGGAACCACCAAGAATTACTGGGCGCCCGATCTGGAATATATCAACGGTAAATTTTATATGGTTGCAACCTGTGAGGAAAAGATCGGGATTGCGGTGAGCGAGTCGCCCCTGGGGCCTTTTGAGGCTATTGGAGATCAAATGCTTTACGAAAGGGCGATTGATGGTCATTTGTTTGTGGACGATGATGGTAGAATTTACCTTTACTTTGTCTATTGGAAATCAACGTACGGGATTTACGGAGTTGAGTTGAACGCGCAGATGAAGCCGATCGGGGAGCCGAAACTGGTAATTTCTCCTACCGACGATTGGGAAAAGAACGACGGGAACATCACCGAGGGACCGTATATGCTTAAGCATAACGGAATCTATTATCTGACCTATTCGGGGAGTAATTATATCAGTCAAGCCTATGCGGTTGGGTATGCCACGTCGAATGCTCCGCTGGGAGCCTATGATAAGTACAGCGGAAACCCCATTCTGCTTGGAAACGCAAAGGTTGCGGGAACGGCGCATCATTGCGTGCTGAAATTAAAGGATAGCGATGAGCTGCTGATCATCTATCATCGTCACGACAGTATCTATCAGATTCATGAAAGAGACGTTTGCATTGACCGTATGAGATTTGCTCCCACCGAGGGAGGCATGGATCGATTAGAGGTTTACGGCCCTACGGTAACGCCTCAGCCTTATCCTCTTTCAACCGAATGAAGGGCTCGCCACCGTCCTCAAGAGGTTTACACGGCGGATGGCGCCGATGGTTGTTGAGGTACGGCACGGCTTATATAGAAAAAAATAAATAATCAAGCGACCACCCCCGCCGTGGCAGGGGTGGTCGCTTGGTTTCGTTTATGAACCGTTCATTGAAAAGAGAAGGGATTAAATGAACAGATCGTCGAATGCGATGACATCGCCGTCGCTTCCTTCAAGAACAGACAACGAGGTTGCGATCACGTCGGTCTCTTCCAGAGAAATGATCTCAAAAAGAACAGTTTTGTATTTTTTCATTGCTGTGAACCTCCTTTATCAGTTAGCAACGGTGATGCTTGTGGGAGCTGCCTCGAAAACGGTGGTGCCTGCGGTTACGTAGGGAGCTACCGTAAATTCGGTTACGCTTGCGGGAACGCCGGTCACTACAACAGCAATGAGGTAGCCTGTGCCGTAGTTGCCGAGATCCTCAACGGTAACGGTTGCGGTGGTGTCGCCAATGGTTGCGTTCACACTGGTGTAAACAGCCTTTACAGCATAGGTTGCGGTCTTTTGCTCACCGCCAATGGTAGCCTGAATCTTTAAGCCTGCGGCAGCGTAATCCTTGGAATCAACGTAAGCAAGGAAGCGAATATCGCGACCCTCGCCGTTGGCTCTGGTCTGGTAGCCGAGGAAGCCTGTGATCCGGTTGGATGCAGTCTGCTTTGCGGTTGCAACAAAGTCTGCACCGGCATCTGCAAACAGCTCAGCAATCAAAGTGTTAACAACGGCAAACTTATCAACTGCGGGGAGCTGATATGCGTATGCGGCATCGGAAGCGGTGGTCTCGGTTGCGTCTGTATAGGTAGTTCCGTTCAGCGTAAAGTTTTTGCCGCTGGTGTAGGTGAATTTATTCACCATTGCGGTAGCCTCGGTTCCAATTACCTTGGAGCCGCTCTCGGTCAATTTCGTTGTATTGTCGCAAACGAGGTCAGCGAAAAATCCGATGTTGCCAACACAGTTCGTAACGTTGATTGTGCATTTCTTGGTTTGACCAAATATCGCGCCGTTGCCCTTGGTGCCGTTGAAGGTGCCGATTACAACGCAGTTGTTGAAGTTCCAGGTTTCGCCGCTGGAGTAGCCTGCAAGACCGGAAGCCAGATTTGCGGAGTTGTAAACACCCGTAACAAGACAGTTGGTGAGAGTATAGGTCAATGCGCTTCCTTCGCCTGCAATAACACCTGCGGCGTAGTTTTTGCCGGTAACGTTGGAGTTGATCACGGCGTTGGTAACGGTTCCGCCGCCCGCTGCCTGACCGGTAACGCCACCCGAATACTTATTGGAGATAACGGTAGCAACAACGTTGATATTGTTGATTACAAACGCGCCCTTGGGGTTGCCGATTACACCGGCAGCGTGACCGTCGGTGGTATGCTTGGTTACGATCTCGGGGGCATACTCAACGCCTTCAATGGTAATAACTGCGCCGGGCGCGGTGAAAACGGTAGAATTTTGAATGGTTGCGGTGCTGCCGGAAGCGGTGTTGGAGCCAAGGAGGCCACCCGCAACCTTTGCGGCACTTTCTACACGAGTGTTGGATACCATGCAATTGTCAATCATGATGGTGTCTGCGGATGCATTTCCAACGATACCGCCTGCAATGGCAGAGGTGCCGGTTCCAAGGATCACGGAGTTGATTACGGTGCAGCCGGTAATGGTGTCGGCGCCCGCCTTACCAACAATAGCGCCCACATATGCGGTTGCGGAAACAAGCGCGTCGGAAACGGTGAGATCCTTCACGGTGCAGCCTGCGGAGGTTGCGATCAAGCCCGCGTTGGCGCCGCCAACGGTTTTGAGACCGCTGATGGTTTTCTGATTACCGTCGAAGGTGCCTGCATAGTCTGCCAGAGGAGTGAATTCTTTTCCTGTCAGATCAATGTTGTCTGCCAGCTTGATGTTTCGCCCGCAGTTGGCGGCATCGGAGTTGATCTCAGCAATTGCGGCGATCAGCTCGTCGGCGGTGGAAACGGTGTAGAGGTTGTTCTCTGCATCGTAGGTTTGTGCGCCTTCCGCAAACACGGTCACTGCTCCAAGGGAACCGAGGAGAAGCGCCAGGCAAAGCGTGAGCGCCAGAAGTTTCTTTTTCATGGTTAGGTCTTCCTTTCTTTTTTGTTTTTTCCGATTTGGATATTTCCCAATCGGTTTACACCTAAATTATATCATAAATAGGAAGTCCTTACCACACCGATAAATGACACATACCCTCAAAAAAGAGACTTTTTTGAATTGTATAAAATGCACATTTTGCGCGCAAGCGGTTGAATTGACTGTTGTATAAGTCGATATGCTTTGCAGAATGAACAATCGCTTTTTATGTTGCGGACGAGCGTTGTCTTTTTTGAACTTGACCGCCCCCGCACTTGGGCTCAGATCTGCTTCTGCACGCTTTTGTATTCGTCGTAAAAGCGGTAATAGGGGCAAGCGTTCGTGCTTCCGGAAAGGAAGCGCGCCAGCTCGTCCTGATCCAAATTCACACTGCATTCGTAGGTATCGTAGTCCTCGTCATAGTCGTAAAAAACGCAGGTCTCGCAGGTTCCCGCGAGCTTTTTCTTCTGTTCCATTTTGGTTCTCCTTTTCGGCGGTTGGGAATGTTTTTATCCCATTATACACTCTTCTCAACGAAAAGTAAAGACGTTCCGATAAAAAATCCCAAAACATAGAAAATACTTGACAAATCGCCTCAAGAATGCTATAATTTGGATATAAATACGGGAAAGGAGAATAATTATGTCGGGAACTTTTTGGGCGTTCTTGCCCGCTATGGTTGCGATTGTGCTGGCGTTGCTGACGAAAAAGGTGTACTTGTCCCTTTTCATTGGGATCTTTGTTGGCGCCGTGCTTTTCACGGGTGGCAACGTGGTGGAGGCGTTCTACAGCATTGTGATGCTGATCTCCGAAAAGCTGGGAGAAAACGGAGGAATTCTGGTGTTCCTTGTGGTTCTGGGGATCTTCGCGGTTATTCTCGCCAAAACGGGAGGCACGGTTGCCTATGGCGAGTGGGCGGCTCGTCGATTGAAGAGCAAGAAGGGCGCCGCTCTTTCCGCGTTTTTTCTGGGCGTGCTGATTTTTGTGGACGACTACTTCAATTGTCTTACCGTTGGCTCGGTCATGCGTCCCGTTACCGATAAGTTTCGGATCAGCCGCGCCAAGCTGGCGTACATCATCGACTCCACCGCGGCGCCTGTTTGCATCATCGCGCCGATTTCCTCATGGGCGGCGGCGGTGAGTGGATTTCTGGAAGGGGACAACGCGATCCTTGCCTTTGTGATGACCATTCCCTTTAATCTGTATGCCATCTTAACGCTGGTTGGGCTCGTTACCTTCACCTGCCTTGGCTTGGATATCGGAAAGATGCGCAAGAACGAGCGCCTTGCCGACGAAACGGGAGATCTTCTGGCAGGAGAATATGAGCTGCCCTCCGAGGATCTCAAGGAGAGCACTTCCCAAAAGAAGGGCAAGGTGTGGCATCTGATCGTGCCGATTGTTCTCCTCATTGTTTGCTGTGTGCTTTCCATGATCTACACAGGCTTTTACTATAACTGGGATACGGGTCTGTTTGGAAGCGAGCTGCAATCCGAAAACGTGATTCAAGCCTTCTCCAACTGCGAGGCGGGGCTTTCCCTTGGCGTAGGCTCGATCGTTGCTCTAATCATTACCTTTGTTATCTATATCATCACCGGAGCGCTTTCCTTCAAGGGATGTATGGATAGCCTCACGGAGGGCTTTAAGTCTATGGTTCCCGCGGTTCTGATCCTTGTGTTCGCGTGGACGCTCAGCGGTGTGATGGGGGCGAAGGGCGGCTATTTGGATGCCAAGCTCTTTGTGCAGAATGAAATGAGCTATCTGGTGGAAAGCGGCATTGCCGTTGCCCTGATTCCTTGCATTTTCTTCCTGCTGGCTGCGTTGATCAGCTTTGCAACGGGAACCTCCTGGGGAACCTTCGGTATTCTGATTCCCGTAGCGATCAGCATTTTGGGAACCGCTGTTGTGCCCACCAATATTTTGGCTATTTCTTCGATCCTTGCGGGATCGGTGTTCGGTGACCATGTGTCTCCGATTTCGGATACCACGATCATGGCAAGCTCGGGAGCGCAATGCAACCACGTGGATCACGTGAAAACACAATTGCCGTATGCTTTGTCCATGGCGATGATCTCCTTTGTGGCGTACCTGATCGCGGGCTTCGTTGTGGCAACGGGAACCTCGTATCTGATTTCCTCGCTGGTCACCCTGGGGGTGGGGTTGTTGTTTCTGGCGGCATTTACCGCGGTTCTGCTGTTGCTTCGCCGCAAACGGAAGCTCAACGGATAACGCGAAGCTGTTGCGCGCGGTATCCGAGCATACGGATTTTCCAATGCTTTGAGGCTTTATATCATTTTACAAGAAAGTAAAAAATATTGAGCAATAAAGGCAAGCCTTATTGTGTCGCATCAAGGAGGTTCTGTGATGTCTCACAGCAAAAAGATCAAACGGGGAAATTCCCTCTACATCAATAATTGGAATTCCTCTGCCAAGCGGTTTATCAACACTTGCGCCGTTTGCGGTGCGCAGGGGTATAGTCCAACCATCGACGAGGATGGGTTCATCTATGATCCGTCGATGAAGGTCATCAACTTTGAGCATCGGGCGATTCGCATGGAGCTGCAAAGCGTTTTGAAGCCGCTTGCCTTAGACGAGCTTGGCAGATGCAACACCTGCGCCAAGGTGATGGACAAGCAATAAATCTCCCAAGGAGCAAAGCGAGAATGGCAGAATGTGAATTTACCAATATGATCATGATCCAAGACCCCAAAACAGGCATGGTGGTTGCCGAAAATCGGGTGAAATACTGGTGTGGCTACTGTTTCCCCGGAGGTCACGTGGAGGATGGCGAAAGTCTCTATGAGAGCGCCGTTCGTGAGGCTCGGGAGGAAACGGGCTTGGAGGTGCGGGATCTGAAGACCTGCGGAACGGTTTATTGGTACAACAAAAAAACAGGGGATCGATACTTTGTATTCCTCTATAAAACCACTAACTTTTCGGGAGAATTGCTGGAGGGAACCGAGGAGGGCGCGTTGAAATGGGTGACCCTGGAGGACTTGCGGGATCGTTTACCTACGCCGCCCAATTTTCGGGAGTATCTCTGTTTGTTTCTTGATGAGAACGTCAAGGAGGCGTTTTGCGCGTGGGATCCCGACGACAAGCCGGATTTCACAAAGCCCAATCCGCAGGGGCTTATCTATTTTTGATTCGTTATGCCGAACCCAATCGGGTTCGGCATATTTTTTGATGATCTATCATACCTTCTATTAAATGAAAGGGGTGTTAGACATGAAAAAAACAATTGCGATTCTATTGATGCTTTCCGCGCTGTTCCTCCCGTTTTCGGTATCGGCACAGCCCGTGCGGAACACCGAAAGCACAACGGTCTCAGACATGGGGGTGAAGGACGGCGCGCTGTCCTTGCCCTGCGAGAGCGCCATTCTCATGGAGGCAACCACGGGAACGGTTCTTTACACGCAGAATGCCCATCAGGCAATGCCTCCCGCGTCCGTGACCAAGGCGATGACGCTTCTGCTTTTGATGGAGGCGGTGGAGGCAGGACAGATCACCCTGAACGATACCGTTACCGTTTCGGCAAACGCCGCCTCCATGGGGGGCTCTCAGGTCTTTTTAAAGGAAGGGGAACA
>SVSC01000045.1 GCA_015064525.1 Oscillospiraceae bacterium
GAGCAGCTTCAGGGGCTCTACCAGCTCAAACTGCAGATCCTCGGGCAGACCGCCCACGTTGTGGTGGGACTTCACCGCCTTTTTGCCCTCTGCCTGCTTGATGCTCTCCAAAATATCGGGGTAGATGGTTCCCTGCGCTAAGAAGGAAACCCCCTCCAGCTTTCTTGCCTCGTCGGCAAACACGTTGATAAATTCCTTACCAATGATCTTTCTCTTGGATTCGGGATCGGAAACACCCTCCAAAAGATTGAGGAAGCGGTCGGTGGCGTCAACGTAGATCAGGTTGGCGTCCAAGCCGTTTCGGAAATGCTCCACAACGCCCTCGGACTCATTTTTTCTCATTAAACCGTGGTTCACGTGAACGCACACCAGCTGACGACCGATCGCCTTGATCAGAAGAGCGGCAACCACGGAGGAGTCAACGCCACCGGAAAGCGCCAACAGAACCTTCTTGTCGCCAACCTGACGGCGAATCTCCTGAATTTGCTCGTTGATGAATGCCTCCGCCAGGGCTGGGGAGGTGATACGTTCCATGCTTTCGGGTCTTACGTTACTGTTCATGCTTTCAAATCCTCCTTACTGCCCTTGAAAAATCAGTTGGTGTAGTTATCGAAATAGCCCTGCACGAAAACAATCGGTGTTCCCTTATCGCCCGAGCCGCTGGTCAGATCGCAGAGGGAGCCGATCAGGTCGGTGAGCTGACGGGGCGTGGTGCCCTGCGCCGCCATGTTGCCAACCAAGCTGCCGCTCTTTGCGCGAATGCTGGCGGAAATGGCTTCTCTCAGCTCCTCGCCGCTGAGATCCTTGTAGTCGTTATCGGCAAGGTATTTGAGCTTCAGCTCGTTGGGGGTGCCAATGAGACCGTCGGTGAATGCGGGAGACACCACGGGATCGGCAAGCTCCCAGATTTTTCCCTTGGGATCCTTGAAGGCACCGTCACCGTAGACCATCACCTCCACGTGCTTGCCCGTGCGCTCCAGCAGCTTCTTCTGAATGTCCAGAACGAGGGGACGGCACTCGCGAGGGAACAGCTTTACGGTGTCCTCGGTGGACTTGTTGGAGCCCAGAAGGCCGTATTTCTCATTGCAGCCGCTGTTGTTTACGGGAGCGTTGAGAATATCGTCCAGACTGCAAACCACCTTGGCGCCGCCTGCCAGCAGGATGCGCTTGGTGCGGGCGCGGGTGTGAATGTCGCAGTTAATAATGTGATCGGCATAGTTGAGGATCGCCTTGGGCTGGTTGGCGAAGATGATCTCCACCTCGGTGCCGCAGGAGCGGATCAGCTCGCCGTAGTATTCCACGTAGTCAACACCGGTGAACTCATGCTTGTTGTAGCCAAAAAGCTCGCGGTAGCGCTCAAGAGAAAGAACGTCGCTGTAGGGATTTACACCGGATTCATCAATCTGATCCATGCTCACCAGCTCGTTTCCAACCTCGTCGGAGGGATAGCTGAGCATAAGAACGATCTTTTTTGCGCCCATGGCGATTCCCCTCAGGCAGATGGCAAAGCGATTGCGGGAGAGGATGGGGAAGATCACGCCAACCGTGCCGCCTCCCAGCTTTGCGCGAACGTCATCGGCGATATTTTGCACCGAGGCGTAATTGCCCTGCGCGCGGGCAACGATGGATTCTGTGATTGCGATGACGTCGCGGTCGCGAATCTCAAAGCCTTCGGATTCCGCCGCCTCCAGAACGCTGACCGTAACGATCTCGGAAAGATCGTCTCCCTGACGGATGATGGGGCAACGAATGCCTCTGGAAACTGTTCCGACTTTGCGAGTTTTCTTATCCATTTTCAACAAGA
Organism: Oscillospiraceae bacterium; assembly: GCA_015064525.1. Lineage (GTDB taxonomy): Bacteria > Bacillota > Clostridia > Oscillospirales > CAG-272 > UMGS1865. Next base: position 1,805 of record SVSC01000045.1, read on the forward strand.
TCCTTTCTGAAGCGGGGAGAGCGGCCGTTGTGGGGGCGCTCCCCGTTCAACAATTTTAAGAACACCTTATATTATATCCTTTTTTTTTCTTTTTGTCAAGAAAAACTATTTCGCCTCATAACGAAATGCGAAAAAAATTTGACAAAAAAATTAGTAAAAACACCAAAAAACGCATCTAAAAGGGCGTTTTTCCACCAATTTTACTTTCTTGTGGAGTGACACACCAAATAAATGATCTGAAATTCCTCGGAGAGGCGGTTGAGCAGCTCTCTCGCGGACGCCAGATGCGCCTCGTCCAGATTGACGAAGGGGTCATCCAGAATCAGGAAGGGCGTTTCGCCTTGGGAGAACATGGACTTGGTGAGGGCAAGGCGGGCGCAGAGCCGCAGAATATCCCGCGAGCCGCGGCTGAAGCTCTCTTCCTCGCGGCTTTTTCCGCCCTCTCTAACGGTCACCTCAAAGGCGGTGTCGATGGTGGCGTCGGCAATGTCGTCGCCATCCAGCAGTCGACGGAAGTGGCTGAAATGCTCCTGCATACCGCCCAGATAGCGGGTGGAGAGGGCATCCTTTGCCTCGGTGAGAAGCTCCGCGGTTTTTTTCAGGAGATCCAGATCCTTTTTCGCCTGCGCCTGCTCTGATTTCAGGTAGGCGCAGCGATCCTCCAGCTCGGGCAGGGATTGAGTCTGCTCAACGGTGCGATTGAAGACGCGTTTTTGTTCAGCCTCTGCTTGCCGCAGAAGCTCCAGACGTTCGTTGGCTTGGCGCATCCGTTCGGTAAGCTCGTCTTGGTTGGGGAGGGCTGAGGGAGCGCTTCGGGCGTACTCCTGACGGCGAGTGGCAAGCTCCTGCTTCTTTTGACGGATATTCCCCAAAAGAATGGCGTGTCGGCGGCAAAGCTCCTCGGCTGTGCGAATGCAATCCTCGGGGGTACGCTTTTCGGGCTTCTCCGTGAGCCGATCGAAGAAGGCGACCAACCGATCCTGCAGCTCTCGCAGATCGGTTTGAAGGCTTTGTCGGCGCGCGCTGGCGCGGTGATCCCGCTCGGTCAGCTGCTGCCATTCGCGGGTGTCCGAGAACATTTGGTTTAATGCAGCTTGCGGATCGGTGGGGAACGGAAGGAGTCCGTAGGCGGCGAAGCTGCCCTCCAGCTCCTGTTCGCTGTTTTTCAGGGTGTGCTGAAGAGTTGTCAGCTCCTCGCGGCGCTTCTTCTGTGCTTCCCGATCGGCGCGGGCGTTCTTGGCGGCGTAGCAGAGGTCGGTGAGCGCGCGGCGATAGTTGTTATCGGTGGGAAGGGAATTGTACTGCTTGAGCAGAACGCGAACCGATTCATTGGAGGTTTCCAATTGATCGTGGAGGATCTTCAACTCTGCGGCGCGCTTTGCCTCGGCTTTTTTGGCGCCACGACCACCCATCAAAAGGGTGAGAAGTCCCACGGCGAGAAGTACCGCTCCAACTGCAAGGAGCGGAAGCGTCAGTCCCTCAAAGAGGAGACCGCAAATCGAACTGCCAATGCCCGACAGCAGAGCGACAACGGAGATCCACAAGGGAATTCCGCGTTTCGCCTTCACGGGGGTGTTGGAGAGAGCCGTTAAACGGCGCTGAAGCTCCTCGGCATGATCCAACTGTTCGGTAACACCGTCCAGAACGGTGGTGTCGGGGATGCCCGTGTTTTCAAAGCGGGTTTGATCCTTGGAATCGGGCAGAGGCGCGTGCGCCTCCAGCTGCGCGCGCATGGTGTTGACGCGGGTGAGCCTTGCCTGCAGCTCCGCAATGGCGGAGGCGGAGGGAACACCCGTGGGATATTTTTCCTTCAAGCGCGCAATGCGTTGGGTTTCCTCCTCGGTGAGCGCCGCTGATTGGAAATTTCCCTGCCTTGCGCGGAATTCTCCCAAAACCGAGCGCATCTCCGCCAGCTCCTCGTCGGTGGGGAGACTGCGGTCGCGGAAGCCGTTCAGCACAACCTGCCGTTCCTCCTCCCATTGGGAAATGGCATCCTCCGCGCGGGCGCATTCCTCCTCGTGTCGCTCCTTGGCTTCCAAGAGGCGGCCAAGCTGTGTCAGCTTCTCTTTTTCCTGCTCCGCGCGACCAATCTCCTCCGCCTGCTTTTGCAGAGCCCGTTGCTGCTCCTCCTGGGTGGGGAGCAGCTCGCGGAGGCGGTCTGCCTCTGCTTGGGCTTCAATGAGACTGTTGGTCAGATCGGCAACTCTTCCCTTGCCGCCCTTCAGCTCGAATCGCTTGCGGCTCTTGTCGATGATCTCCATGGCAACGTCGTAGGAGCCCATGTCGTTCACTTCCTCGAACAAACCCGTCAGCTTGGCGGTAACGGTGGCGTTCTCCTTGGGGCTGTCGGAAAGGATTTGTGAGAGATACGCGCTTTTTTCAAAGCCGTCGGCATCAATTCCGAAGAGCTGGATGCCAAGCTCCGCGGTATAGGCGGTTGAGGGGCGGTTGGTGGAAAGGTCGAAGAGGCGGAACTCGTCGGCGGATTCCTTGGCTCCGAAAAAGCGCTCCACACGGAAGCTGCCCTTTTGAGAGGTAAAATCCAGACTGCCGCCAAAGGCGCCGCCCTGCCAGGGGGTGAATTTTTTGCGCTCGTTCTTATCGAGGCTTTGAGTACGGGTGGCGGGAAGACCGTAGAGCATTGCCTTCACAAAGGCGGCGAGGGTGCTTTTTCCAAAGCCGTTCGGCTCGCAGAAAACATTCAAGCCCTCCTGCAGGTCTACCGTGTAGTTGCTTAATTTTCCGAAATTAACGATTTCCAAGCGTAACAGTTTCATACATCAAGCTCCTCTCCGCTCAGCGCGCGAAAGCCGCAAGCGATCACACGCTCCTTTTCGGACTCGGTGAGGGACGACGCCATCACGCGACGAACGAATTCTCCCTTCAGGGAAACGTCGTGCAGGTAATTTTCGGGGTGAACCAATTGACGGGTCTTGTTTGCGATCTTCGCAAAGTAGAAGCATTCAGAGAGCAGGTGGGCGATTCGCATTGGATCAATGAGTAGCTCAGCGGAAACCGCTCCCTCCAGCACCAGCTTCACCAGATCCTTGGAGGGAATCCCCTCCACAGCCTGCAGCGCGCGACGCTCAGCATCGGTTTGTGAAAAGCAATTGGTGAGGCTGCAACGGATCTCGTGGAGCGCGCGCTTGGAGAAGGGGACGAAGGTGTGGGAGAGACGTCCGTTCTTCTCCTCCAGCAGCACGTAGCCCTTCTGACCGCATTCGTCGAAGCCGCGCCCCTCCAAGCACCCCGAATAGCAAGCAACACCGCGCGCGTCCAGGGTTGCCTCCTGATACTTGTGCAGATGTCCCAGCGCCATATAGTCGATGTTTTTGTTCTTGTACCTGCCGAAGGGAAGCACGTCGTCGGCGCTTGCGTTGCCGTCTGCCTTCTGTCCGTGGAGCAGGAGAATGTTGATCTTATCCTCGGGAAGGACGAGACTTTCGGGATCGGGCGCCTCGCTTCCCGTGATGTAAACGTCACCGATGGAATAGGATGTCCAACGGTTGGAAAAGGTGTGAAGATTTTGGGGGAGGTTGGGGGCATCGGTCATGCGGTTTCCGCTGTCATGATTGCCCGCCAGATAGAAAAATTCCAGGTCGGGGTGATCCTCGATCAGCGAAAGAACGTATTGCTCGGTCTTTTTTGCGGTGCGCTTGGAATCAAACAGATCCCCGGCGATCAGAATAGCGTCGGCACCGTTTTCATCGGCATGCTCGATCAGTTTTTGAAAGGTGGAAAGGATTTCGCTTCTGCGCTCCCGCGCGCGGTCGGCGGGGAGGTTGGATTCCATGGGGGAATCCAGATGCAGATCGGCACAATGGATCAGCTTCATTTTGAACTCCTTTGAATGTTGTCATCTTTTTTAGTATAACATATTTTTCGTCAAAAGAAAAGAGCAATCCCGAAAAAAACTGCTCGATTGGAAAAAAAACTTGACAAATCCGAGCGGTTTCTGCTATAATGGAGCAAGCAGAGAAAAGGGGGGATCAAAAATGAAGACGTTAGGGCTCTACCTGCACGTTCCGTTTTGCAAGAGCAAATGCAGATATTGCGATTTTTGCTCGCTCCCGAATCCCGCCCCCGATCACATGGAGGAGTACGTGGATGCGCTTTGCCGTGACCTTGCGGAGCGCTCGACTGACTGCGCCGAGTACACCGTGAACACCGTTTATTTCGGCGGCGGAACGCCAACGCTGCTACAGCCCGATCGGCTGGTGTCGGTGCTGGAGTGTGTGTCGCGGTATTACCGCTTATCGCCCGACGCGGAAATTACCGCAGAGTGCAATCCCGCAACCGTAGACTGCGTTGGCTTGCGGAACTTGCGCGAGGGGGGCTTCAACCGCCTCAGTATGGGGCTTCAGAGCGCCGATGACCGAGAGCTGAAACGGCTGGGGCGGCTTCATAGCTTTGCCGATTTTGAGGAAACCTGGAATTGGGCGGTACAGGCGGGCTTTTCCAATCTGAGCGTTGACGTGATGTTCGGTATCCCCCTGCAAACCGCCGAGAGCTTTGCTCAAACGCTGGAGCGCGTCACCGCGCTTTCTCCAAAGCATCTGTCGGCATATTCCTTAACGGTGGAGGAGGGAACTGCGTTTGGCAGGATCGGGGAGGAAAATTTGCAATTGCCCAACGAGGACACGGTCAGGGAGATGTATCTGACGATGGTTTCCTATCTTGCCGCTCATGGGCTTCACCGCTATGAGATCAGCAATTTTGCCGCTTGCGGGTATGAATCCCGCCACAACCTGAAATACTGGAGGGGAGAGGAATATCTGGGCTTCGGGCCTGCCGCCCACTCGGATTTCGGCGGCGTGAGGTTCGGAAACGGACGGGACGTGGAGGGCTATCTTGCCGGAAAGGATATCACGGAGGAGCGTTCGACTCCGTCTCCCATGGAGCGGAACGGAGAATATGTGATGCTGGGGATGCGGCTGGAGGAGGGAATCTCGCTCCTTGAGCTGCAGCGTCGTCTGGGAGAGGCGGAAAGCCAACGTGTGGAGCGGCTTCTGGAGCGATACGCCGCCCTTGGGCTGGTTCGCCGATGGAACGGTCGGGTGGGATTTACCTCCGAGGGAATGCTGGTGAGCAACACCCTGCTGTCCGAGCTTCTGGATTTTCGGGAGCTGTGAGGATTTTGTTGGAAAAAAGAAAAAAAGCCCTTGACAAATCGGTGGCTTTCGTGTACAATAGTAGCAGATGATGCCCCGTGGGGCGATAGGACACAGTCGATGGCGGAAGCGCGCCTCGGCAGAAAGGTAGGACAAAATATGGAAGAGATGCAGAATGAGCGGGAGTTTATCACGCTTGAGGATGAGGACGGTCAGGCAATCGAATTTGAGCTGATCGCGCAATGTGAGGAAAACGGCAATCGCTACTATGCTGTGATTCCCGTTGATGCCGAGGAGGAGAACGACAACGAATTCTGTGAATATACCATTCTCAAGGAAATTGCCGAGGAGGATGAAATTTCGTTGGTTTCCGTTGACGATGAGGATGAGTTTGACGCCATTGCCAACATCTTCGACACTCTGTTTTCCGAGGAGATCGACTACGACGCGGAGTGAGCCGCCCATAAAGAAAAAATTTCCTGCTTAGTGCGTGATAATCGGTGATAAAAACCCACAAAAAATTAAAGGAGTCCAAATCCGTTGGTGGTTTGCAGACCTCCCGTTTCCACTCCGATTGACTTGTCTCGGACGGAAACGGACGTTGGGAGCAGTAAAGCCAAGGCGCGGACACCGCCCTGGAGCAAACAGGGTTTTCCTTTCCCGATTACACGGCTCGGTGGGGTTAAAAAAATTCCGTTTCATGAACGTTCATGAACGGAATTTTTTTATTTGATTTAAGAGAGCGGAATGTGACAAGATCACGGAAATTTTCTCAAAAAAAGAATATAATACTGTCAGTAAGAGAAAAGGAGGCAATGAAAATGGATCCCAGAATCAGACTGAATGAGGATGCCGAAACGGTTCGGAAAGTGCGTGAGGGGCTTCGCGCAAGAGACGGATACTGTCCCTGCCGTCTGCCCAAAACAGAGGAGTTCAAATGCATTTGCAAGGAGTTTCGCGAGCAGATCGCGGATCCCGAGTTCGAGGGCTACTGTCATTGCCTGCTCTACTATAAGTCCAAGCAATAAACGTTCCATTCAAAAAGGAGGATTTTACAATGTCTGTGATACACGTAACGGAAAGCAATTTTCGGGAGCTGCTGGCGGGTGACCGTCCTCTCCTGCTGGATTTCTACGCCGATTGGTGCGGTCCCTGCCGCATGATGGCTCCCATTGTGGAGGAGCTGGCGGAGGAAAGATCCGATTTTGCCGTTGGAAAGGTGAACACCGACCATGATCCGGCACTGGCGCAGGCCTTTGGCATCGTTTCGATCCCCACGCTGGTGGTGCTGAAAAACGGCACGGAGGTGCGCCGCTTCGTTGGCGTGCGCGCCAAGGAAGAGCTGGTGGCGGCGTTAGAGGGCTAATTTGCGAAGTCGCTTTTTATCGGTGAGTCGCACACCGCCGCGGGAAAGCTCCACCATTCCCTCGGAGGCAAAATATTTCAACATTCTGGAAACCACCTCACGGGCAGATCCCATGTATTTGGCGATCTGCTCGTGTGTTAATTTAATGGTGTCCGAGCCCAATTTTGCGCTTTCATCAATGAGAAAAATAGCAAGTCGACGGTCAAAGCTCATGAACAGGATTTGCTGCATGATCCACATCACGTCGGAGAAGCGGCTCAGGGCGCTTTCCAAGGCGTAGATCTTCATTTCCTTCACCTCCTCGGAAACCGCCGCGAAGGCGCATCCCGAGATCACGGCGCACTCGCTGTCCTCCTCGGCATCCACAAACACGTCAAAGGTCAGGCTTTGCAGGGCGCAGGAGGCGGAAAGGATGCAAACCTCTCCCTCAAATAAGCGGCAAAGGGTGATTTCCTTGCCGTCCTCGGAGAGCATATAGAGGCGCAGACTGCCGGAGCGGATGTAGATCACGCCTGTGCATTGGTTTCCGTCATGAATGGTGCGACCCTTGCGAAAGACGGTTTGAATGGAGTTTTCGGTCAGATATTGCTGTTGGGCAGGAGAGAGGTACTTCCAGAAGGGGAATACCGTTTCGTATAACGTTTGAAAATCGGACTGTTGCATAGACCCTCCGTAAAAATAAAATTCAGACTTTTTATTCACACGCGGCTTCCGGCGCAAAAAGGAGAGAGACTCGATACAGCTCGCGGGCAGAATCGGCGAGCAGGATGCCTTCGTTGCACTGTCGGCGCATCAGCGCTTCCACCTCAAATCCACCGTCGGAGCGTCTTTTCAGCGTGAAATTTTGGAAGCAGGGTAGGGACAGAAACCCGAAATGGGTGGTTTCTATCGGCTTTTTTCGTTTGTATTCGGAATGATGCTCCATCACGGCGCGGAATGCGCGATGGGGTGCGCTTTCCATGCGGAAGGAGGGACCCTCCGCGCTGTCGCCCCGCAGGGTCAGAAAGCAACAAAGGCAAAACATGATCCAGCGCAGGCGGTCGCTCCGAGAAAGCGGAAAATGTCCCAACGGAAGTGGCGTGACGTTGATCCGACAGCCCGCCAGCTGCGCGATTTGGGCGCAATGCAGGCGAAAGTCATCCTCATTGGATGGACAAAAGCAGCGGTTGCAAAGAGAAAGCGCATCGGTGATCTGAAGGTAGGCGTCGTAAACTTTGCCGCCGCTGCGAGCGTGGTCGATAACCGCGGGAGAGCAAAGGATATCCTTCTCCGCCAAAAGGCGCAATGCCTCGGCGTGCGCGTGAGCGTCACCGTGCAGGAGAAGAACGGGGAGCAGGGACGTGGCTTGCAGAAGCTGTCCAAACGCCAATAGCACGCCATGCCGGGTGAGAACCGCCGCAACCGAGGCGTGGGCGAGTGTCGATATCAAAAAATCTGTTTCTCCCTTGGAAAGCCGAAGGGGGCTGCCCGCCTTCAGAAACAGCCCGCGAGAGGCAAGCACGGTATTGTTCGCCGATGGATCGATTACCGCCAGATCGTTGGTGAATTGAGGACAGGGCAGTTCCGATTTGCCTTGCATCAGATCGTATTCGGATACAAAGGCGCGAATTTGTTTGATGCTCATGGACTCAGAAGAGGATGTAGCGCACCTTGTTCAGGGCAATCTGACAGCAGGAGCCGTCCATACAGCAGAAGGAAAGCATGGTATCCTTGTTATAGTAGGTTCCGATGGCACCGTTGGTAAAGGTGACCTCCAGCTTATCTCGCAGTCGCAGCGGCTGGGATTTTACCGAAATATAGCGGAGATAGTCGGTATGGAGCAGCACCTCGTCGCCGTTTTCCGCAAAGCAATGGATGCTTTTGTTTGCCAAAATTCCCTTGCAGAATCGGCTGTTGGCGCTGTAGATTCTGGTGCAACGAAGCACGTGCTCGGGGGAAAGCGTATCCTTTTCCTTGCAGTAGTTTTTGGCGGCGGCCTTTACCGCGGCAACCATTTTTGGGGCGGTAACCAGCTTGATGCCGTCGAGCTGCTCCGGCAGATCGGTTTTGCAATCGGGCTCAGCAAACACCACAATGCCAACCACCGTGCGCTCCAGCTTGTAGAAATCCTTCATGCTCTGTATAAATTGCAGGGTGGTGGCAACCGGGCTTTTCAGCTCCTTATGAACGCCGTTGGGCTTATCTTGATAAAAATTGCCGTTGGCTTTGTTGATGCCAATGGTGCCCTTCCAGTTTTTTACCTCGATCACAACGGGAACACCGCGATGGATCACGAGAAAGTCCTTTTCCAGATAGAGCTTTTTGTGGGGGATCACCACGTTGCGGATCACGCAGTCGAATTCCTCCAGAAGGATCCGATAAATGGTGTCCTCTCCGTTCGAGCCGAATTGCTCGATCTCCTCCTCCAAGGGAACGCTCGTTGCCTTGGAGCGCATGAGAATTCTGTTTTTGGTTTCCTTGAATCGGTTAAACATTTCCATTGCCACCTCTCCGAGCTTTTCATCATCTATTTATTCTATCACAGTTTGCCGGAAAAATCAAGCGAAAAACGGGAATCCGCAAAAGATTCCCGTTTTTATCATCATTTTTTTGTTTTTTTCTTCTTCCCATCGCCGCCGCAGTCGCCGCAATCACAGCTACCGCCGTCGCAATCACAGCCGTCTCCCGCAATCAGGAGAAGGGCAACTAAAAAAACAGCAACGGCGTATAGCATGGAAGCCATGCAAAGATTGAACCGCAGCTCCTTGAGGGTGTCAAATTCAATGAGCCGCGCGCCCAGACAAAAGGTGACGGTGAGGGAAAAAAAGAGGAGCAGAAGGGCAAGTGGGGAGGGCGCATGGATCAGGTAAACGGTTGCTCCAACGATCGCCGCGAACAGCAAAGGAAGCAGGATCCGCTTTGGATGATCCTTCACCCAAGGAATCAAGAGCAGGGCTGCGAGCGAAAGAAAGAGCGCCAATGCGGCGGAAAACGCAAAAAAAGCGGCGGCGTTGATTTGGGATTCGGTAACGGTGAAGAAGTGAACGAGGATGGCGGAGCCGCACAAGCCCTTAGCGGAGCCCAGAATTGCCATGGCAAGCAGGGCGGACGGAGCGGTATTTTTCCACCATGCGTTGTGAATAATAGCCGTCCAAACAATACCGATTACTGTCAGCACTCCTCCGATTGCCAGAAGAACCGTTTTGGAGGCTTGGGAGGAAACGGCGAGGATTGAGACAAGGGAGAAGGGAATCAGGTTGAACAGCAGAGCGTAAAAGGACCAAAGCGTGGATTTCATAGGAACCTCCCGATCGCGGTATTACCCTCATTATAGCAAAAAGACGGTGGGATGTCAAGATTTTCATTGGAAAATTGTACAAAGAAACGGAAACGAAAAATATTGAAAAATTCGAAAAAAAGTCTTGACAAACCGACTTCAATGTGGTATAATATGCAAGTACTTGTGGAAAGACAGTCCCAAGAGATGCGAGTGTAGTTCAATGGTAGAATTCCAGCCTTCCAAGCTGGCCGCGTGGGTTCGATTCCCATCACTCGCTCCATGCGCAGCGGCTTCCCGATTTTCGGGAAGCATTGCTGTGATCTCTGATGTGCCTTTAGCTCAGTTGGATAGAGCAACTGCCTTCTAAGCAGTAGGTCGGGGGTTCGAATCCCTCAAGGCACGCCAGATTGATACGGTGGGATTGGCGCAGTTGGTTAGCGCGTCAGGTTGTGGCCCTGAAGGCCGTGGGTTCGAATCCCATATCTCACCCCACAAAAGATCCAAGCCAATCGGCTTGGATTTTTTTTGCTTTTTATTTTGTCTGCAAGCATGAGAAATGGGACCGCTATGAAAAAACGCTTACCGCCTTTCCGAGTGGGGTGGAACAGTGAAACTCCTTTGCACCGAGGATCCGCTTCTTTTTTTGCGGGACAAACGCCCTGAAGAGCTTGTGATCTTGTGTGGAACAGGGCATTTTTTATGATTTATATTCCATCACTTTCAAGACGTTTGTTGACAAAAGGACGGATCGGTGTTATACTTGGGTTGATTATTTTGATTAAGGAAAAGGGGAATTTGGATGATGTCACTTTCCACAATTGATTATGGCGCCCGTGCTGAAGCCGCGGGGGGAGGAATATACTTTGTTGCGGAGGGAGATCGGGAATATCACATTCGATGTCAGAAGATTACTCTTGCTAACCCTTGCTGCGATAGCTATTCCATTGCCAAGGCATTTACGGTGACCGCTACCGGTGTGTTGTTTGACAAGGGACTTTTGACTCCGGATACGAGGGTGATCGACGTTTTGGGGGATATGTTTCCCAAGGATGCCGATCCCGCATGGCGTGAGGTGACGCTTCACCATGTGATGCTCCACCGCATTGGGCTCGACCGCGACTATATTGACATTGATAATGAAAGCGGGGAGACCTACCCCAAAGGAACCGATTATCTGAGCTTGATTCTTTCAGCGCCGTTGCCGTTCAAGCCCGGAAGCTACGGCAAATACAACGATGCCGGGTATTATCTTCTTTCCAGAGTGATTGAACGACTTTCGGGCAAGGATCCCGCCAATCTGTTGCGTCCTTTTCTCACCGAGGTCATGGGCTTTCGTGAGCTGGCGTGGAGTGTTTGTCCGCAGGGCTATTGCATGGGTGCCACGGGGTTATACTTGCGAACCGAGGACGTGGTGAAGCTTGGAATTTTGTATCTGAACGGTGGTGAATGGAAGGGAGAACGGTTGATCTCCGAGAAGTGGGTGAACACCGTTTTGACGCAGGGATATGAGTTTAAAGAGAAGGGCAACGGATGGTATGGCAAGGGAGGAATGAGAGGGCAGATGTTAACCTTTCACCCTGCCCTCGGCAGAGCCGTTGCGTGGCATGGATTCAATAAAGTGCCGTATGATGCCATGATCCAAGAGGGCTGAAGGCTTTTAAAACCTACATATACAGAAAATCCGCCGATTTTTTCGGCGGATTGAGGGTGTAGACCAAAGGAATGTCGATCGTTAAATTGCACAAATGCGTCAGCCGCTTTCTTTTGATGCCACAGGCGCAAAAGAAAGCTAACAAAGAAAACGCCGTTTAGGGGGGATTTCGCCCTCTGCGGAGGGCGACCAACGCCCCACGGCGTTGGATCCGTGCCACCTTTTGGAAAAGGTGGACGAAAACTTTCATCAAACTGACGAAACTCGTTAGTTTTGTCTACAGTCTGAATCCGCCGATTTTTTCGGCGGATTTTTGTTTCAGGTTCTATAAAACTTTATTTTTTGAACTTTGCTTTTTTGCCGTAAACACCCGTTGGCTTGCCGCCGGTTATGGGCTTTGAAAGAGGCTTTTTGCGTCGGTCGGACTGCGCCGCCGCGGGAGCCTTCTTGTCCTTTGTGCGGTTGCTTTCGGTCTTTGCGGTGCGGCTATTGCCGTTTGATTTGCCCCGTGAGTCGAGCTTGCGGTCTGTTTTGGCAGTCTTGCTTACGTGGCTGCCAACAGTCTTTGCCGCTTCGGGGCGGACCAGGCACTCCTTGCCGTAGCCAATGAGATCCTCTCTGCCCGCCCGCCGCAACGCTTCCCGAACCAGAGCGGCGTTTTGCGGACGGTTGTATTGCAGCAATGCCCGCTGCAGCTGCTTCTCGTGATAGTCGGTGGCAACGTAAACCGACTTCATGGTGAGGGGATTGATGCCCGTGTAGTACATCACTGTGGAGGCGGTTCCGGGGGTGGGGTAGTAGTCCTGCACCTGCTCGGGGGCGTAGCCGTTTTCCTTGAGGCAGAGCGCCAGCTCAATGGCGTCGTTCAGGGTGGAGCCGGGGTGGCTGGACATCAGGTAGGGAACCAGATATTGCTCCTTGCCAAGCTCCTTGGTGATCTCAAAAAAGCGACGGCGGAAGCGACTGTAAACGTCAAAGCTCGGCTTTCCCATGCAAGCAAGAACGCCGCTTGCGCAATGCTCGGGAGCCACCTTGAGCTGACCGCTTACGTTGTCCCGTACCAGCTTGCGGAAAAATTCCTCGTTGCGATCCAAAAGGAGATAGTCGAAGCGGATGCCGCTTCTGATAAAGACCTTTTTCACCTTGGGCAGAGCCTCGATCTCCTCGATCAGGCGTTGATATTCCTTGTGGTCAACCTTCAGATTTTTGCAGGGCGTGGGGGCGAGACACTTGCGGTTGGCGCAAACACCGTCCTTCAATTGCTTATCGCAGGCAGGGTATCGGAAGTTTGCGGTGGGGCCGCCGACGTCGTGGATATAGCCCTTAAAGCCCGGAAGCTGTGTCACCTTCCTTGCTTCCTCCACCACGCTCTGTATGCTTCTGGAGCGCACCGTTCTCCCCTGATGAAAGGCAAGGGCGCAGAAATTACAGCCGCCAAAGCATCCGCGGTTGTGCGTGACAGAAAATTGCACCTCCTCGATTCCGGGAACGCCACCTGCCGCCTCGTAAACGGGGTGGTAGCTTCTTTGGTAGGGGAGGGCATAGACTCGATCCAGCTCTTCTCGCTCCAAGGGGGGCATGGGAGGATTTTGCACCAGAAGCTTACCGTCGTAGCGCTCGCAGATGGCTTTTCCGTTCAGGGCGTCCTGATTTCGGTACTGCACGCCGAATGCCTCGGCATAGCGGCGCTTGTCGTTTTTCAATTCGTTATAGTCGAAGGTTGCCGCCACCTCATAATGCACCCGATCCTCGGGATCGCAGAGATAGACGGTTCCGCGCACGTCTCGAATTTTTTTCACGGGGACGCCGCGATCCAGCAGCTCGGCAATGCGGAGCAGAATATTCTCTCCCATACCGTAGGTAAGCAGGTCGGCGCGGCTGTCTACAAGAATCGAGCGGCGAACCTTATCATCCCAGTAGTCATAGTGGGCAAAGCGACGGAGGGATGCCTCCAAGCCGCCCAGAATCACGGGAACGTCGCCGTATGCCTCGCGGATCCGATTGGTGTAAACGATCACCGCACGGTCGGGGCGATTTCCCGCCTTGCCGCCCGGGGAATAGTAATCGAAGGAGCGCTTTTTCTTGGCGGCGGTGTAGTGCGCCACCATGCTGTCGATGTTGCCTGACGTTACGAGAAAGCCCAAACGGGGACGTCCGAATTCCCGAAACGCCTCGCAGGAGCGAAAGTCGGGCTGGGAGAGGATTGCCACCCGATAGCCCGCTGCCTCCAGCACGCGGGAGATAATGGACACCCCAAAGGACGGATGATCCACGTAGGCATCACCCGTAACGTAAACAAAGTCGGGACGGTCCCAGCCCCGCGCCTCCATATCCTGCCGAGAAATCGGCAAAAAATCCTGATGGAAGTCTGTCATGATTCCGTGTCCTCCGCGTAGGCGTTGATCCCCTGCATTCCCTTTACCTCTCGGAAGCCCGAGACCTCACCCCTCTGCATGGCGCCGAAAATGCGATACCGCAAGCCCTTATTTTCTCTCTCCAGCTTTGCCAGAAGCTGCTTCATCTCCTCGCGCTGCGTGTTGCCGTCGGCAGGGCAGGGCGACTTGACCACGGGAAGCTCGGCTTTGTTGGCAAAATAGCGAACGTCCTTTTCGGGGAGATAGATCAGGGGACGAATGAGGCGCAGGTCTGCCCGACTGAGATAGGAGACGGGAGAGAAGCACCCGATCCGCCCCTCAAAAAAGAGGTTGAGCATAAAGGTTTCCACCGCGTCGTCGAAATGATGCCCCAGCGCAACCACATTACATCCCAGCTCCTTTGCCGCGTTGTGGAGAGCGCCGCGCCGCATCTTGGCGCAGAGGGAGCAGGGGGAGGATTCCTTTCGAATGTCGAAAATGATCTTGGAGATCTCGGTGGGAACAATGGTATAAGGAACGTTCAGCTCCTCGCACAACCGTTTGATCGGCGCAAAATCCATTCCCTCCGCAAAGCCCATGTCGATGGTAACGGCGTGAAGCTCAAAGGGAATGGGATAGAAGCGGCGAAGCTCCGCCAGGGAGCAGAGCAAGGCAAGAGAATCCTTGCCCGCTGAAACGCCCACCGCCACGCGGTCGCCCGGCTTGAGCATTTGGTAGTCGTCCAGCGCCCGTCTGGTATAGCTTAAAATTCGTTTGATATGTTCCATGCTTCCATGCGAAAAAGGACTGTACGCCATTGGCTTGTTCACGGGGCTCTCCCATGATCCGATACGCACAGTCCTGTTTCACGATCCTCCTTGTGTCAGACCGTTTCTTCCGTGGCAACAGCCTCTTCGGCAGTCTCCTCAGCTGCTTCCTCGGCAGCCTCTTCAGT
>SVSC01000046.1 GCA_015064525.1 Oscillospiraceae bacterium
ATTTCCATTCTGGTAATCCAGCAGATCGACGGTAATATCATCGCCCCCAAGATCCTTGGCGAGAACACGGGCGTCAGCTCCCTGTGCGTGCTGATCTCGATTCTGGTGATGGGTGACCTGATGGGGCTGGTTGGCATGCTCATCGGCGTGCCCCTCTTTGCCACCGTGATCGAGCTTGGAAAAATCCTGCTGGATAAAAAGCTCAACGAAAAGGGACTTTCCGGCGATCTCGACACCTATTACTCCGAAAACGATCGCGCCATGCTTCCCGACGAGGATGCTCCGCACGAGGAGCAGGAGGTTGAAAATGCCCCCATCCTCATCAAGGACACCCCCTCCAGCTACGGCAATCTTTCGGAGGCGGAGCTGATCCGCCTGCGAACCTACGCAATTGCCAGAAAGCATCGCATCTTCACCGATACCTCCGACGAGGCGCTTTCGGAATTTGCCGCCGAGGCTGCCGAGCTTTACGGCGCAGGCTCGGAAGCCGCCGCCAACCAAAAACAAGGAGGTGAGAGGGCATGAATGCATTCAACCCCAAGCGTTCCGCAAGATTAAAAACCATTGGCATTGTGGTTTATGCCCTTCTTCTGCTGGCACTTTTGCTGATCGTGAACAGAGCTAAGGTGAACGGCTTCCTTGCCTCGGTGTTCAGCCTGTTCCGCTCCATCATCTGGGGCTTGGTGCTGTGCTATCTGCTCAACCCCATGTTCCGCTTCTACGAGCGCAAAACGCTCTACCGCGTTCGTCCCATGGGGCTGCGACGCACCATTGCTCTGATCCTCTCCTATCTTTCGTTCCTGCTGATCATAGCCTTTGTTCTGGCGCTTCTGATCCCGCAGCTCTATCTCTCCGCCTCCGACTTCCTTGCCAATTTTGATAACTACCTGCAATCCGCCGTTACTCAATTCAACAATGCGGTGGGCTGGATCAACGGGAAGCTGGGCGCTCTTGGGTTGACCCAAAGCCCCCTAAATCCCTTGAATCCCGAAAGCGCCAAAAATTTCTCCCTGAACTATCTGCTCCTCAACATCCCCCAGATCATGTCTTGGGCGGCGCAATTCTTCGGCACAGAGGGCTCGCTCTCCATTATCGACATCTTCGGAACAGTGGCAGACGTGATCACCGACCTGATCTTTGCCTTCTTCGTGTCGCTTTATTTTCTCACAACCAAGGAAAAGCGCTACGCTCAGGTAATGAAGGTTCGCAGCGCGCTCTTCAGCACCAAGGTCAATTCTCTGATCACACGGGTTTGCATGGTAACCGACCGTACCTTCGGCGGCTTTATCCGCGGCAAGCTCATTGAATCTCTGTTTGTTGCGATGCTGGCGCTTCTGCTTTTCCTCATTGTGGGAGTTCCCTATCCCTTGCTGATCGCCACCATCGGCGGCTTGGCAAACATCGTCCCCTTCATCGGCCCCATCATCGGGGTGATCCCCGCGCTGGTCATCGTTCTGCTGGCAAAGCCTACCGTTGCCATCCCTATGCTCCTGATCATTCTGCTGATCCAACAGCTGAATAAAAACCTTGTGAGCCCCAAACTGCTCTACAATCACTACGGAGTCAGCTCTCTGTGCGTGCTGATCTCCATCACCACCGTTGGTTCGATTTTCGGCTTGTGGGGCTTGATTCTGGGCGTGCCGCTGTTTACCACCGTGATTGAGCTGGTTTCCGAACAGATTGATCGACGTCTCCGCGCGAAAGGGCTTCCTTCCAATACCGAAAACCATTACCCCATCGACAGCATGGTGGATCCCGCCAAGGACGTTCGCACCACGCCGGACACCATCATCAAGTCGCTGGAAAGAAAGATCCTGCACCTGCAAAAGCAGCAGGAGCGCGGGATTCCGCTGAAGCGCTCCGGCAGGCTTCTGATCACGATCTACGATTTCTGTCTGAGGCATCATATCCTCAGCGAGCTTTCCGACGAGACGGTTCTGCAATTCTCCGCCGACGAGGCAACCCTTGCCGCCGAGGAGGAAACCGAGCAGCTCATCCGTCGGATGCAGGGCGTGGATCTTTTGGAAAAGTAATTCTCCCCAAAAATACAATACAATAATATAAAACCCATTCAGAAAGGACGTATTCCCCATGCAATCCGCAAACAAAAAGGGTGGAATCTCGGTGCAAACCGAGCATATCTTCCCGATCATCAAAAAATGGCTTTACTCCGAAAAAGATATCTTTCTGCGTGAGATCGTTTCCAACGCCGCCGACGCCGTTACCAAGCTGAAGCGCCTGGAATCTCTCGGGCAGTACGACTCCAAGGGCGAGTCTTACCGCCTGGAGGTGATTCTCGATCCCGATGCCAAAACCCTGACCGTTTCGGACAACGGCATCGGCATGACCGAGGAGGAGCTGGACCGTTACCTCTGCCAGATCGCGCTTTCGGGCGCTCTGGAATTCGTTCAGAAATATGAGGACGGCAACCAGAACAACGGCATCATCGGTCATTTCGGTCTCGGCTTCTATTCCTCCTTTATGGTGAGCGACACGGTGGAGGTGATCACCGCCTCCTACACGGGCGCCCCTGCCGTGCATTGGGTCTGCACCTCCGACGGCAGCTTTGAAATGAGCGCCGCAGAACGGGAGGGGCACGGCACCTCGGTGATCATGCACATCTCCGACGAGGAAGCGGAATTTCTGAAAGAGAGCACCGTTCGGGAAATTCTCAATAAGTATTGCTCCTTTATGCCCGTGGAAATCTATTTCAGCGTTTCGGGCAAGGAGGACGACAAGGAAGCCGAAGCCGAGGCAACTCCCGTTAACGACACCACTCCCCTCTGGCTCAAATCCCCCTCCGAATGTACCCCCGAGGACTACAAGGCGTTCTACCGTAAGGTCTTTTCCGATTACAAGGAGCCCTTGTTCTGGATCCACATCAACGCCGATTATCCCCTGAATTTCAAGGGTATCCTGTATTTTCCCAAGATCGACACCCGCTTTGAGCCCATTGAGGGGCAGGTAAAGCTCTACTACAATCAGGTTTTCGTGGCAGACAATATTAAGGAAGTGATCCCCGAGTACCTGCTGATGCTCAAGGGTGTTCTGGATTGCCCCGAGCTACCTCTGAACGTTTCCAGAAGCTATCTGCAAAACAACGCCTATATCACCAAGGTCTCTGCCCACATCGTGAAAAAGGTTGCCGACAAGCTGAACAGCCTTTGCAACACCGAGCGCGAGGAATACGAAAAGCTTTGGAGCGATATTCGCGTTTTCACCGAGTACACCTGTATGCGCGACCGCAAATTCTATGATCGCGTAAAGGACTCGCTTCTGCTGGAATTGACCAACGGCAGTCACGTTACCCTCACCGAATATTTGGAGAGCGCCAAGGAAACCAACGAAAACACCGTCTACTACACCACCGACAAGGCAATGCAGGCGCAGTATATCTCCATGTTTGAGGCGCAGGGCATTCGCGTTGCGGTTCTGGATCAGCCCATTGAGGTGCAGTTCGTTTCCACTTTGGAAAGCTACTCCGACGGCGTGAAATTCCTGCGAATCGACGCCGATATCGCAGGCGCTTTGAAGGGAGAGGAAGCGGTAGCCGACGGTGAAGCCCTCACCGCTCTGTTCAAAAAGGCTTCCGGCGAGGAGAATCTGACCGTGGAGCTGCTCAGCCTGAAGGACGAATCGGTTCCCCTGCTGCTCACGGTTTCCGAGGAAGCTCGCCGTATGGAGGACATGATGAAATACTTCGCGGCGGCAGGAAACGGCTTTACGCCTCCCCCCATGCCCAACGATCTCAAGCTCACGGTAAACACCGCCTCTCCGCTGATTCGGAAGCTCACCGAAATGAGCGCGGAAAAGCAGGAGGCAGCCGCAACCTATCTCTACAGATCCGCCCTTCTCTCTCAGAAAAAACTCACCGCCGAGGAACTGCAAAGCTTCCTTGCGGCAGGCTACGGTCTGCTGGAGCTGCTTTGAGCCGCAATGGAAGAGCTTAGCTCCTATTCGCCCGAGGAAATCATTCTCGCCAATCTGGAGGAGCTTGTCGAGCGGTCGGCGCAGATCGGCGAGCAGGAGCGCGCCCATCTGCGTGAGCTGGCGGCTGAGATTCTTTCGGAATACACCGACAGCGCCTCCTTTTTGGCTTCGCTCCCCGAGCATCGTCTGCCCAATTTTGCAAGCGAGAAGGGCTCTCCTCTCCCGCAAAGCGCGCGCCTGCACCGCAGGGTTCTGCTTTCCATGGAGCTTCGCCGTCTTATCCCCGACCCCAACACCCTCCGTCAAGAAATTCTCTTTCCTGTGGCGGAGGAGCTGAGCGGCTACTCCTATCAGCGGATCTCCTACCAAAAAAGCCCCTACGCCGATGCCGCCTTTCAGCGCTTTTCCGAGCTGCTGGAGGAGCCCAAGGCAACCTATGCCCACAGCTTTCACGGCGCCTGCGAGGACGTTTACAACGGCATCTCGGAGTTCTGCATTCTTCCCTTGGAAAGCACCTCGGAGGGAAGGCTCAACAGCTTTTCCAAGCTGATCGAGCAATATGATATCCGCATTGTTGCCACCTGCGACGTTTGCTCGGGAGAGGACAAGCTCACCCGCTTCGCCCTTCTGCGAAAAAGTATGACCCCCCTTCCCCATGAAAGCGGATGCCCCCGCTATTTTGAGTTTTCCTGGGAATGCGAGGCAAACGGAGAAGCCGACAGTCTGCTTACAGCGGCAAGACTTTGCGGGCTTCGCCCCGACCGCGCCCATCTGGCTCCCTCTCGGGAGGATCCGCTGCGCACCCGTATCCACGCGGTCTTACCGGCGGACGAGGGAGATCTCCTTTCCTTCCTGCTCTATCTTTCCATGGAAGCGTCGGATTTCACTTCCATCGGCTTTTACCCCCATCTGACCGTTGCGCGCGGTCAAAGATGATCAATGAAAGGATATTCATAAGAATGGAAAAATTCACCTATAAAACCAAAGGCGTTTGTTCCTCCGCCATCGACATCACCATTGAAAACGACGTTATTCTTGAAGTGCGCTATCACGGCGGCTGTTCGGGCAACACCCAAGGCGTTGCCGCATTGGTTGCCGGCATGACCGTTGAAGAAGCGATTCGGCGTCTTTCGGGCATCCGCTGTGGCTTTAAGTCCACGTCCTGCCCCGACCAGCTTTCCTTGGCTCTGAAGGAATATTTAAGCACAAAATAACATATCATAATTAAGTAATCAGAACAAACATCCCCCCGGAGGACACAGCGCATGAGCACCAATTACCGCAACGAATATGAAAAATGGCTTTCGTCGACGCTTCTCTGCGAAGCAGAAAAGAATGAGCTGAGAGCAATTGCAAGCAATGATGAAGAAATTAAGCTCCGCTTCGGCGCCATGCTCGGCTTTGGCACGGCAGGCCTGCGAGGCGTGATGAAGATGGGGACCAACGCCATGAACCGCCACACGGTTGCTCACGCAACGCAAGGGCTGGCAAATCTCATTCTTCGCGAAAACCGAGCAAAGGACGGCGTTGTAATCGCTCACGATTGCCGCAACAATTCCCGTTTGTTTGCGGAAACCGCCGCATCGGTGCTTGCCGCCAACGGCGTGAAGGTTTATCTTTTCGATGCCCTTCGTCCCACCCCCGAGCTTTCCTTCGCTCTTCGTCACCTTCATTGCGTTGCGGGAATTAATATCACCGCATCCCACAATCCCAAGCAATATAACGGCTACAAGGCATACTGGGAGGACGGCGCCCAGCTTCCCCCCGAACATGCCGAAACCGTTTCCGCCGAAATCGCAAAGTTGGATATCTTCCGCGACGTCCGCTTCACCAACCTGGAGCAAGCCGTTAAAAGCGGTGCGGTGGAGATCCTTGGGGAGGAGATCGACCGTATTTATCTGGAACGGGTACGGGAGCAGGCAGTCAATCCCAACGCCATTGCCGCCGTTGCCGAGGATCTGAAAATCGTCTATTCCCCGCTCCACGGAACGGGACACCGTTTGGTTCCCGATATTCTCCGCCGCGTAGGCTTGAAGCATCTCTATCTCGTTGAGAAGCAAATGGTGATCAGCGGCGACTTCCCCACCGTTGCAAAGCCCAATCCCGAATACGCCGAGGTTTTTCAGCTGGGGATCGAACTGGCAAACAAGGTTGGCTCCGATCTGGTGATCGCAACCGATCCCGACGCCGACCGCGTTGGCGTGATGACGCGAACCCCCAACGGTGACTTCCGTGTGATCACGGGCAATCAGATGGGCGCCCTGCTCACCGACTATATCATCACCGCTTATCAGGAAACCAACACCATGCCCGAAAAGCCCTACGTGGTAAAGAGCATCGTTTCCTCCGAACTGGCAACCGCTATCTGTCAAGCCAACGGTGTGGAAATGTTCAACGTGCTAACCGGCTTCAAGTTCATTGGCGAGGTCATCAAAAACCATGAACAGAAGGGCGAGGGCTCCTTCCTGTTCGGCTTTGAGGAAAGCTACGGCTACCTGAAGGGAACCTACGCGCGGGATAAGGACGCGGTTGTTACCACCATGCTGATCTGCGAAATGACCGCCCACTACCACGCCAAGGGCATGACGCTTTCCGACGCGCTCAACGCCCTTTGGGAAAAATACGGCTATTGCTATGAATCCACCCGCGAGCTTTACATGGAGGGGCTTCATGGCGCCGAGCGGATGGCGGATCTGATGAACCGCCTGCGGGAAACGCCCCCCGCGCGATTCGGAGAAACACCCGTAGCTCTGATCGGTGACTACTTGAAGCAAACCGTTACCGAAAACGGAGTAGCCCGCCCCACGGGGCTCCCCTCCTCCAACGTGCTGTATTTCGGCTTGGAGAACGGCGACGTGGTCGTTATTCGCCCCTCGGGAACCGAGCCCAAGGTGAAATTCTACTATCTGCTCCGCGCAAAGGATCAAGCCGACGCAGAAGCAAAAATTGCCGTTTATCTGCAGGTGATCGACGAAATTGTGAATGCTTGAGCCTTTGTTGAGAAGCGCCCGATCGGGCGCTTCTCAATTTTTTTTTAAAAAGCACTTGACATTTCGCGCCTTCTCTGCTATAATAATTGCAGTATTTCTTGAAAGGAGAACTCGGTACAGAAAATGGACGACGGCAGTTGCGATCGAAGTTGCGATCACCCTCCTTCTGATCCGAATATATCTGTGATACGGCATAGTCATTTCTTGCGGGAATAGCAAGAGGCTGTGTCTTTTTCTCATGCAGATCGGATAACAGAATATTTTCAACATACTATTAAGTTACAGAAGGAGATTTAACGAAATGAACATAGGGATCATGATCCTGTTGCAATTGGCGCTGATCGCCCTGAACGCGATCTTTGCCTGCGCCGAAATCGCTGTGATCAGCGTAAGTGAAGCAAGACTTGATATTCTGGTGGAGGAAGGCAATAAAAACGCAAAAAAGCTTCGCCGCCTCACCAAGCAGCCCGCGCGCTTTCTCGCAACCATTCAGGTGGCAATCACCCTTTCCGGATTTCTGGGAAGCGCGTTCGCTGCCGATAACTTCGCGGGAATGATCGTAACGCTTGTGCGCGACACCTGGGGGATCACCTCGATTCCCGAGAATCTGCTCAACAGCATTTGCGTCATTCTCATCACCCTAATCCTTTCTTTCTTTACCCTGGTGTTCGGCGAGCTTGTTCCCAAGCGCGTTGCCCAGAGAAAATCCGAGGAGATCGCCCTGAAGATCGCGCCGCTGGTCAGCGGCATCGCCAAGGTCTTTGGTCCATTGGTATCCCTCCTCACCCACTCCACCAACGGAATTCTCCGTCTCATGCACATTGATCCCAACGCCACCGATGAAGAGGTGAGCGAGGAGGATATCCGCATGATGGCAGAAGCAGGAAGCAAAAAAGGCTTGATCGACGAGGACGAAAATGAGGTTATTCAGAACGTCTTTGAATTCGATGATCTGACCGCAGGCGAGATCTCCACTCACCGCAAGGAGGTTACCCTTCTTTGGATGGAGGAGAGCGACGAGGAATGGAATGCTACCATTCAAAGCAGCCGTCACACCATGTACCCCATTTGCGATGACAGCGCCGACAATATTGTTGGCATCCTGAACACCAAAGACTATTTCCGTTTGGAAAACCAATCCAGGGAGGAAATTCTGGAAAAGGCTGTGCGCCCCGCTTACTTTGTTCCCGAAAGCGTTACCGCCGACGTGCTTCTCCGCAACATGAAAAAAGAAAGAACCACCTTTGCCGTGGTTCTGGATGAATACGGTGGCATGGAGGGCATTGTAACCCTCACCGACCTCATTGAGCGTTTGGTTGGCGACCTTGTGATCGTGGATGATGATCCCGAGGAGGAGCCCGTTTCCGTGATCGAAAAATTAGAGGACGAAAACGCTTGGAGAATTCGCGGCGAGGCTCGCATTGATGAAATCGAGCGCGAGTTGGAAATCGACCTTCCCGACTGCGACTTCGACACCTTCAACGGCTTGGTATTCAGCCAATTGGAGGAAATACCCGAGGAGGGCGCCTCCTTTGAAGTGGAGATCGAAATCGCTCCCATCAAGCTCATTGCGAAGGTAAACAAAATCGTTGACCATCAGGTTGACGATGCCAACGTTGTACTTCTGCGCATGACTTCCGACAACGACGAGGACGAGGAAGCTGACGACAACAAGCAGGCAGACTCGACCGCTGAGGAAAAAACCGAGGAAGCCTGAACCGAATAAACAGGATCGCGCCCTGCCGAAATCGGCAGGGCGCGATCCTTTGATCAATTCAGGTACTTGGTTTCGTTGGGGGCAATCTCCGCAACCTCAACCGCATAAGGAAAGCCGTAGGCAAACCAGAGCGTTCGAGCCGTTGGATTATGAAGAATGGTTTCATCTACCGACCACTCCAAGCGCTGATAATCCTGAACGTAGTCGTAAAGCTCGCCGTTGGTGGCGTACCAAATGTCATTCCGTCCGCCCATCAGCTCCGCAAAACGCTCCATCAGTTCCCAGTTGTTGTCCTCGGCAAACTCATAGGTGTGCCCCCATAGATAGAACAGCTTTGGAAAATCCCTGCAATTCAGCTCCAGAAAACGGTTTGCCAGCTCCATCAGCTTAGGATCCTTGTGGCGGCAGGTGGCAGGCATCCTCAACCAATCGGTAGGAAGGTCAAATTTTTGCGTGGAAACCGTGGTGCGGGCATAGGCAATGCCGCAGGCGCGGAGCGCTTCCACCACTCCATCGCTGAAGCTTCCCATGGGATACGCCATTCCCCGAACGATCCGATGAAACTGCTTTTCCAAATTCAAGCGATCCTGCAAAACCTCATGGCAAACCGCCGCCGTGGGCTGGCTTGCAAGAAAGGGATGCTCAAGGGTGTGAACAGCCACCTCATGGGGGGAATGCTCAAGCAGCTTGGTTACCTGCGCCTCCGACAGCCGAACGTGCTTGGCGTTTTCGGGAGCGTCCTGGGCGGGATAGCGACCGCTATTGATATTAAAGGTGCATTTCATGCCGTGGCGATTCAGAATTTCCACCATTCTGATGTCCTCCACCACGCCATCGTCATAACTGAGGGTCAGCGCCTTGGCAAGCCCTCCGGGATATCTCATAAAAATCGATCTTGGCATATCACACTTCTCCTTTATTATTGTATATACAAAGTATTAAAACCGAGAAACGCCGTCGAAAACGTCCTGAACCGTTCCCGTGAGGAACAGCGTTCCGTCGGCAACGTGAAAGACCATTTCGCCGCCCTGCACCGCAACCCGAACGTCCTCATGGGGCAAAGCCAGCCCCCGACGGGCCATTGCCATCACCCCTGCCGCAACGCCTATGGCATTGGCGCGCGCCTCGCCCTGACCGGGGATCCACATTCGCAGCTTCCAGCCGCCGTCGCCGGAGGGCTCAATCAGCTGAACCGACGCTCCTTTCCACTCGGGCAGGCTATTCAGTGCCGAGGCAACCGCCGCCAGATTAACGTTCTCGATCCCCTCAGTGTCGGCAAAATTCTCATCCGCGAACAGCACGCAATGCCGTCCCATCCGCTCCACAGGATAGAGGCGGTAGCTCCTTTCCCGTGCCTCCACCTCAACGCTTCCCTTCTCCGCGGTTTCGATCATGGGAATCAGCTCGCAAACCGCCGACACAGACCGACGTCGGAAGGATACAGGCTCCGCCTCCACCATTCCCGCAGGCATTTTCAGGCGGTAGCGCTCCTTTTCACAGATCCTTTGATCCCGCAGGAGCTTGACCGCGCATCTGGCGGCGCAGCCCGCAACGTCGGTGTCGGTTCCGTCGGGAGCGTACACCCGAACCTCTGCATCCGCCTCCTCGCAGGGCGCCACCTCGATCATCGCGTCGGCGCCGATGCCGCATCTGCGATCCGACAAAATGAGAGAAAGCGTGAACAGATCGTAGATCTCCTGCGTGAAGGTTTCCAGCACAACGTAATCGTTGCCGTTGCAATGCATTTTTGTAAAGCTAAATGACATACTATCATCCTTTCTGAAAATAAAAATGCCACCTGAAATCAGGTGGCTTTCGCATTGGTGACCCGTAGCAGAATCGAACTGCTGTTACCGCCGTGAAAGGGCGGTGTCTTAGCCGCTTGACCAACGGGCCTGGTAGCGGGAATTGGACTTGAACCCATGACCTATCGGGTATGAACCGATTGCTCTAGCCAACTGAGCTATCCCGCCATTCTCTTACCGAACGCTTGTATATTATATCACATCCAATTCCGTTTGTCAATAGCTTTTTTAATTTTTCCTTGAAAAGTTTCACATTTTTTCAAAGGAACGGCGCGGAAATTCAAACAGCCCTTCCGCGCCGATTTCTTTTGGGCAAAGCTACTGCACCAGCTCCTCGTCATCCATCATTCGCGCCGCCGCCACGGAAGTGGTCGGAAGCGTTTCCGCGGGATCCATGTCAACGGGACGCCAAGCCTGACCGAATTCCACGTCCCGAAATAGAGCCGCCAGACCCGTGATCTGCTTGAGGCGCAGAATTTCGTCCCGATCCATCCCCAAATGCTTAGAAATCCATGCGTCGGATCTGCCAATGTCGTGCAATTCCCGAATGATATTGCTCATCAGATCCACATCGTGGGAGCCGCGGGCGCGATTGTGGCGAATGGTGGATGCCATACGGTCGGAAAGCGGCTTATCAATCACCGAAACAGGCAGCATCCCCCCCTCTCGCTCGTAAATATCGGGGTATTCCTTCATCACACGGTAGCGGTGAAAGCCGTCCACAATCACGTAAACGTCCTTGAAGTCCACATAGTAGCAAACAATGGGCATGGTGTAGCCATCCTCCTTGATGCTGTCATACAGCAGCTTCATTTCGGGGGGCGCCACGGTGTTGGGGTTATAGGTATTGGGCACGATCTTTTCAAAGGGAACCGCGATCACGTTGTAAACCGGACTCCTCCAATTTTTATTTTGCATTTGACATTCCTCCGTACTTCTTTCGGATCACGTCCACCCGCCTCTGCTCCTCGCGGGTAAGACCAAAGCCCATAAAACGGCAAAGGTGATCGTTTTTCAGGATACAATAGCACATTCTTTTCCAGCTGGGAATATCTCTGCTGGTTTTGATATCGTCGGTATGATCGGGAATTTTACCGAGAAATACCACTCTGGTTTTCTTATCCAGGGTGTAATTGGAAACGCCGTTTCTGCGAATGCGGTAGCCTCGTTCCTCTAATTCCCGAATGGTTTCCTCCGAAAGTCCCCCACCCGTTTCATGCCAGAAGCGAATGGACGTTTGAAATTTTTTGATGTAGTTGTTTTGCAGGCGCTTGGGCAAGGTGTCCAGCAGGAATTTGGTGTAGTTCTCCCAAGTGTAGCCCTCGGGGAGCGTGATGCTCCGATATCCCATTGCTTTGGTTCTGCCGTAGATGGCGGCAAAGTTTGCGCCGCAAACCCGCCCCACCAGCCGTGTCCAGATTTCGGGATCGATCACGCGGTAGAGATGCAGACTATCCTTGGAATAATCGTTGAAGGGAGACGCCACACGCATCTGATCGGGACGAAGCCCCGCCTTGTGGTAAAGATCGTACAGCGAATTATACGCGTACCCGTTGCGCGCGATCGCCTTCCAGATATCGTTCACTCCCCAATCGTAGAGGGGTGAAGCCGACCAAACGTCCTTGAACATTCTTGAAATCCAGCAGGTGCCCTCATAGCCATACCGCTTATTGAGAAAGCTGCTGTAACGGTTCAGGGATTCCTCCGCCCGCATTCCGAGAAGGCAAGCGGTTTTCCCTCCGCCGTGAAGCTCATGGAAGGATCGGCAAAACTGCCGCGCAAGATCCTCCTGATGCATCCGATAGCGATAATGTCGGAAAGGATTTTTCAGATTGATCACGTAGTCCTCCTGAGGCATCGAACGCACCCAAGCCTCGGGGCAACGGTCATCCCACGGATACCAAAACATTTCATAGCTACTCAATGCCGTTCTGGTTGCCATGGGGAGACAAACCCAGTATAGCTCCACGTTCGGCTCCTTTTTCAACCGCTGAAAGGTTTCGGTTACGTACTTGGTGGTCACCGAATACTGCGCCTCGAAATCTTGATGAAAAACGCCGATCACGCGGTTGGGAAAGTGGCGATTTCGATAATCCAAAAACAACTCCAGCAAAAGACCGCTGTCCTTTCCTCCGCTGAAGGAAACGAACAGATTATCAAAATGCTCAAACAAAAACCGCAAGCGCTCCTGCGTTGCGTCGTAAACGTTCTGATCCAAATATTCCCTGAACAATGCTTCACCTGCTTTTTTGGTATGATTTACCATTATATCATATTTTTACCAAAAAAGCAAGATTTCGACGAAAAATAGTCAACCGCACATATAAAAACTCCGCACTTGGCGGAATCCCGAAGAATTCTTTCAAGTGCGGAGAAGGCTTTTTCAACACGCATTGCAAAATCAAGCCGCGTTACTCTGAATCAGGATAATCGGTCGTTAGCCATGTTTTTTTTGACACATCAACTTCCATGGTGTCGGCGGCGAAACTCTCTTGGAGTGAAACCTGTGTGTCGCTTAACCATGTTGGCAAAAAACTTCACGTCCCGATACCCCACCATGCCTGCAATATCCGCCAGCGTTCGGTTGGTGCTTGCCAAAAGGCGGCAGCCCTCCATCACCCGATAGCTCTGCAGATAAGAAACAAAGGAAACGCCAACGTCCTCCCGAAATCGCTTACTGAGATAAGGTAAGCTATAGTTGAAGCGCTTGGCAAGCTCTCCCAGCGTAATCTGCTCCATATAATGCTCGCGGATATACTCCACCAGGCAGGAGCTAACGTCATCGCCCGTTGCCGCGGCGGAGGCATTCTCCATACGGCGCAGGGTGAGCAGCAGGATCTCCACAAGATAGCAGCGAAGGAACTCGGTGTAGCCTGCAGCCCTCTCCATCTGCTCTTTTTGCATCCGTTCGATCAATTCCCCCACCCGACCGTCCGAATCGTGAAACACCATGCGAACGGGATTTTGCGCCAACGCCCGTTGATTGAAATGCAAAAGATAATGCTCCAGGAGAGAACGGAGACTTTTCGTTCCCTTCAGCACGGGATCCAGCAGCTCGGGCAGAAACAGACAATCGGTGTTGTCAAAGCCCTGACCGTCGGTGTTGCGATAGCTGTGGCGACTACCGTAGTCAACGATAAAATAGTCCCCCTCCCGCACGGTTACCGTTTGCCCATCCAGGCAATGCTCCGCCGTTCCGCGGGTGATGTAGGTCAATTCCAGATACTCATGACTATGGAGGGGAATCAGAGACGAGGCTCTATGCTCCAAGAGCAGGATTTTTTCCCGCATCACGTCGGGCAGCACCGCCTGCCAATCCATTTGAACTTTCGGTTGGGTCATGTGAAAAAAAGCCCCCTTTTTTAGATTTCATGCCGATTGTTTTAACTCATT
Organism: Oscillospiraceae bacterium; assembly: GCA_015064525.1. Taxonomy (GTDB): domain Bacteria; phylum Bacillota; class Clostridia; order Oscillospirales; family CAG-272; genus UMGS1865. Next base: position 13,836 of record SVSC01000046.1, read on the forward strand.
ATATCACAAAATCGAGTACATTGCAATGGCTTTTCAGCAGGATTCCTCTCTCGCCAATCTTTTTTTCAGGAAAGCGACGAAAAAGATTCCCGTGAGCGGAAACAGCACCGCGCTGAGCAATCCCGCCCGAATCCCAATCTGCTCCGCTGTGCAGGAGAACCGCTCCGCAAGGGTAACCGCTGTGGGAGAGGCGCCAACAACGTCGGTAACAATGCCCACCAGCTGAGGTGCCACCGAAATACCGAGATCGCCGCCCGCCGCCATCAGGGCATACGCCGCAACTCCCGCCGTGGGAAATTTCTCTCCCACCAGAATGATGCTTCCCGGCCACAGCATGGAGGTGCAAAAGCCCGTGAAAATGCACGCCGCCAGCCCAACCACGGGATTTTCGGACAGTCCTGCTATGAGATAACAAGCGGTTGCCCCCACCATGCCCCAAAGCATTACACGGAGAGCATTTTTTCCAAATTTCGCGTAGAGGCTTCTACCAAGCCCCAGCATTACGGAAAAAAGCGCCATTCCAAGAATATCCCCAACGGTCTTGGGAATTTCCACGGCAATTTCCAGATAGCTCGAAACCCATTGGGTCATGGTTCCCTCGGCGGCGCCGCCAAGAAAAATGCAGAAAACACAGAGCCAAAGCGCGGGAGAAAAGCCTGTTTTTCCCGACGCTCCAACCTTGCCGCTTTCCATTTTGGGAATCTCCGAGGTGGCAAACAGGAAAAAAGCCACCAGCGGAGCAGTTGCCAGCAACAGAGGTAGCACAAACCACTGCTCAGCCTTCACCAAGCGCAAAAGCACCGAGCAGATCACCACCATGAACACCAATCCCCAAGCGTAGGAGGAATGAAGAATCGCCATATCCCGCTCCGGCTTTTCGGAGGGAATCGCTGCCACAACGGGGCTGATCAGCACCTCGTTCAATCCCGCCGACGCCGAGAAAATAAAGGTTCCCAGCGCCAAAAACAGATAGGCATGATCGGGAAGCAGCATCGGACAGATCGCGTACACCAGCATCCCGCTCACCGTGAGAATCGGCATGATCCGCAGAGCGTAGGTATAATTGAAATGCTTTGAGAAGGCGGCAAACAGCAGATCCACAATCAGCTGTGTGCAAAAGCCGATCACCACCAAAAGCCCCAGAAGGGTGTAGGAAACCCCGTAGAGCTGTCGGAAGGTGACGAATAACAGAGGAGATATGCACGCCACCCCCGACATGGCAACGTTGGAGGTGTAGCAGGCAAGCCGAAGTCTACGATTGGGATCCTTGATTTTCATATTGTAACCTCATTTTTTGTTTTTTCGCTTGTGAAACTCACCAACGGTTCCATTGACCGTTGAAATATAGGCAAAGGTGTTGTCGTATTTTCGGATGATCCGCTCAAACTCCACCACCTGACGGGTGTTCACAACACATACCAGCATGGATTTCTCCATTTTCGTGTACATCCCCTTGGCGGGCAACAGCGTGCAGCCGTGGCGCAGCTTTTTCATCAGCTCCTCCGCCAGCTCCTCCGGATGCGTGGTGACCACCTCAAACTTCGCCGCGGCGCGAGCGCCCTTGAAAATACTGTCGCTGACCTTGCTGCTCACGAACACGTAGAGCGCGCACAAAATCACGGGCTGATACTCCATTCCGTAAACGAAGAAGGAGGCAACCGCAACCGAAACGTTCAAGGCGAAAATGATCCAAACCGTATCGTATTCGGGATAACGGTGGTTGATGAAGGCGGCAACCACGTCGGTACCTCCCGTGGAGCCTCCGAGCCGAACCGAAAAGCTGTACAGCGCGCCGCTGAACAGTCCCCCCGCAAGGGCGGCGAGGATCCCCCCGCCCGTGTCGGTTGCCTGATAGATGATGGGGGTGAGGTCAAAAAAGCTCAAAAGAATCAGCGTAAAGGAAAAGGTGAGAGAGTGCGCCGCCGTTCTGAGCGCGTAGCGACGCTCCAAAACGAAATATGCCACCACCAGCATGGGAATGTTCACGATCAGGGAGAGATACCCCACGTCAATTCCCAGAAGGTACTGAATCATGGTTGCAATGCCGTTGATGCCCGACGGCGCGAAATTGTTCGGAAAAACAAAGATCTCGCAAACGAGCGCGTTGGCAACCGCATACACCATCGTTCGAAAATAAGCCCAAGCAGCGGAACCTCCCCTGCCCTTGAAAAACTGCTTCATGAATCCTTCTCCTTTGGTTTTTTCAAGCGTTCCACACCGCAAACCTGCAAGCAATCGCCGCGAACGTAGAACAGCACGTTGTAGCCGGCATAGGTTACGCCCCACTCTCTTGTCTCGTCATGGATATATGCGGTTCTTGGGTCCTGCGCCAAAATTTCCAAAAGATTTTCCCTTTCCGACTCGTGGATCTGCCCCAACAGCTCCTCGGGAAACTCCACCCGAAGCCGATGGGAAAGCACCTCGGAGCCAAAGCCTCCGATGGCATCGGGATGGCTGTCCGAATAGGGCAGATAGGGCTTGATATCGTAGATGGGAGTGCCGTC
>SVSC01000047.1 GCA_015064525.1 Oscillospiraceae bacterium
GAGGCAACGCCGTAGTCGATGTGTAAAGCGTTACGGTTCCGCTCGTTTCAAAGCTGTCCCCATAGAGATTGCGGCAACGGATCGTATAATTTCTCGTTACCGTTGCCCCCGCGGGATGGCTTGCGTCTGCCTGCGGATTTGCCACGGAAAGCGTTAGACCGGTAACCGAGCTGATCCCGGCGCCCATATATCCAATGCCGTTGTCCGCTCCGGAAAGCGGAAGGGTAACCTGCCCCTCAAGGTCATCGCCCCAGAAGGTGACGGTTGCGCTATCCCAGTTAATCAGCTTGAGGTTATGGGCATCCTCATACTCTACGCCGGCGTATGCTCTGCTCGCGCTGTTATATTCCCTTGGGAGATTCCAGATAATGTCGTTGGTTACGATGTTAAAGAGGTTGTGCTTCAGCTCGGGATTGGAGACCATTGTGATCTCCACCAGCTCCTCGTCACCGTCACCGAGATTCTTATAAATTGCGTTTTCAAAACGAAGAAGCTCTTTTCCGAAATAGATCGGCTCATTGTAATACACTCGCTTGGAAGTGAACGAGTCTCCAACAACGTAAGGATCCCCGTAATACGCGCTGTAATCAATGTTGTATTGATCGTAGTTCGCTTCTCCGCCCCAGGTTCCGTAGCGGATATGATCGCCGATCTGAGGCGCAACCACCGTCACGCCGCCGTACTCATCGGTTGCAACGAACACCGCCGTGCAAAGGCTTTGGAGGCGCGGGAAATTCGAGGTGTAGCTGTTTTCGGTGAAATCGGCATAGTCCTCTACCTTCATTCCCGTTCTCAGGATGCCCAACCCTTGTGACAGAGGCGTGGGATCCTCCAGGTAGCGCTCCACAAGCGCGCCGTCCGCAAGCAAGCCTACGTTCATGCCGTAATCCGACCACAGATCCACGCTGACCTCGCCCGTTCCATTCAGCGAATAGGCGGTTTCAACGAAAAATCTGATTCTGCTTGCGTTCACAACGCCTTCGATCTGCGATGCCTCATGGGAGGGGCTGTAATCCGCAATCGCGATATTCAGCTCAGGGGTATAGTCGGTTACGATGACGGTGAGCTGCTTTACGGGAGATACGTACCCGTTTTTCATCGCCACCTGATAGCAGATGGTGTTAACACCCTTCATCAGATACAAACCGCCGAAGCTGTCCATCCCCTTCGGAATGTTTTCGGACGTATAAATATCATCCAGCCCCGTGATGCGGGAAAGATATGCTCCGCTTGAATCGGTTACGAAGGGTTGAGCGTTGATTTCCGGCAGCGTAGGCTCGCTTGCAAGGTTCCAAACACGGAAGCCCTTAACGCCGCCAACCGAAATTCCCTCATAGCTTGCCTCTGTATCGGGAGCGGAAAAGATGAGGCTGAGCCCCGAAACGCCGTAGGAGTAAACCGCAAAAACACTGCTTCGCATCTCCTCGCCGCCGATCTTAACCGCAACGCCGACAGAATCAAAGGCTTGATTCTCGGCATACTTCGTTACCCAGGAATATCCCTTTTCTTCATCAAGCGAGGTAATATCCACGTTGGTTTGGTAGGAGTATTGCCACACTCCCGCGCGATCGGGCGTTTGCGCGTCCAGAACGATCCGCGAGGATTCATAGGAATCCGCGCTGCCGCTATGGCTAACAACCGTCACCCTTAAGTAATACGCGCCCGTTGTGTAAAATTCCCCGCGATCGGTTTCGTTGCCGATCATAAAGAACTGCGAGGCTCCCGCGGCAAGTCCCTCTCTCCTTGCAACCACAGCATCCTCCGCTCCGTTCTCTCCAACCCTGATCAATTCCATATAGGAGCCTTCGTGGTTGAAATCGAGGAGACCAAAGTCTTCCCTCGCCGCATTGGAAAGCGTGAAGTAGATTGCGGTGTTTCGCATGGGATTGATTCCCTTGCGGGTTTGATCGTACCGATACGGCGCGTTTCCAAGGTCCGCATCCGCCACCACGGTAACGCCTTCCCGATTGACGATCGAGCCGAAATCAACCGAGTGGACGGTCATTCCCTCAAGATACGGGGATGCAAAACGCACCACGTAATAATTCGGATCGGCAGCGTAGCTCCCCGCATCTGCCGCCGCGTAAAGCGGGGCGTTGGAGGGAGTCATGCTTCCGTAGCCGTTTTCAAAGGAGATCTTCAGCTCACCGTAATAGCTCAGAAGTCCGTAAAGCACGCTCTGCTCGGTAAGCGCATACGCCTCGGTTACCGTTTCGGGAAGCGAAACGTCCGCGTAGGTGTCAAGCACGGTTTTCACGCGGTACCACTCCATTCCCACAAAGGAGAGAAGATCAACCGTCTCCCCCGTTTTCACCAAAGTGACGTAGGAATATTCGGGAGCATCCAGCGGAGTCAGTGTGACACGGGTGTAGCCCACCGCTCCCAGCGAGGAGGCGTCGGGACCCGTTACCGTGATCTTATGGCGATTGCTCACAACATTCAGATCCCCCTCGTAGGAAACCTTTGTGGATGGCTTTTCAAGGCTCAGATTGATATGATAAGCAATCGGCTCGCTTTCGTTGCCGTATTCATCCACAGCCTTTACCCAAAGCGTATCCGAATAGGTTCTGCTGCTTTCGGCATCCAGTCCGCCATAGTGCAAAAGGATTTCGTTGTCAATCTCTCCCGAGGGCTCGATAACCAGCGGAATCCAAACGGGAGCCTCTCCCTCGGGAGCCTCATTTTCTCTATAATAGTAAACTCCCGTAATCGAATTGCGGTCACTTGCCGAAATGCCGATCGAAACGTCCATCTCGGTATTTCCGTTTGTTGCGCTCATGCTCTGAGAGGTGAAGGATACTTCGGGCGCAATCTCGTCTACCAGATATTCAATTTCGTTGGGCGGATCGATCTCGGAAAGATTCCCCACAAGATCCTCCGCTTCAACCGCAACAAAGAGACTGTCGATATAAAGCGCGTTGCTCTCGATCAGCAGGTGCAGATACCACGTGTTGGTTTCGTTGACCAGCATAGCACTTCCCACGGGGCACATTCCGTTGGGAACAAGCTCAAGGGTCTGCTGCCCATAGCCCGAGGGATCCTCGGGAGGCACGGCGCTTTCCGAAAACAGATACCGAAAACGCGTTGCTTTGTCAACTCCACCGCCGATGCTGACGTCGGCTCTCATGCCCAAAACACCCGCTATTTGCGAATAATTGCTGACATCCTCAATGCTGATGGAAAGACTTACCTTATAATATTTTCCAATACCGTTCGCCTCGGGCTCATACGTTTCCACCGCGTATTTTTCAATGGCAACGCTCGGAGCCGTAAAATCCGCGTACAGCTTATTCGACGGCGCAACCACGTTTGCGAACGCGGTTCTCCCTTCGATCTCATCGGTCATTTTCGTAACACGGATCAGGGGCTCGGTTTTGATCCCCTCCTCCACGTTCAGCTTCATTCCTCCGCGGAGAGGAATATTCTCAAACCTGATGAGCGTTCCCTCCGTGGTGTCTCCGTAAACCTCCTCAATCTTATAATCGGAGGAGGAGGTTGCCCCAACAACAAGAGGCGAGCCGTCCGAATTCAAGAGGTTAAGCTCCACCGATACAAGACTTGCCTCCTCCTCGGTGAGATACTGATCAAGGTACACGTAAACGAACAGCTCATTTGCGGGTCCCACAAGCATATCGGCGCTGTTGGCGTCCCCCGCGGGCTCCTCGCCGTTGGCAAGTCCTACGGTGCGTTCATTGTATAGCCTTACGTCGATTGCCTCAAAGGTATTGCTGATGTAGCTTTGATTGCCGAAGGACCAGTTGGTGATGCTCGATGCGTTGATCGGGTTGCCCGCGAAATCGCAGATCGCCGTTGTTCGTTTGTTCGGGTTGACGCCATCGAAGGTATCAAGCCAAAGGATGCGGTTATCGTAGTCCCGCGTTTCGTATGCGCTGACGTACATTTCGTCCGCAAGATCGATGAAGGCGTACTCCATTCGGCGTTCCTTCTCCGCAAAGCTTGCCTTTGTAACTCTGTTGACACGGAAATTCTTATAATTGTAAAGTCCGATATCCCCGCGGAAGGTAAGCGTGCGAGCTCCGTCAAAGCTTTCCAGATACAGCCGAACATTGCTCCTCTCGTTTGTGGAAAGATCCAAAAGCTCCAGCTCTACCCAAAGATCGTCCAGCTCGTTCTTTACGTTTTCATGGGTGAAGCGCAGGCGCTCATTCAGCTGCATCGTGAGAATGAGATCGGCGGTATAATCCTCTCGCACCTCCCGCTCAACCGTCATAGAATTCACCGAGGGAGACGTGTTATCAATCAAGGCAAGATGAAAATCGGTCATCACGCCGCCTTGACCTGCGTCGGCATCAAAATAGATAATTGACCAAATTTCAAAATCGCTTAGGGGAACGTCAAGCGTCAGCCTGACAGGCTCGCCATCCGTAGCCTTACCGCTCACACTGTATTTATATGACGTATCCGGTGTTGATACGTGTATTCCGCCGTTCCCGGAAATCAGCGTTGCGCCGATGCGAATGTAGGTTTGGTCAATATTCAAACCAAGATGCTCGGTCAGGTAGCCGCTCAACAGCTCCTTGTAATAAAAATTCCCGTCCAAATGCTGAAAGTTGTTGATCGGTCTTACCGTGATCCCACCGTTTGTTAACGTCAGCTCGGAATGAAACATATCCGAGGAGCTTCTGTCCTCATATGCGTAAATGCTCTCTCTGCCCTCCCGATACGGAAGAGTTGACTCGATGACCATATCATCGCCGTGATCAATCCACACCTCGTAGTCGTACCACGGCGCGATGGATGCCGTGAAGTAGGGACTGTATCCATCAGGCAAAACGTCGTGCGTTCCGTATTGGCTGAAATATTTTCGCCAGTATCCGTCCAGAAAATCATACATTGCGTCGTTGAAAATCGGATAGGCGTCCACGGAAACGTCAACGTCATGCGGATTTTTTGTAACCGTTGGGATGGTCACGTCATCGAGTGAGGTTGGCGGCCCCCCCTTCTCAACGCTGCTTGCAAGACGCTTGAGCCCTTCCGCAATACCGCTTGTTACCGCTCCGATCGGTAACGCGGAGAACAGAACAAGCACTGCCAGAATCAATGTAGCTGCTTTTTGTTTGATCGAATATTTATGAACCATAATTTCTCCTCACGCTTTTAAAGGAATGTCTTGTGTTTTTACCGTTTCGTTAAATATCACCGTTTGCTTTTCTGTTCATCGGGCTTTTGCAGATGCCGAACCAATCCTCTCCGCGCTGAAGAAATTTACATTCGGCGCAGGTGGTGTCGGGGGTACGCTTGGCTTCGCCCCGATAACTCCCGCAAGCATCCTGTATCACCGTTACGAAGGGAATTCCCTCCTCGGTGTAAACCGGCTCCTTCAGAAAGTCGGGATAGATGACGGCGGGCTCACACAGCGGATTTTTCCGATCCTGCTCTCCATAGTAGCCGTACCTTAGCTCAAAGCTCCTTCCAAAGGTGTTCACGATCTTATAAAGCTCGCCCTCCTTCGGAATATCCTTCGCCTGCGGATATTCGTTCTCAATTAGCTTATGAAACATACCTGACTCCTTTCGGCATTTCGTCAAAAAGAAAAATCTGCCATACTGACAGTAATAGTATAGCAGATCTTTCTCGTTTGCGGTACTACCTAAAACGAATTATTTTGATACGTTTTCAGAGCCTTCCATATATCTTTTCAGGAAAAAAAAGATATATACGAAACGCAAATATCAAAGGATGGCGGCAAAGCTTGAACGGGGAAGCCCCGACTTTTCGCTGATAATTCGGATTGCCTGCTTCACGATCGGAATGGTCAGATTCAAACGATCGGCAATCTCCTGATTGCTCATCTTAAAGGCGGCAAGCTTGGCAACCTCCCGCTCCTTGTCGGAAAGCGTGGTCAGAATTGTCTTGCCCCGAACAGCCCCCGAAAGCTTCGACCAGCCCTCATTATAAATCTTATACAGCCTCATAACCTCGTTCCAAGCGTTCTGATCAATGAGGGATAAGCGCTTCTCTATCAGGTTGTCGAGGGCGCGACAGTATTCGGCAAGAACGCCGTAGAGCCTGTCGGGAAGAGCGAGCGCAAGGGCTTTGTCGATGTGTCGGAAAGCTTCCTGATCATTGCCGTAATTATGATATGCGGCGGCGCAGGTCAGGCGCAGGTAGATCTCGGACATCACGGTATTCCTTTCGTTTGCCCAGCAGATCAACGGCTCCAGCGTATGAGGTACGGCGGTCATCACGTAGAGGCCTTCGGCACCCGGGAGCTTCAACGTCCCCGTTGCCACAGAGTATGCGATTGCGTACAAAAACTTGGCGTAATAGACCTTTGCGGCGGGATACGCATCCTTATGAATCGGCTCAAAACAACCAATTTGAAACCATTTCGGGAAGCTTTGCACGCTATAAAGCATAATATCCACAGCGCTGATCGCAAGCTGCATGGTATCTCGGTCATAGTCGTTTTTCGCGGGCGCCTCGGAGATGTGGATCTTTGCCCTGCGCCACATATTGATGTCACCCTTCCAGATCGCGCACATTGCAAGAAGCATCCCCGCGGACAGAACGGCGTAAAAGCCCGAGTGCTTTCCAAGCAGATAATTCGCGCTTTCGTACACCTTATCCACGTCGCCGCGGGAGTATGCAACCTCGGCTTCAAAAAGCACCTGCGCCTCGTGGTTGTAGGAAAGACCTTCTCCCACGCTGTCGGCAGTTCCGGGCGTGTGGTAAAGATCGGTCATATAAAGAAAGGGCGTTTTGCGAGGAAGGGGCATATCCCCACCTGCCAGTGTTCTGCCTGCCTTGGTTCTGCCGTCCACAGGCTTTGCCGCATCCGCGGGAACCATCCATGAGCGACCGAAGCGAACGGCGCCTTCCACCTTTCCATCGGCGCATAGGAGCTGTACGCGACGCACCCCGATCCCCCATTTTTGCGCGATTTCCTCTATTTTCAAATATTCCATAAGGCAAATGCTCTCCTTCAAAATGCCAATCTTGAATCATTCGCCAAAACGAACGATAATTGATCGCCTTGGCGAATTATATTATACACCTCTTGGAGAGATTTGTCAATCTGTTTCGGAGAGGTTTCAGCAGTTCTTCATCAAAAATCTAATCCATCATAAGCCGAAGGGTGCCGCCGCAAGCGCTGAATCAGCGCATAAGCGACAGCACCCCTCGAATGGTTATTCCACTACCTGATAGCCCTCCTCCTCAATGGCAAGCTTCAGGACAGCGGCTTCCACGGGCGAGGACAGCGTTACCGTCACCGTTCCCGCCTCATGGCTGGCAATCGCCTCCGCAACGCCCTCTATGCGCTCCAGCGCCTTTTTCACGTGGGCTTCGCATCTGGGACACATCATTCCCTCCACCTTCAGAACCGTTTTCATTGTTTTCACCTCACTTTCCACACAAATTAACGCCTCGGCTTTTTTCAAGGCGCGCGCTTGAAATTTTTTAGGATTTCTCAAAGGGAACCGACGGAGCCTCAGCGCGTTGGTAACCACACACAAGCTGGAAAGGCTCATGGCAACGGCTCCCACCATGGGATTCAACGTCAATCCGAGCAACGGAAACCATACCCCTGCCGCCAACGGAATGCTCAACACGTTATAGAAAAACGCCCAGAACAGATTTTCCCGAATGGTTCTCAAGGTGGCTCGGCTCAATCGGATCGCCGCGGAAAGGTCGGTGAGACTGCTGTTCACCAGCACCACGTCTGCCGCGTCGATGGCGATATCCGATCCCGCGCCTATGGCAACACCAATATCCGCCGCAGTAAGGGCGGGGGCATCATTGATACCGTCTCCCACCATCATCACCCGTCCCCGCTCTCGCAGCTGCCCGATCACGTCCGCCTTGCCGTCGGGAAGGACACCTGCGTAGACCTCGTTCACGCCCACCTGCTCACCGATGGCGCGGGCGGTTGCCCCGCGATCTCCCGTGATCATCACCACGCGGAGCCCCATCGCCTTCAGCTCCTCAATTGCCTGCGAGCTATCCGATTTCACCGTGTCCGCCACGGCAATTCCGCCGAGGACAGAGGCGCCGCGGGCAAAGTAAAGAGGCGTCCATCCCTTGAGGGAGCAGTCCTCCGCCCATTGCCGCGCGGAGGCGGGAACATTCACGCCCATATCATCCATTAAGCGAAGATTGCCGCCCAGCAGGCGAGTATCGCCGCTGTTCCCCGTCACACCGCTTCCCGTCATGCTCTGAAAGCCCGACAAGGGCAATTCGCCAATGCCGCGCGGCTCCGCCGTCTCAACGATTGCTTTTGCCAGTGGATGCTCGCTGCGCTTCTCCAAGGAATATGCAACCGCAAGCAACTCCTCCTCGGTGCCGTTCTCGCAAAACAGCTCGGTTACGCGAGGGGCTCCGTTGGTAACGGTTCCTGTTTTGTCCAACGCCACGATCTCTGTCCTTCCCGCCGCCTCCAAGGAGACAGCCGTTTTGAACAGAATTCCCTGCCCCGCACCCAAGCCGCTTCCCACCATGATCGCCACGGGAGTTGCCAGCCCAAGCGCGCAGGGACAGCTGATCACCAGTACCGAAATCGCGCGCGCCAGCGCAAAGTCAAAGGAGCTTCCCGTCAACATCCAGACGAGAAGGGTGACAACCGAAATTCCGAACACCAGCGGAACGAAAATTCCAGACACCCGATCGGCAAGCTTGGCGATGGGCGCCTTGGTTGCCGCCGCTGCTTCCACCGTTTCCACAATGCGGGCAAGAGTTGTGTTCTCGCCAACCCGCAGGGCTTTGCATCGCAGGTATCCCGATTGATTCATCGTTGCAGAGGTGACACGGTCTCCCACCCGTTTATCCACGGGCAGGGATTCCCCCGTGAGGGCAGACTCGTCCACCGCGCTCTCCCCCTCGATCACCTCACCATCCACGGGAATCCGCTCTCCGGGGCGCACGGCAAACACGTCGCCAACAACAACCGCCTCAATGGGGATCTGTCGTTCCTCACCGTCTCGCACCACCGTTACCGTTTCGGGCGCCAACTCCATGAGTCCGCGCAAGGCGTTGGTTGCCCTTCCCTTCGCGCGCGCCTCCAGATATTTTCCAAGGGTGATCAGTACCGTGATCATGGCGGCAGACTCATAGTAAAGCCCGTGGAGCGCCTCGTGAGCTACTTGAGGCTGCATGGTCATTTCAAAGGTTACCGCAAGACTGTAAAGGAACGAAACGCCCGAGCCCATTGCCACAAGACTATCCATATTGGGGGCTCTTTTCCAAAGCGCCCTTGCGCCAACGATGAAAAAGCGTTGGTTGATGACCATCACAATACCAGACAGCAGCAGCTGCCCCAACGCCAAAGCCATGGGATTTTCGGACAGCGCGGCGGGCAACGGCAGCCCCCACATGGTGTGGCCCATAGAAAGATACATCAGGGGCAACAAAAAGATCAGCGATCCCAAAAATCGCTTCAAAAGTCTTGGGGATTCCTCATCGGTCAGTTTTTGGGGGGTGGCGGTGGCTCCTGCCTTGGAGGAGGCGCCGTAGCCTGCCGCCTGCACCGCCGCAATGATTTCGGCGTCGCTTGCTGTCCCCTCCACCGTCATGGAATTGGTGAGCAGGCTGACCGCGCAGGTATCCACGCCTCTCACCCCGCGAACCGCCTGCTCCACACGGGCGCTGCAGGCGGCACAGCTCATTCCCGTAACCTTGAATTGCTTCATATCCGAATCCTCATTTCATCAGCTTTTGAAGGGTGACCACCAGATCGTTGATCACCTCGTCGTTTCCCTCTCGCAATTCCCGCGCAACACAGCCCTTGATATGGGCGGCAATCAGATCTTTATTGAAGGAATTTACAGCCGCGATCACCGCAGCCGACTGCACCAGCACGTCAGTACAGTAGGCATCCCGCTCCAGCATCCCCTTGATACCGCGGATCTGCCCCTCAATACGGCTGAGACGGTTGATGAGCCGACGGCGCTCCTCCTCGCTTCGAGGCGTCTTTTTTTCAAAACAGCAATTTTCCATATTTTTTCTCCTTTATACCCCCAAGGGGTATTTATAGTATAAACCATTTTGGGAGAAATGTCAAGAGGAAAATACAGATCCGAGGGGGATTCCTGAAAATTCCATGTGTGTGGAATTTTCAGGAATCCCCCTCATTTTGTTATTTCATCAACGTATCCGGCAGATCAATCTTTTGGCTGAAATACCGATCCCATTTGTGGCGACGATAGCGGCGAAGGAGATATTCCACCGTCAGCCAGCCCAGGCAGGTGACCGCGAAGAAGATCAAACCCGCGCGGGTGGATCGTTTTTCGGTCAGAGTTCGGATCGACATCAAGCGACCAACAAATCCGCTCCGTTCAGCGGCTTCCGCCGTGTAGAGAGGGACCGTTGTGAGAATCTGCCCCTGATACACCACCGCCACGTAGCCAACGTGAACGCCTTCAACAACCGGCGCCTCCAGGGAGTCGTACATCAGGCGAATGCTCAGCTTCACGTCACGCCCCAGCTCCGCGCCCTTGGGCAGATGCAGGGCAACCGCCTCGGCGGGACGCACCGCCACCTGATCCACCAGATCGGATACCCGCACGGGGATCGAGCAGATCTCGGTTTCGGGGGTGATCAGCTCCAGGTAGGTAAAGCGTTCGTACGCCCAATTGATCAGTCGGTTGGCAACCACATAGCCGTAATTTTCCGGATTGGGCTCCTCTCCCTCCGCTCCGCCGAGAACGATACAGAGATAGCTATCGTTTTCCCTTTGCGCCAGTGTGACTACGCAACAGCCACCCGCGTTGGTGGAGCCCGCTGTCATCCCCGCGCATTTGGGATTGTAGTAGCGGGAATCAAAGCCCTTGGAGATCAGCGCGTTGCGGTTGTGGATCCGTTGTCCGTTACTGAGATCATAGGTCGCGCTTCCGCAAGTCTGCATATAAAGAGGATTGCGACAAGCCACCTGCGCGATTCGCAAAAGATCCTCTGCCGTGGTAAAGGAGGAGTCTGCCACTCCCGTGGGATCGGTGACCGTGGTGCTTGCGGCGCCACATTGAACGGCTCTCAGATTCATTTCCTCCACAAACGCCGACACGCTTCCCCCGCCAATCAGGTACGCCAGCGTGTTATAGGCGTCGTTGTAGCTGCCGCACAGAGCAAGATAAATCAACTGCTCCACCGTGTAGGTTTCCCCCGCCTCCAAGCCGTAGCGATAGCCCTTGGAGCCTGCAAGCATCTCCTCTCCGATAACAATCTCATCCATCAGCTGATATTGTAAGCGCTCGCAAATGATCAGCCCCGATAAAAGCTTGACCGTGGACGCGGCGGGAAGCCGAACCGTTTCATTTTTTCCGCCAATCGCCCTACCGCTCTCCAGGTGATAGAGATACGCGGCAGATGCCTCCGGAATTTGAGGAAAGTCTTCCTCGGCAGACTCCGCAAAGCATCCAAGGGTCATGTATTGTAAAAGAAGCGCGATCAGCAACCCAACCGCGGCAAAACGGCGCGTTCTTTTCATCGCGCTCCTCCTTTTGATCAATCGTTTCTCGCGTTTTGCAGATCCCGCTCGATCTGCTCACGCAACGCCTGCGGCGTTTCAAATTTCTTTTCCTCCCGCAGATAGGATAACAGCTCCACGGTTAATCTTCTGCCGTAGAGATCGCCCGAATAGTCCAGCAAATGGGTTTCGCAGTTCTGCTCCGCCTCAAGGTCTACCGTTGGGCGTATGCCAACGTTAGAGAGTGACGCGTAGACGGTTCCGTCCACCGTCACACGGGAACGGTAAACTCCGCGTGGAGGCGCCACAATTTCCGCGGGAATGTTTTGGTTCACGGTGGGAAAACCCCATTGCCGCCCCAGCGCCTTACCGTGAAGCACGGGAGCCGTGATGGAATAAGGCTGCCCCAACAGCGCGGCGGCTTCCTTCATGCGTTTCTCCCCGATCAAGCGGCGGATCTCGGAGGAGCTGACGGTCACACCGTTCACGCGGATTTCCTCCACCAGCAAAAGTCCTTTTCCGAACACACGCTCCAGAAGCGCGGGATCTCCCGCGCCGCATCGCCCGAAGCGATGATTATAGCCGCACGCCACGCCAACCGCGCCGCATTTCTTTTGCAGAATCTCCGAAAGGAATTCCTCGGCGGAAAGCTCCCGAAGCTCCGAAAAATCCGCCAGAACGGCAAGCTCCATTCCGCACGCCGCAAAACGCGTCAGCCGCTCTTCCAGAGAGCATAGCATCCGCGGTGGCCTCGGGTTCAAGTAGCTCGACGGTAACTCCCGAAAGCAAAACACGCCAACCGACGCCGTGGGAAACGCGCGATCTCTGTGTTCCTTTCCCTGCTTCAAAATGGCTTGGTGGGCAAGATGCACACCGTCGAAGCTTCCGAGACACAGAACCGACGCCTGCGGTAGCGGGATCTCTTTGCCTGTCCGCAAGGATATACAGGTCAGCGACATCTCATTCAAGATCCAGATAATTTTTTACCAGCTCGCCCATCAGCTCGTCGCGGTCGATTCTGCGAACCAAGCCCCGCGCATTGCTGCAATTGGTGATATAGGTGGGATCCTCGGAAAGCAGGTATCCAACGATTTGTCCGATAGGGTTATAGCCCTTTTCGGAAAGAATCCGATAAATCTCCCGCAGGATCTCGCGGTTGGAGAGCTTTTCCGTTGCCTGATTGTTTTCCATTGTATTTTCCATCCTATGCTTTGTTTTGAATTTCAAGCCTCCCGACGATTGCCGAAGAGCTACTTATATTATAAAGAAAAAGCCCTCTCAATGCAAGGGCTTTTCCGAAATTTTTACACTTTTCCGTATATTTTTTTACTGCGTTACCGCAATTGGCGCAAACGCTCCTTTTGCGCCCGGGACAAGCGTCGGCTCTCCACCGCCTTTTGCAGCGCCTTACGACGCACCCAAGGAGATAGCGCGTCGCCCTCCAGATACCCCACACACTCCTCAAATTGAAATGCCAGCGCGGTTGCAAAATACCACGCTATCATCATGCGAACGTAGTAATGCTCCAACCTGATTGCAGCCACCTCACGGGGATAGGCGCGGTCAAAGGCATCGGTAAGATAGTGGCGCATCAGCAATTCAACTCCGAAGCGTACCGCGTAGGGATGCTCGGATGCCATCCAACAGCGAATCCAAGGGAGTAGCTCCTCCCGATGACGGGCAAGCACCTTGGGAGAGAGACTGTCGCAGGTTGCCCAATTGTTGATATACGGCAAAAAGCGATCCAACTCTGCCACCGTTTTCTCAAACGACGTCAGCCCTTCGATGAGAAAAGCATGGAGATTGTCCTCCTCATAGTAGGTATGGGGCAAGTCTCGCAGAAGCCTATCTGCGGCATCGGTTCCCTTCAGCTTTTTTGCCAGCGCTCTCAGCTGTGGGGTTCGCACGCCGATCACCCGCGCGGGCTCCACGGTTGGGATCAAGCCACATTGAAATTTGCGGTAGTCCTCATCTCTCATGGAAAAAAGCAAATTCTGAAGCTCGGTCATGACCCCTCTCCCTCATAGGTAAAACGGGGATAGCTCTTACCGTCGAGCTCCACAGCTTGGTTCCACATCGCAACGGGGCGCGTCCAAAGCTCGCCTGCTCCGTAAAGGGCGCGGTAAACCACCATTGGCTCCTCAGTTTCGGAGTGACAAGCGATGCCGACCACCTCATAGGGCTTGCCCTTAAAATGCCGCCAAACCCCAACGGGGACCGTTTTGATGGCATAATCCATACGGATGCGGCGCAGAAGCTCCCGGTCTGCGGGGCAAAACGGATAGCTCGGAATCTCCTCGGGGGTGATCCAACGAAGGTCGGCGTGCTCCAAAAGAACAGGCTCCCCCTCCGTGATCTCGGCGCGGTAGAGCGTGAGGTGAACGGTAATATCGGGATAGTTGTGTGTAACCTCCGCGTATTTCCCCAACACCGAAACAGGAACACGCAATTCCTCCATGCACTCCCGCTTCAACGCCTCCTCGCCCGTTTCGCCCTCCTCAATTTTGCCCCCGACAAACTCCCACAAAAGACCTCTCGCCTTTTGAGCGGGGCGTTGACAAATCATGATTTGTTCCACGCCGTTTTCCTGCCTTGATATCAACGCGGCAACCACTTCCACAGCTTGCTTCATCCTTCCGTCCCCTTTCTTGCTTCTTGCTTTTACAAAAAGGATGCCGCAAAAAGTGCGACATCCTTTTTTTGATCGGATTCCCGATTATTCAGCGGCGGGAGCTTCAACCTTCTTGGAGCTCTTCTTCGCAGCCTTGGTCTCCTCAGCGGGAGCTTCCACAACCTCGGGCTCGTCAGCCTCAACCAGAGCAACAATTGCCATTTCGGCAGCGTCGCCTCTGCGAGGACCGAGCTTCAGGATGCGGGTGTATCCACCGTTGCGCTTTGCATAGTTGGGAGCGATCTCGTTGAACAGTTTGCTAACGACATCCTCTTTGGTGATATATGCCAGAGCGGCACGGCGGCTTGCAAGAGTGTTCTTCTTGCCGAGTGTAATCATCTTTTCTGCCATGGAACGAACTTCCTTCGCTCTGGTGAGCGTGGTTTCGATCTGTCCGTTCTCAAGCAGCAAGGTAACCATTCCGCGGAGCATAGCCATTCTATGCGCCGTAGTTCTGCCAAGTTTTCTTGTTCCGGGCATTGTTATTCCCTCCTTCTGCTGTTTACGAATGTTAATATGCGATCAAGGAGACGTTTACTCTTCTTCTCTTCTCAGATCCAAGCCCAGCGAGTGGAGCTTTGCGATCACTTCTTCAAGAGACTTCTTTCCGAGGTTACGGACCTTGATCATATCCTCCTCGGTTCTGTTGGTCAGATCTTCAACCGTGTCAATGCCTGCGCGCTTCAAGCAGTTAAAGCTACGCACAGACATGTCAAGTTCCTCAATGGTCATCTCAAGAACCTTTTCCTTAATGGTCTCTTCTCTTTCAACCATGATATCTGCCTTCTTTGCTTCTTCGGACAAATCCACAAACAAGTTGAGATGCTCGTTGAGAATCTTGGCGCCCAGCGAAATCGCTTCCTTAGCGGTAATGGTTCCGTTGGTCAGAACTTCAAGTGTGAGCTTATCAAAATCGTTGATATTGCTTCCCACACGGGCGTTATCCACCGTGTACTTCACATTGTAGACAGGCGTGTAGATCGAATCGGTGTAGATCGTTCCGATCGGTGCGGATGCGGCTGCACCCAGCTGCTGTGCCTGCTTCTGCTTGTTTTGCTCCTGAGACACATAACCGCGACCATGCGCGAAGGTGAGCTCCATGTAGAAGCGCTCATTCTCGCCAATGGTGGCAATGTGATGCTCGGGATTCAGGATTTCAATATCGGAATCGGCTTTGATATCACCTGCGGTGATCTCTCTCTCTCCGGTTACGTCGATCATAACGGTCTTGGGACCGTTGCAATGGAGCTTTGCGGTGATGCCCTTCACGTTCAACACAATCTCGGTTACGTCTTCGGTAACACCGGGGATCGTGGAAAATTCATGAAGTACACCGTCGATCTTAATGTTGGTTACAGCCACACCGGGCAGAGAGCTAAGCAGAACTCTGCGAAGCGAGTTTCCCAAGGTGGTACCGTAGCCACGCTCCAACGGCTCAAGCACAAAAATGCCGTGAGATCCGTCTTCGCTCAGGTCTCTGACCTCAATCAAGGGCTTTTCAATCTCAATCATTCCAAAACCTCCTTATTTATCGTTAGTTGTTAGGCGTGCAGGCTCAATACGGCAATCCCATCTTCATGCCGCATCAACTTGGAACGTGCGGGGATTACTTGGAATAAAGTTCGACGATGAGCTGCTCGTTGAAATCAAAGTCAACGTCCTCTCTTGCGGGCAGAGTTGCAACCTTTGCGGTGAACGCATCAGCCTTAACCTCCAGCCACTTGGGAGCGGTGCGGGTTGCGGCAGCCTCAGCCAGCGCCTTGAACTTCTCGGAGCTGCGGCTTGCTTCCTTCACAGTGATCACATCGCCAGCCTTAACGATCAGAGAAGGAATGTTCACCTTCTTGCCGTTCAGGGTGAAGTGACCGTGAAGAACCAGCTGACGAGCTTCCTTGTGGGATGCTGCGAAGCCCATTCTGTAAACAACGTTGTCGAGACGACGCTCCAGCAGGCAGATCAGGTTCTCACCGGTCATACCCTCTTTGCGGTCTGCTTCCTCAAAATAGTTCACAAACTGCTTCTCGAGAACACCGT
>SVSC01000048.1 GCA_015064525.1 Oscillospiraceae bacterium
AACGCCGATTAGGGGAATTTCGCCCGTTGCGACGGGCGAGGAGGGCTCCGCGCCCTCCACCGCGCCGCCTTTTGAAAAAGGCGGGCGAAAACTTTTCGTTAAAATGATAGTGCTAACCCCTTTGTCAGCAAGCTGAAATCCCCCTTCGGTACGGAAGGGGGATTTTTCGGTTGATAAGCATTCACGCAAGCCCGATCTCACGAGCTGTACGCTTCCTCGGCTTCCGCGGATGCCACGGTGCGGCGGAAAATTTCGTCAATTTCATTTTCCTTCAGATGATTCTTTTCCATCAGCGCGTCAACCATTGTGTCGATCGCCTGCCGATTCGCCTCGATCACGCGAACAGCTCGGTCAAGCTCTTCCTCAAGAATCGCGTTCACCTTGTTGCGTACAGCCTGATTCACCTCGCCGTTCATCGCGTTCGAATCAATATACGACATTCCAACACTTTGATCCATGCCGTAGTTACAGATCATCTGCTCCGCAAGCTTGGTTGCCGAATGAAGATCGCCTCCCGCGCCTGTGGATATTCCTTCTTCCATACCGTAGTACACAATCTCGGAAGCGCGCCCCGCAAGCGAGGTGCGAATTCTGCTGAGAAGTTCGGACTTGGTGTACAAGCCCTTTCCCTCGTTGTTGGCGTGCTGCATATAGCCGCCGTGGTCTCCGCGGGCAACAACGGTCAGGTAGGAGGGCTTCTCTCCGCTCATCCAGCAAATCAGCGCGTGCCCCGCTTCGTGTCGGGCGGTGCGCTTGAGCGTGTCGGGATTCCATTCCTTCCTTTCTCCGCTGTGAAAGGCTTCAAACGCTTCTTCAAATTCCGCGTCTCCCACAATCCCCGTCTCGGAGCGGATGGCGCTTCTCAAAGCCATTTCAAAAACCGATTCCAGCTGCGCCAGGCTCATTCCCGTGGAGCGTATCGCAATATTCTCCAGCTGATCCCGACTCAGCCTTACGGACGGATGCTTGCGAATCTCCATTTCAAGATAGCGCATCCGCTCCTCCTTATTGGGAAGATCCACGTAAATTCTGCGGTCGAATCTTCTCAACAGCGCGGCATCCAGGCTTTTTCCCTTTTCGGAATCCACGCCGTAATTGGTGGCGGCAAGCACGAAAACCGGCTTGGAGGTATCGGTGTTGAAGCCATCCATTTCGGTGAGGAAGGCGGTTAAAACGTCGCTTGTATGATCCTCCGAGCCCAACAGATTTCGGTCTTTTCCGATCGCGTCTATTTCATCAACAAAAACGATGGAGGGAGCATACTTACGAGCCGCGTTGAACAGGGAATGCACTGCCTCGGCACCCTCTCCCACATACCGCTTCAGGAATTCGTTGCCCTCCGCTTTCAGAAACGTAACGCCCGATTCTCCCGCCATTGCTCTTGCGAGAAGCGTTTTGCCTGTTCCGGGAGGGCCGTAAAGAAGCACGCCCTTGGGGCTGCGAACGCCCTTGCGCATATACCGAATCGGATGCTTCAGATACTCCACAAAGTATTTCAATTCCTGCTTGGCATCCTCGGCGCCAATCACATCCTCGAAATGAAAATTCGGTCTTGAAACGTTATCCAGAATACTCTTGGAATCATCCACGTCCGTGATCAGGCTCAAGCGAAAATCAAACAAATTGATGGTTGCGGTCTGCTTGTTTTTGGAAATGGATTGGGAGGTCTGATACGGCATCGCCTTGTTTTCACGCGCCAATTTCATCATGTGCCCCTGCTGATACGCAATCTTGCATTTGGCAATCACCTGCCTTGCAAAGGCATTGCTCCGCGCCTTCACGGTTAGCACGTCTCTGACGCCGAGCTTAGCAAAAGAAAGAAACTCCTCCTGGCTGATATCCTTGTCCTTTCTTTGCAGTATGTAAACGGGGAGCGAGTGTTTTTCCAGCACGTAGGTTAGAAAATCGTGCCCAACCGAGTTGATATCCTCCGCGTTCAAAACGTGAATCTCGGGATCCTTAATGCCACAGCCCACGTCGCACAGAACAACGCTGATATCGTGGTTGAACAAAAGTTCCTTTGCCGCGTCAATGCTGTCCGCAAAATAACACTGTACTTGCCCGTTGAGCCTTTGCTCGCAGGCAGACGCCATTTCACCGCCCGCGAATACCAAAACCTCGGGTTTTGTGGGATTTTCAAACATTGCGGAAATATCATCGCTCAGGTGACTCAAGGGAACCGTGATGTTGATTTGCTTGATTTTTTTCACAGCATCCACGCCTCTGCCCGAGGATAACAGCCTGAACAGCTCGTACAGCTCCTCATAGAAGAACGCGTTTGCTCTGCCCCTCACCGTTCGGGCATCCGCCTTTCCGCCCTCGGAGAACATAATCGCGCTGGGCACCTTCTCGTCGATCGTAATTCGAATCCCCGTTGACGCTTCAAATCCCTCAACGTTTTTCTCAAGCTCCCTTTTCGCAATGGTGTACAAATTGTTTGCCTCCAGATGGTTGAACATCACCACGTTTCCGGAAGCAAAGCGGGAACAAATTGCGGCGGGGAACAACGGAGCATTCGTTGCGGGATCCACGTCGGATGCCAGCGCCTTCAAAATCTTCTTTCGGGGAACAGCGGAAAGATTTACAATTGAGGGGTCGTCGTAGAGATTTTTTCCAACGTTCGTTGTGAGAATAATGACCGCGTCGGAAAAGGATATCTCCTCGTTGGCGTAGTTATCCCTCACGTGTCCCGCATCCAGCATCTGCAAAAACAGATGAATGACGTTGATATGCGCCTTTTCAATTTCATCGAACAGAAGCACGCATTTGGGATGATCCTCCACAAAACCGGTAACGTTACCGGGGCAGGGCGATTTATAATTCTTGTCCGTTCCGCAGAAATCCAGGTTGGAGTTCTCGTTGGAATATTCGCTCATATCGAACCGCTTGTACGGCAAGCCCAGCGCCTCCGCAACCTTTTCCGCCAGAAAGGTTTTTCCAACACCGGGAGGCCCCGCAAACAAAAACGTTGCCTGCGGCTTTTTCGTCTCCTTGCGGGAGCATGACATCAGCTGCGCCTGAAAATATCCTGACACAAAGGTGTTGATCGCCTGATCCTGCCCAAACACGTTTTCCAGCAGCACGCTTTGAATATTGCGAGTTACCTGAATCATCTCAAAAACGGTTGGCGCGTCGGGATTTTTCTCATGGGACTCCTGCGTGGGCTTTTTCTGCTCCTCCCGCTCGGTTATTCCCTGATCACGAGGGTCTTTTTTCGCTTCGTCAAGTTTTGAAAAGGCATCCTCCAGCAGCTGCGCAAGCTCTTTTTCCAAGGTCTCCTCTACACTTTCCTCACGGGACGCTGTTTTTAAAACGAACCGATCAATTGCCTCCGTGGGGTCCGCCAGAATCAGCTCCAGATATACCAACGTGTCAATTACGTTCATGCCCTTTTTCTCGGCGGTATCCTCCGCATCAAACAAGATAATTTTTTTGAAGGAAATCTCGTCCGCGAGGGCAAAGTATTTGGAATCCCGCAGCGCGCTTGAAATTTGCTCCACCGTTTCCCGAATACGCAGGTGATAGGGCTCCAGCATTTCCCGAACGGAGTTCAACTCCCGCATCACGTCATCGTTGTCGATCTCGGATGGAATTTGATGGTTTTCAACCGCCTCCAAGGTTTCCAGAACAGAAAGGATAAAATGGTTTGCGGATACCGCTCCCTGCCCTGTTTGCGTTTGCATTTGCTCCGCAAGTGAAATGAAGTATTCGAGCAGACTGCTTTTTTCTAACATTTTTCGCATTTCCTTTCGAGCATTGATATTACGTCAATCGGATTCGGAATTTATTTCCGATCAAGAACATTCTCCGGCAAGACCTCCGGTTGGGTGCTTCCATGGCTGTGAAGCTCACCCATCACACCATTCACCTGCAGCCGCATCAGCTTTCCGTCCTCAAACCAAACACGATCGCCCGCGGCGTTCACGTAGGATTGGGTATTCTTATCGTAAGAAAACTCGGCATACCGCTCGGAAAGGTTGAAGGGACTGTAAATAAAGCCGACGTAGGAGCCCTCCACGTTCTGGGATCCTGCCGCCTCATAGCCTCGCTCGGGAGTGTAGCGCACCTCTCTCCAGCCCTTCTCCTGCTTTACGAGGAACCGTTTCTCTCCTCTCCCCTCGGTTATCATACACCATTGATTTTCGGTAATCCTGCAGGTCATATCCCCAATGGTCAGGGTGGCGTTGACGGGGCTGAAGGCAGCCCGCCATTCCTCGGCTCCAATGGTGGTTTTCGGAGGGACGTAGGCAAATTTCTCGGTTTTCATCATGCCGCAAACAACGCAGGCGCGAACGCGGGTTCCCTCACGGTCGGGGGTTGCCGCCTCGGTCACCTCACCCGCGTTCCATTGATGCTCCCCTCTGTCCGTTTGCTCGGCGCATCCCTCGTCCGCGCAGGCATGCCAATGGTATTTTTCGTTGGTGCTCCATTCCGCGCGGAAGCTGTGCTTCTCTCCGCATCCGAACAAAACGGCAGACAGCAAAAGCGTTGTGCAAAGAAGCAGTAGTATTTTTTTCACAAAAGCATCTCCTTTTTGATCAGTATAAATTCCTTAGTATTATACCACATTTCAAGGATTTCGTCAAGAGGGGAAACCTTCGCAAATCCAATCGGGGGTTGACAAACCGACCAAAACAGAGTATAATATAAGTGTACTCGATACAGACGATTCCCCTTGCGGAGCAATCCGCAGGGTTAAGAAAGGTTATGCTATGTACTCAACAAAAAAGATTTTATCCTTTGGAGAAATCATTTGGGATATTTACCCCGATGATCGCTATATCGGCGGCGCGCCCCTGAATTTTGCGGCGCATTGCGCCGGATGCGGCACGGGCGCCACCCTGCTTTCCGCCGTGGGCAACGACCCGCTGGGCGAGGAGGCGATCCGCCGAATGCAAGGCTTTGGTGTGCAAACCGATCTGATTCAGATAAACGCGGAAAAGCCTACGGGGCAATGCCTGGTAAAGCTCAACGCCAAAAGCGTTCCCTCCTATCAGGTGCTGACCGACACCGCCTATGATCACATCTCCCTCACCGAGGATCAGCTTGCCGCCATTCGCGCCAAGCGCTTCGACGTGCTGTATTTCGGAACGCTGATCCAACGCAGCCCCCAATCCAGAGCCGCGCTTTCGGCGCTGCTGGAGGCTTGCAGCTTTCCCGAAATCTTCTGCGATCTGAACCTGCGCCCCAATTGCTACAGTGCCGAAACAGCCTCTCTGTGCCTGCGAAACGCCACCATTCTGAAAATCAGCGACGAGGAGGAGCCGCTACTTCGCAAATTCGGCTTCTACGATTGCTTCTCAAAGGACCCCGAGGTGATCGCCAAGGCAATCGCCTCCCGCTATTCCAATTTGAAGATCATTCTGATCACCAGAGGCTCCGAGGGCTCCTACGTTTATCGGACCGACACCCAAGAATCCATTCACCAGCCGATTGTTCGGGTTCCCGTGGTTTCCACCGTTGGCGCGGGCGACAGCTTTGCCGCCGCATGGATCACCTCCTATCTGGAGGAGCTTCCTTTGGCGCTCTGTATGCGAAAGGCGGCAGAACGCAGCGCCTTTGTGGTGGCGCACAAAAGCGCGGTTCCGCAAAGCACGGAATTGCCGAAATCATAATGAAAAGGGACTGCTTCAAATGCGATAAAAGCATTTGAGACAGTCCCTTTTTCCGTTGAGCAAAAGCGTTATTCGCAACACGCCATATCAAAAGGCTCCGAAGCAAGACTTCGTCAGCTCTGCTTCGTTTCGCCGTCAACCGCGGGAAGAACCTCAACGGTAACCGTCATTGCCTCACGATACCAGGTGTCCTCTCCTTCCCCTCTCGCGTCATAATAGATATACATGGCTTTCGCGCAAAGCTCCCCGGAAATCGCCCACGTTATGGAGATTTTTTTGTCCTTGTTTTCAAAATCATGCCCCGCAACCAAGCCGTATTCCGACATGGCAGTATCCAGCGTAACAGAGTCGTCGGCGCTTTGGGAGCGACGGTTATACAGATAGATCTCGCAGGTTCCAACCATGCTCAGAAGCGGCTGATTCACGGTAAGCTCCACCGTGAATCGCAGGGTGTGCTGATCGTTCATTGCCCATGCCAGCTCGGAAAGACTCAGGGTGTCAGCCTTCGACTCCTGCTTCAAGCCGAACACGCCGTCATCGGTTACAGTCACGCGATTGGAAAATTTTCTTGTACAGGAGGTGATCTGTTCGGGCGGAGCGATTTCAGGCTCCCCCGTAGTAATCTCCGGCGCCCCCATGGAGCGATCATAGGAAAAAGAAATCCGAGAAGACTCCCTTTTCTGCGCCACGTTATATTCCTCCAGCCTTTTTGCGTACACCCACTCCGCAACGGGAGCGCCGTCGGGAACCGCGCAATAGGCTACGCGTGGAGCGTCCTCATTCTCATTTTCGATCACAACGGCGTAGATCGCAACCGTTTGATACACGGTGTACCGATAATACCCCTTGGGATCGCTTTTCCCCCATTGTCTTTCTCGCAGGGCGGTGTCTCGCAAAACGGTTTCCTCATAGGAAACGGACACCTCTCCCGCATTGGGCAGCGCCTCCGCCAGCGCTTTACGAACCACCTCGGTGTTCGGGGAGTCCGCTCGCTTCGGAACGCCAACCACAAAGCCGTTTTCGGATGCGTCAAATGCGGTACTCCAGCGATGCTCCTCCGTTTCCACCGATCGCACCAACGCTACCTGCAATGCCTCGGCAACGGATGCCGGAACACCCTCGCTCAGCATGCTGATGTCCGCGCCGTTTTCCATCTGCGTCGGCTTGGCATCGGTTCCCTTGTGATAGAGAAGCGCACCGCAGAAAACAGGCACCTTTCTGACCGTTCCGATCCGAAAGAAAAAATAATTACTTTGATCCCGGGTGAACGGCGCGGGAAAATCGCAAAGCGACGGCTCTGCCACCGCCTCCACCTGATATTCCAAAACAGGAGCAACGTCCGCTTCCCCGCAGGAGGGAAGCAGACAAAGCATGGCGCAGATCGCGCAAATTCCGGCAATCCATCGCATTGTTCTCATCATGAAATCTCACCTTTCACACTGTCAGATACAGGCAGACCGCTTGCTCCAACAGCTTTCCCTGTTGCAGAATGACCTCTCCCGCCACCAGCAATTGATGGTCAATTTCCTGCAAAATATGCTCAATTTCGCCAACAATTCTTTCCCACGCAGCAGCCAGCTCCCGTTCCTTTCTCCGATTGCGGGTTGGCAGAGCGGAATTCATCAGATCCGATACGTTTTGAAGAAGCGCCTCGGTATCCTGCAGATATCGGGCTTCCTTCAGCATGGCCTTGCCGTAATCGGACGTGGGATCCGACACGTTGTAATGAAGGTTTCTCACGTGCGTAACCCGCGCGGCAAGCTGCTCTGCTTTTTGTGCGTAAAGCCCCCGATCAAAGGCTTCAGGCCGCCGATGAAACAGCATATCCTATCCCCTTTCTCAAAGAACGTTGGGATACGGCAACGCGGTTGAAGGCGCCTCCTCCGCATCCACAGGAAGAATCGGATCAACGGGCAATACGGGTGCGGGCTCTACGGGTGTTGGCTCTACGGGTGTAGGCTCCACGGACGCAGGCTCCGCGGGTGTAGGCTCCACGGGTGCAGGCTCCTCGGGTGTAGGATCCACGGGCGCGGGCTCCGCGGGTGTAGGATCCTCAGGAGCGGGCTCCTCGGGTGCAGGCTCCTCGGGAGCGGGCTCCACGGGTGCAGGCTCCGCGGGTGCGGGGGTTCCGTCACCGCCAAGCTGAGGCTTGCTTCCAATGGTAAAGCCGTCATCGTATTGAAAATATCCGTACTTCAGATAATCCTGTGCTTTGGCGGTAATGCCCCGTCCACGGCTGGTCACCGTCAGGAAGCCCAGCTTCATCAGGAACGGCTCATGCGCCTCCGCCATCGTGCGGGGATCCATATGCAGTCTGGCAGCAATCGCGTCCGCGGAAATCGACCCTCTCGGGTCATTGGCAACAATGTCCAGAATCTTTCTTTCCGTCTCATTCATACCAATCTCGTCCAGCCCTCTCTCGCGGAAATACTCCTCCGCCATTTCAAGGGTGACCACGGTGGTCTTGCGAATCACCGCTTTGGTACGAAGCCCCTTCACGTAGGCAACAATGTCACGCACCGAGCTACGACTGCGATTCACACACATGGTAAGCACCTCGGGAACCGCGGTCATCCCCATGACTGCCAGCTTATTCACCAGGATCCTTGTCATCTCCTCGCGGGTATAATCGGTCATGAAGAACATCAGATTGCTGCACCGATCCTTAATGGTTCCCAGCACACGGTTATAGTCGGTGGTGGCGCCGATAAAGGTCATCTCGGGGAAATAGAGATTTTTGGAGTTGCCGTCCTGATCCACGTAATTGTAAATACGACTTTCCAGCAGCGTGAGAAGATTGGACTGAATGTCCTCGGGCAGCTTGTGGATCTCGTCCATACCGATAACCACGGGCGCATTCCGCTCGGACGCCTTGATCATAAAGTTCTCAAAGCTGTGACGGGACTTGACGTCGTTCTTCATGGAGGTGCAATCCATAAAGATGTACTCCACTCCAAGCGCTTCTCCGATTAGCCGCATCAGAGTGCTTTTCCCCAAGCCGTAGGTGCCAAACAGAAGGATGTGATCCAAATGTCTGATGCCCAGACTTTTGGCTGCCTCCAGCTCCTCCTTCAAGCGGCGGATAATATGCGCCTGACCGATAAATTCATCCAACGATTTCGGCGCCATGTCATCCTCGGTTTGCTTGGGAATGGTTCCCGTGGGGGCATTGCTTGCCGCGGGCGTGGGACGGGTGTTGCCTCCGTTTGCAGGCTTGGGCGCGGGAGGAAAGTCGGACGCCGCAGGCGCTGCGGGAGGAGGCGAAACGAAAGGCTTGGCACTTGCGGGGGGAGGCGTAGAAAGCTTTTTAGAGGCAGAGGGCGCTTTTCCTCGGGGGAAAACGGGCTCCGCGGGCGCGTCCATCATTGCGGCGGGATCCTCCACCGAGGCGGGCGGCTCCTCTCGGAGAATCGTGGCGGCTCCGGAGCTGATCTCGCTAAACGAAGCGCCCTTTCCCTTGGACAGTCCAAAGAAAGCCGCTACCGTTTCATTGCAAAAGCCGCTTCGGTTCAGCAGCTCGATGACGTTGTCGATGCTTTCATAAAGATTGCGGCATCTTGCGCGCTCCATATAGGTCTCGGCAATCTCATAAAGCTCCTTGCAGTGCTGAGAAATTTCACCGATCAACGCTGCCGCCTCCTTGGCTCTGCTCGGAGAGGCCTCCTTGGCGATCTCTCTGGCTGCCACAAACGACGTTCTGAGTTCCGATAAGGTCTTCATTGCTTTTATCCTTCCTAATCCAATCTATGTAAACAGATAACTGTATCTTAATTAAAGAATTCCGAGATGAAGCTCGTGCTTTTCGTTCCATTCACGCAGCAATTCGAGAATTTTCACCACAGGCGTTGCGTAGGCGATGCCTCGCGCTTGTCTTCCGCCATGCTCATCCTCCCGCGCCTTGTGAATGGCAATGCATTCACCCCGACGGTTGATCACGGGAGAGCCGCTGTCTCCGCTGTTGGTTAACGCGGAATACACCAGATCCTCGCCGTTTCGGAAGTTGGGAAATTTCACAATTCCTCCAACGGGCGCCAGACCGTAGTCGAAGGCGTTTCCAATGATCATGCAGGAGGTTCCCACACGGGCAGAGGGATTATCATGGGACAGAGGGAGAAACGGGAATTCCCGCTTGCTTTTCTTCACCCTCAGCAGGGCAACGTCCAACCTTCTGTCAGCATCAATCAGCTCTGCTCTGCCGCCCATGCTGTCATCCCCCGAAACGTAGCTGATATCGTTTGCGGGAGACTTTCCGGAATAGATTACGTGATGGTTGGTGAGAAGATATCCCTCCTTGGAAATGAAGAAGCCCGTTCCCGCAGAGCAATCGGCATGAATGATCACCGTGGCGGGAAGATACCGCTCAAAAAGATCCGCCTGCCATTCTTCTCCGGAAAGCAAGGGGATATCGGTTTGCGCCGAGGTGTCGGTCCCAACCGACGGCGCGAGAGGCTTGGAAGCTTCCGCGGGAGGCGCAACGACCGGAGCGGAAGGCTTCACGGTTGGAGTGGGTTTCCCTCCGATAGAGGGCGCCTTTTTCACCGAAGGCGTTTGATTGCCAACGGCAAACGGATCAACCTCTCCGCGCAGCATTCCCCGCACGCGATCGGTCAGCCCCTCCTTCATAATCCAGGCCGCGATCCGTTCGTAACGGTCTGCCTCGCGGTGAACCGTTGCTCTGTGGAGATAAGAGGTTAGCTCATGCTCCATTTGACGCAGAAGCTTCATATACGCAATGGCGTTCAGCATTGCTTCCTTGGGTTTCCCCTCCGCAACGGAACGATCCAGCATTTCGCGGTAATGAGAAACCGCCTTTGAATATCCCATGTTTTGTTCCTTCCCTGCTTCATTGAAGAACGGGAGAACGGAAAACCGTTGCTCCCGCTCATGATCAGCCGATTTCTTCCTGACCACTCTTTTCGCGCTTCATCCAAAGGTCACGCTCTTCCATCAGGAAATCCAGCCGCCATTTGGTTTTGAAAAGCTTCTGAACCATACCGTCATCAAAATAGGACCAGAACCACTCCTCCTCATACCATTCTATGTGTATCTCTTCCTTCACATTGGGATTTCCTTTTCGATATTCGCTGTTGGAATACACGGCACGCAATAGGTAATCCAGCTTGAAGCGGATATAGTCCTGATCATACGCCATATTATTCTTGTAAGCATCAAACATCATCAGAGATTCCACAGTGTTGGAATTGATGTATCTGGAGAAAACGGTTTCAAAGTCTGCCTTGGTAATGCAGTCGTTCAGCGGCTGCTTGTTCCCTCTGGCAATGATCTCGCGCTTCAAAGGAAGGCTTGCCGCTTGACGGCAGATCGCCTTGATGTCCGCGCCCGCATAGCCGCGGGTACGCTCCACCCGCCATTCCAGCGTAACATCCTCTGCCATGGGAATATCGCAACGGTTCTTCACCTTGGGATCCTTTCCAAGAGCCAGGCGGATCAGCTGCAGACGCGCCTCATCGTCGGGCAAGGGGATATAGATCTGGGTGTCAAAGCGTCCGCCTCTCTTCACCGCGGAATCCAATGCCCACGGACGGTTGGTGGCAGCAATGATGATCCGAACCTGACCGGGCTTCGCCTTGGACGCAAAGCCGTCCATACAGGTGAGCAACGTGGTGAGCTGCTCCTTGGTGTGGCGGGAATCATCCCCCTCACGGGTGGAGGCAATGGCGTCGATTTCATCAAAAAAGATAATGCACCGATCCAGCTTGGATGCCTGATCAAAGATCTCATAAATAATCTTGGCGCCCTCGCCAACCAAGGATGCCATCACATCCTTGATCTGCACGACCGCGATTTTACATTTCAGCTGCCCCGCAAGGCACTTAACGGCATGGGTTTTTCCCGTTCCGGGAGGGCCGTACATCATCACCTGAACGCATCTTTCGTCGCCGCGATATTTTCTGTAGATATCTGCGTAGTCGGGATGCGTGGGCGCCATCACGTTCACGATGAACTCGTCCTTCACGTCCCTGAGCCCCGCAATATCGCTAAGGGTCAAATCGGGAATGGGAGCGCCGAACCAATCGGTGGTTTTGATCTTGTCCTCGGATTGCCGCGCCGCCAAGCCCACCCCCTTCGCGGTGGGCTTGGCGGCGGTGGGGTTGGCAAGAAATTGCTTCAATCGCGGCAGGATCTCGCGGTAGTAGCTTTTGGCGTTTTCAAACCCCTCGGGCTTTGCAAGCTCCTCCTCGGCGTCCTTCACCGCGCACCTCGCCATTTCCACCGCAATCGGAAGATTCCCGGCCTCTCTGGCTTGGTTATACCGCAGAACGTACCCATTGATCCTTTCGTATGCCGATTCCATATCAGACCTCCGAATTACTTGTTTCTTTCGTCATCCAGCATGGACGCAATGTCCGCAACGCCCGCAACGTCATCCTTTCCCACGGTAACGGTGGGAGAGGCGGGCATTGCAGCCTGGTCTGCCATATCTCTTACAAGGCGCGCCTCCAGAGCCTTCTTACGATCCAACACGCGCTGAGCAAACCGAGGATCGTCCTTCTTCAGGGGCTCGCCAAACAGTCTTCTGTACTGCTGGGAGGTAGCGTCGCCCTTCCAGAGCTGACGAAGCTCTCTGAACTGCTCTCTGCCGGAAGCAATGGACTTGGTAACACCTGCAAGATTTTGAGCAATGCGGGTGATGTCGGTGGTTTTCGCAAAGATGGTCTTGCAATCGTTAAGAGTTTCAGACAGCGCGGAAATTGCCTTGAGCGCCTGCGCCGCCTTGGTTTCCATAACGATTCTCGTTTCGATAACACTCAGCTGATCTCTGAAATCCTCGATCTCGGTAATGGTTTCAATGATATCGTCGGCGATATCCTGCTTGCCCTCCTTGGCAGCCTCAAACGCCATATCGTCATATACCTTGATCAGCTCGTTCAGTCCCGCGCTCTGGCTCTTCAGGTTGTCAATCGCCTGAGCAACCTTCTGGCGCGACTCCTCCTCCTGCTGTCTCTCCTTGAAGCGCTTTTCGATCTCTCTCAGTTCCTTGCTTTTCATGTTTTCTTCCTCCAATTTCTATACATAAATAGTGTACGTAATGTTGAATAATCGGTTACGCTTGAATTTCGTTGTTCACTTCGGAATCCTCAACGGGAAGCGTTGCATTCGCGGGAATATCAATTTCGACATCCTTGAAAATATCCTGCAGAATCGAATCCGTGGCAGAAGCGGCGGCGGCTTCCTCATTATTAAGAATGCCGGTATCCATCAGCTCCGCCATTGTTTCATCAAACAGCCGCTTACGCGTCGAATCCTTATTTACACGGGTCATAATCTTATCAACGATGGCAAGAACCATCACCAGAACCGCCTCGAAATCCTCGGCATTTTCGGATTCGATTCCCTTCTGAATCTTCTTCTCGGGAATGGTTCGGATCACAAACCGATAATACCCCAGATGAATGCATCCTCTTACGTGAAGCTCCAGCTTTTTCACACCATCGTAAACAAGCCCCAGCTGCTTGTACACAACGCGAAGAAATGCAATCTCCTGCTTCTTTTCTCCGATCTCAGCCGCCATCTCGCGAATTTCCTCGCCATCCCTTTTTCCGGTCTTGGCGGCATATTCCCGAATGTTCTCCTCGATCCGTTTGATGTCATTTTCGATTCGGGTCTTTTCCTCGCGCACCGTATCCAGCTTTCCCTTCACTCTCGCGCAACAGGCTCTCGCAATGTCCAGCTCCTGCTCCGCTTTGGTTTGCAAACGAGACTTCTTGCCGTTTTTCGTGCCCGCCATTCTTTCAAGCATACCCATTTGTTGTTTTCTCCTTTTTTATCCTCTTTGTTATTGATTCTGTTTCAGATAGTCGATGTGAACGTCCTTCAACTGCAGTCGATGCTCTTGCAGCAAGGCTCGCACGTCCTCTCGATCTGCCAGGACTTTTAAGGAGGCTCTCAGCTCCTCAACGTCCTTTCCGTTGGCAATTTCCCGCAGGATCGCGTTCAAACGATCCCGCATCATGGGAACAAACCCGTGCAGCCTGCCATCCGAATCCTGAACGGCCTCATAGAGGTAAAATACCTCGTTCTCGCAAACGTACGGCAAGCCCTTTCCCGTGAAGGATGCGTAATTCAGATTCATGCGGGAAACGGTTACCGTTCCGTTGGCGGCAATACCCGAATCCGTTCCGAAGCCCCACGGAATTTCAATGTTGCCCACCCGAACACACCAGTAGGTTCCTTCATGCTCGTGAAAGGTGTAATCGGGGGCATCCACGCGGCGTTCCTCGAAGGGATGCTCGCTGTACGCCGCCAAAAAAGGGGTTCCCTTCAGCACACGGACAGCGCGCTTTGTTTTGATAAACCGATTCCAAAAACTCATCTGTCTCGTCCTTTCCTGTGATGGTATCATTATACACCCTTTTGAAGCGTTTGTCAAACCGAAATGCATCATTTTTCGATACATTTCGGTCTTTTTACGGAATTTGATGCAACAAAACGCTCAAAAGCGAGCCTCATTTTTTGAACTGACCGTTTCCGAAAAGAATGCGATCCACGTCCTTGATCAGCTCGGGCTGTCCCGAAATCACGCTTCTGCACCGTCTCAGAACCCCCACCAGCTTGCTGACTCTATGCTTCAGAACGTTGGGATGATCCGCCTCCGCAAAGCGGGCGGACTTACGGCTCGACAGTTCAGCTTCGTCAAGCGTGCTGTATTGCTCGCTCTCATCCGCCGCAACCAGAATTGCCCCCAGCACAACGGCGTTTTCCGAGGAAAGATACACGTCACCTTTTTCGGTTTTCGTAATATCGTGTCGCTTCATCAAGGGTGAATATTGCTGATTGTTCGTACATTTATCCATCAACAAGATCGGATCCTCGCTGTTTCTCAACCAATTGTATCGCCTGAGACCACTCTTGAGCCCCTCCTGTAAAGGAATAATTTTGGAGGAGCCTCCCGTGAGCAGAACGTAATCCAGCGTGCCTTCATTCAGCCCCGCGGTTTTCAGATAGGTGTTCACCGCTCTAATCACGCAATCAATTGTGAAGGTATCGAATTGAAGAGATCTCATTGCAACGCGAATGGCATTCTCGGGGATCCGCTCCCTTTCAAAATTCTCCTCATCATAGGTTAGGTACAGCGCGCGCCCTCCGGATTTCTTCAAAACTCTTGAAACAACCTTCGTATTCCAATTCTTAGCGTCGGAAAGAACCTCGCCCTTTGCCTTATCAACATCGGCGTCATAATAGATTTTCATGCCCTCATAGCACACATCGCAAATATTCTCGGTAATCGCCTTTCCCATATACACAACGGGCGTATTGGAGCTTGCGGAGGAAAACATCGGAATGGCGGAGAACTCCTCTCCTGCCCGCTCCGCCCGAAGGAGGGTCATATCAATGGTATGACCACCCATATCCAGCACCAGCAAATTCTGCCCGTTTTGGAAGGGGCAAGCGGTTCCCTGCCGTCTTTTTTTCATTGCGTGGCAGTAGGCGTAAGCATCCAGCAACGGTTCCGATACCGCGCAGATCTGATTTGCGGGAACACCAACGAAGATCTCCCCAATGATGGCTTTCATGGTATCGCAGAAAAAAGCAACGTAGGATTTATCGTAGTAGGCAGGGTGCCCGAAGCACACTCTCTGAATCTTACTGAAATCAAATCCCTCATTGTCGAGGCTGTCTAATTTTTCCCTCAATTTTGCAAAAAATTTCCGAACGTTCTCTTTTCCAAAGGGCTCGTTTCCGCGGGACTCCAGCAGCTGCTCCTTCAAGGCACGGAGCTCCTGATTGTTATCGCCCGGAATCATGGTTTCAAAGGAATCAAAGCCGGTAATCTCATCACGAAACAGCAGGGGCGTTTCCACCCCCTCAACAATGGCGGAAATCAGGGTATTACTGCTTCCGAAATCAATTCCAAGATATTTCACAACCCGCTTCATGCTTACTCCTCCGCCTTCTGATTCATTGCATCCAGCAACTGTTGCATGATCTCCTCATTCTGCTGATTGAAAAACGCCACGGAATCTCCTCCTTGGGAATCCTTTAAGGTTTGCACCGCTCTGCTCATTGCTCTGCGGAGCATCATGATCTCCCATTTCAATTTCTCGATGCGCTTCTTCGCCTCTTCGTCCGATTCCCCACCGTTGTCGACATTCGATTCCGCATCCTGCAACTGCTTTTTTATTTTTTCGTTTTCCGCCATCAGGCGTTGCGCTATAAGGGAAAGCTGTTCGCTGCGATCGGTGAGCTGCAGCTTTTCCGCTCCCCACGCCTTTTCCTTCTCTCGGTAGCCCTCCGTCTCCTTTTCCGCCAGCGCAAGCGCATCGGAAAGCTCCTCAATTCTTCGCTCCAGGCACGAGAGATCGGCGCTCGCAACTGCATGCTCCGAGGCTTGCGCCTTGAACAAATCGGACAT
>SVSC01000049.1 GCA_015064525.1 Oscillospiraceae bacterium
GCACCCTTCGTCTGGCATTCTGCAGCATCACGTTTCGGATCGCCACCTCCTCTGCGTAGCAATCATAGAAGCGTCCGTCCGCGCCCACCGCCTGCACCGAAAAAAAGACCACGTCGGCTCGCAAATTTCTCAAAAACTCCTGCGTGTATCCTCCCACCAGCACCGACTTGTTTTCGGGAGAAATCAAGCCGCCCGTGCAGTATGCCTTCACGTCGTAACCCGAAAGATAGCTCATTGCGTCGATGTTGTTGGTGATCACCGTTACGCCGCCCACCGCGGGCAACAGCTCCGCCACAAAATACGCCGAGCTGGAGCCATCCAAAAACACCACGTCTCCCGTATTCACCAGAGAGACCGCCGCCTTGGCGATCTTCTTTTTTTGCTGGCTGTTTTCATTGCTTCTGAGGGAAAACGGAACCCGCTTGCCCCCTGTTTTCACGGGCTTCACGCCGCCGTAGCTTCGCAGCACCAATCCACGCTCCTCCAGATTTTTCAGATCCCTGCGGATGCTGGACGGGCTGATATTCATTTTCTGCGCTAAAAATTCCACCGTGGCATATTCACTCTCGCAGAGCAATGCCATTATTTCGTCCTCTCGTTCACACTTGTACATACCCTTCTCCTCTCTTGCGCGTTATTGCATATTCCTGCTTATATTGTAACTCATTTTGCGTGATTTGTAAATAGGAAAACGAAAATTTCAAAAAAAATTCATTGTCTATCAATTGTTTACATTATTCGGTAGAATTTTGACCTCGGTGTGTGGTAGACTAACAAGGTATGATTGAAACGGCAGAAAGAGGCTACTATGAAAATTTTGTTTTTTGATATGGAATTTGCCAACGGTAAAATTCCCGGATCGGTTTACTCTCTGGGCTACGTGGAAACCAACCATAAATTTCAGCTTACTCAGCCCCAAACAGATCTGCTCATGAACCCCGATTGCGAATGGAACAGCTACGTGCGCCAACATATTCTGGCATACCCCATGCGCACCGTACGCGCGGCTGCGCTCTTCCCCTCCTATTACAAGCGGCTGAAGCGGCTGCTCTGCCATGCCGACCTTGTGGTGGGCTTTGCCGTGAAGAACGACACCGGCGCCCTCCGCGCCGCTTGTGAGCGCTACGGTCTCAAGCCCCTCGCCTTTCGTTGCCTCGACTTAGAAAAGCTCTGTAGGGCGTTGGGCGACCATCCCCAAGCCCATGGGCTCAGCGGCTACGTTCGCGCCTACTGCGGGATCGATCCCGAAAATCAACACCGCAGCGACGGGGATGCCTACGCCACCATGCTCCTGCTACGGGAAATCTGCCAAAGCCACAGGATTTCGCCCAAGCAGATCAAAACCGTTTTTGCTTCCCATTTTGTGGAATCCCTGCCTCCCGCGCCCGTTAAGATTCGCAAAAAGAAGCGCGGCGAGGAAATTGCGGTTGCGCTTCCGCAAGCTCCCGCCTCCAAGCGCAAGCCCAACGGCAATCGCAACCGACGCAAGCCCCGTCCCGTATCCGAGCCCGCCGCCGTTCCCGCCAACCGCTCCTGATCATGACGGAACAATATTCATCCGCCGCTCGCCCGGGCTTATCCTCCTCTACACTGAAAATTCTTGCCTGCGCGCTGATGGCAATCGACCACATAGGGGTTCGCTGGTTTCCCGATTGGATCCTGCTTCGGGTGATCGGTCGCTCCGCCTTCCCCATTTTCGCCTTTTTCATTGCGGAAGGGTGTCGCTATTCCAAGCATAAGGTCAAGCGTTTTTTCACCATTTTCGGCATGGGCGCAGCCTTTTTCCTTTGCTACTATCTCTACACGGGCGAGGAGTACGCGAACATTTTTCTCACCTTTTCGGTGTCGATCCTGCTGATCCATCTGCTGCAGCTTTGCAAGCGGGTTGCCCTCGGATGCTCCAATCCCCTTCCCATTGCGGGCGCCTTCCTGTTATTCGCGCTGGCGCTGTTGGGAGCCTATCTCCTGTTCTCCATCGTTACCTTTGAATACCGCTTCTGCGGAATGCTCACCCCCGTTCTGGTCAGTCTCTTCGACTTTCGCGGCATGGAGGCGAGCCCCAAGCTCCGCGCGCTGGACAACCACCCCACACGGCTGTTCTGCCTCACGGTTGGGCTTCTTGCCATTGCCTTCGACGAGATCTACATCCAAATTCAGATCTGGAGCTTGGCTGCGCTATTGCCGCTCGCACTCTACAATGGGCAGGTGGGGC
The DNA here is from genome assembly GCA_015064525.1 of Oscillospiraceae bacterium. Lineage (GTDB taxonomy): Bacteria > Bacillota > Clostridia > Oscillospirales > CAG-272 > UMGS1865. The sequence continues at coordinate 2,213 of SVSC01000049.1, forward strand.
GCCACAAAATGAAATACGCCTTTTATCTCTTCTACCCTCTCCATCTCTTGATCATCGAAGGGGGATACATACTCTATTTACTTCTGACAAAATGACGGAAAGGAGCCGCTATGGCAAAGTTATACTTTAAATACGGCGCAATGGGATCCTCCAAAACCGCCAATGCCCTGATCACAAAATTCAATTATGAGGAGCGCGGTATGAAGGTTTGGCTGATCAAGCCCTCGATTGATGACCGCGACGGCGCCGACGTGGTGCGTTCCCGCATCGGATTGGAGGCACGGGCGCAGGTGATCCGCCCCGAGGTGGATCTGTTTGAGGAGTTTCTGCGGCACGGCGACTGCCACGTGGTGATCACCGACGAATGTCAGTTTTTTACAGCCGAGCAGATCGACCAGCTTCGCCGCATTGTGGACGAGCTTTCAATTCCCGTGCTATGCTTTGGCTTGCGAACCGATTTCCTAACCAGGCTGTTTGAGGGAAGCCGCCGTCTGTTTGAGGTGGCCGACTCGATCACCGAGATCAAAACCATCTGCGCCTGCGGTAAAAAGGCAATTGTGAACGCCCGTATCGACGGAAACGGACGGGTTGTGACGGCAGGCGGACAGATTCTCATCGGCGGCAATGATTCCTACGTTGCCATGTGCCACACCTGCTGGAAAAAAGCGATCGCGGAGGAATAAGCGTTTGATCGGTCAAACGCAAAACGGACGCTTTCCAAGCTCTTATAGCAAGCAAAAAGAGAGAACAAATCGGTTTACACCGAAATGCTCTCTCTTTTTGCTTCTGTTCGTGTCAGGTATATTGCTTGATCAACGCTTGCTTCAGGGTACAACCAATGAAGTCAGCCATCAGCGAGAAGCCCACGTCGGTGGGGTGACAGCCGTCGATGGTGCATTGATCCTCGTGGGGACCGCGGAAGATCTCTCCGCCGTCCACGTAGTAAACGTTTTTATCTCCGTTTGCTCTGGCATAACGGAAGGTATCCATAATCACGTCACGGTTGTCCAGCTTCATATCGCAGGAGATATAGTATTCGTCGGGGCGGGTAACCATCACGTAAGGAATGTCGGGATGCTTTTCGCGGATTTTTTGGTAAAGCTTGCAGTGCGTCCTCCGCAAATGCTCGGTGTTGGGAGCATTGTGGTCATAGTCCGAAACAAACGCCAGCATGGGGAGGCTCGCCAGATATTCCACCATCAGATCCTCTGCCTTACCGTTGCCCGAAAAGCCAAAATTCAGAAAATCCAGCTGCAGCTCACGGCTGATGATATTGGCAAAAGCATTCCCGGGATGGGAGGCGCAGGCGCCTTGGGTGATGGACGAGCCATAGTAAACAATGGGCAACTCCGAGCGATACTTCAAGCCCTCGCCCACCCTCGCGTCGGCTTGCAGACCGATATAGAGATTCTTCACAGGGCTATAGCTGGGAAAATTGATGGTGAACCAACGCTTTTTACGGTCGGCAAACTTGATTTTGGACTCATAGCCTCCCTGCGCGCCCACAGCGGGACGGAAGGGACGCCAATAGCGGCTGAAGCCGCTTTCGGGAGAATCCAGATACAGATCAAAGCCCGCGCTTCCGATGAACGCCATGTGGGACATATTGCACATGGCGGGCATTTCCGCCTTGATAGCGATATATTGGGAGTCGGTGCAGAAGCGCACTCTGCCGCCCGCAGTGCTGAGATACAGAGTTGCAACACCGGGATTCACGTTCCGTCCGATCTCGTCGGGCATCCGCTTGAATTGCTCCTGATTGCGGTAATCGTAAAGACCGTAGACCTCAAAGGGATCATTGCGAACGTCGTAGAACACCACGTCGGGCTCGTCGATGCTTGTCTCGATCATCAAATTTTTATCCGGTACCTGATAATTCATGGATTTATCTCCTTTCCAATCAAACAAATCTTTCAAACCAAAGAGCAAGCTCCTCCCGCATCACGGGAGAAATCTTATGCACCACGCCCTCCAGCAGATGCAATTCAATGTAACAGCCGCCGCGGCGCACCGACTCGACAAACTCCTGAACGGTCACGCAATCCACCGTGGGATCGTCGGTTCCCTGCCAGATCTTGATGGGACATGGCGGGATCACCACGCGCTCGCCATCACAATTGATAAAGGAACGGGTGCGGTGAGGGTTGAAGCCAATCGTATTGCGCTCACACCACTCCTCGTTGGGAAAACGGTAAATATCGGCAATGCGTGCTCTGGTGTTTTGCGGATACGCAGGGGGAATTTTATCCCAGGTTCCGATGCACACGTGATCCCCCACCGTGATGGTATCCATGTTGAGGCGGGGATAGATCAATCCGGCGGCAATTACAATGCTTGGGAAGGTATTCACAAAATTCATTGCCGTTTGCCCTCCCATGGAGGCTCCCGCCACCAGGACACGGTCGGTGAGGTGGTAGTGGGAAATGGCATAGAGGTACGCCTTGTGGGCGGCGAACAGATGCTCGGGGCAGCCCAACGTGGTTCCGTGAAGCTCGGAGCCGTTCACGTCCAACACGGCAAAGCCCTCGCGGGTACAGGCATCGGCATAGGCAACGCCGCCCACCCTGTTGTCCGCGTCGCTCACTCTCCCGCCAGCTCCGTGGAAGCAGAGGATGAGGGGTGTTTTCTCACCCGCTTCGGTATAGCCTGCGGGCAACCGCAGGGCGCACTCACATTCTGCGGGCTCATAGCGATCCCGCATCTCGTGAGCGATCGACTCACTCACATCCCGAAAATGGTTATACACAACGGTGAAAAAAACGGTTTTCACGCCCTTCTCATCCACCGAGGTTCTCGTTTCCCACGCTTTCATAAACGCCTCCGTTTTTTCAAGATATTTGGTTCATGCACTTGGCACAAAACACACACCGCGCTGCCGAAAGCTCCGAACAGAGCCATCACGCGGCGCGGTGTGTGTTCATGACGGGTTCGATCAAAGCCAATCAGCCTTCAACCAGGGGCTGAACGTGGATCCAATCCTTCATAAACGTTACGAACCGATCCCACGAATGGTCGTTCCGAACGTAGCATTCCACAAAAAGATTCTCTCCCTGCCGCAGGATCACCTTTCGGTACTCAGATTCATCCGCCGCCTCTCCAACCTCAGCCACCAGCTTCTCCGAACGGTCGAATAAGAAATCCCGTCGGGTTGGCTTGGTGCCATCATAGAGGGAGAGTGTTTGCCAGAACAGCTCCATCTGATCTCCCTCTCTGTGAAAGATCAGGGTGTAGATTTCCGGAAAATACATTTGGTTTCCAATGTTGCGCACCAGATTGACACGCTTGGGAGAGGAAGCGTTCAGGGTGTGCCGATCCTCCTCCGCCCAGCTGCTGTGATTGCGGCGAACGGCGGCATCGAACTCGGCATGGGTGTTGGAAACAAACTCGGCAATATCGCTCTGCTTTGGAACACGCAGAGCCGAACCAACGGCGCACAGCGCGGTGAAAACGCCAACGATCACCAGCGTTGGAGGGATCATGGATCTCCCAAAGTACCAAAGGATCACCAAGCAGACCATCAACAAAGCTCTGCTATATGCCCTCACCCGATCCAATCTGAGAAAAAATCCCTTCGCATTCTTCATCGGTCAAGCTCCTGATCGGTCAATCCTTTTTCTCAACCTGCGCATTCAGCGCATTGCGATGCTTGTTCATCAACGTTTGAATTCGCTTGATCGGATTGAGCAGGGTGCTGATACTTTCGTCGTTGTTCAAGGTGTCAATCAGGTATGCCACGTATTTGCAGAGGTTCACCTCAACGTACCAATCTCTGGTTGCCAGCTCGGGGCGGCGATAGATCAGGTTGGTGGTGAAAACCTTATCGAACACGTTTTCCTTTGCGGCGGCGTCAAACTTTTCCAGCCCATCGGTAAACAGACCGAAGGTTGCAAAGCAGAATACTCTCTCGGCGCCCTTTTCCTTCAGCTGCTTGCAAACGTCCAGCATGGAGTCGCCCGAGGAGATCATATCGTCAACGATAATGGCGTCCTTGCCGTGGAGATCCTGCCCCAGATACTCATGCGCCTCAATGGGGTTGCGCCCGTTCACGATCACCGAGTAGTTGCGGCGCTTATAGAACATACCGATATCCACTCCCAGCACCGAGCTGTAATAGATCGAACGGGACATCGCGCCCTCGTCGGGAGAAATGATAACCATGTGGTCCTTATCAATCTGCACGTCGGGAACGGCGCGGGTGAGCGCCTTAATCATTTGATAGGCGGGACGAACGTTGTCAAAGCCTGCCAGCGGAATGGCGTTGCAGATTCTGGGGTCATGCGCATCGAAGGTGAGAATGTTGGAAACGCCCATTCCAACCAACTCCTGAAGCATCATCGCGCAGTCCAAGGACTCTCTGCCCGATCTTCTGTGCTGTCTTCCCTCATAAAGCATGGGCATGATCACCGTGAGGCGGCGTGCCTTTCCTCCGATTGCCGCAATGGTACGCTTCAGATCGGCGTAGTGATCATCGGGACTCATGGGAACGGGCTGACCGTACATTTTGTAGGTAACGCCATAGTTGAACATATCGCAAAGGATGTAAACGTCCTTGCCTCTCATGGATTCGTGGATGATTGCCTTGCCCTCACCCGAGCCGAATCTGGGACATTCCGCGGAAACGATGAAGGATTCATCCCCTCCGTGTCTGCGCCATTCCTTCAGGTAGTAGTCCACCTGACCCGCAAAGCTCTCGCAGCCGCTCATTCCGATCACACTGAGTTCTCCACAACGATTGTACTTCATAACTTCCTCCAAATTTTTGTTTTTTGTTTTTGGCGTCCCTACTCCCGAGGAGCGTCCGTTTTTCTATCTTCCCCAATTACTCTGCCGCAGCAGAGCCCGACGGGTAAATTTTCGTCAGTTGAGAGTACGTAATTTGGCGTAAGCCTCCTCCCACGGACCGCGATCCGCGGTGGGAGCATATTGCTTCAGCTCGAAGGATGCGGCAACGATCTCTCTTGCCTGGGCAAGATTCGTTACCTCACCCGCGGCGATCACCTGCATCATCAGGTTGCCGATCGCGGTTGCCTCCTCGGGGCCTGCCGCAACGGGGATTCCGCAGGCATCCGCTGTCATTTGGCTGAGAAAATGATCCTTTGTGCCGCCGCCAACCACATGGATGACCTTGGCGCTTCTGCCCGTGAGGGCTTGAATCCGCTCCACAACAAAGCGATACTTGAGTGACAGGCTCTCATAGATACAACGAACCACCTCGCCAACCGATTCGGGAACGTGCTGCCCCGTTGCGCGGCAGAACTCGCGAATCCGCTCCGACATATTGCCGGGGGTCGCAAAGGAGGGATGATCCACGTCGATCAGGCTTTGGAAGGGCTTTGCCTCCCTTGCCAGCGCCTCCATTTGCGCGTAGCTGTATTCCTTTCCTTCCCGTTTCCATTGACGGCGAGACTCCTGTAGGATCCAGAGTCCCATGATATTCTTCAGGAAGCGGATCTTTCCCAGAGCGCCTCCCTCGTTGGTGAAGTTTGCCTGACGAACCGCATCGTTGATCAAAGGCTCCGACAGCTCGGTTCCCATCAGCGACCAGGTTCCGCTGCTGATATAGATAAAGTCCTCCTCCTTGGTGGGAACTGCAAGCACCGCGCTGGCGGTATCGTGGGACGCCACGTTGATCACGCGGGCATCCGTTTTTCCCGTTTCGCTCTGCACCTGTTGGGAAAGACCTCCGAGAACCGATCCCGGAGAGGTGATCTCTCCGAATAACCCCGCGGGAAGCCCCAGTCGCTCCAGCAGAGCGGTGGCGTAGGAGCGCTTTTTCGCGTCCAGCAGAGCGCCTGTGGAAAGAATGGTGTATTCATTTGCCATCACGTCCGTGAGGAAATAGTTGAGAAGGTCGGGAATCTGCAGCATCCGAGCCGCGAGCGCAAACCGCTCGGGCGCCTCCTCGCGGTCGATAAACAGCTGATAGACCGTGTTGAAATCCATATCCTGAATTCCCGCCACGCCGTACAGCTCCTCGGGGGATACCAAGCTGCTGATCTTCTTTTGCACACCAAGGGTGCGACTGTCGCGATAGTGAACGGGGTTGGAAAGCATTCTTCCACTCCGATCCAGAAGGGCGTAGTCCACTCCCCAGGAGTCGATACCGATGGATGAAATCCCATCTCCCTCCAAAATCGTTTTGGAAATGGATTGCTTGATCTCATGGAAGATCCGCAAAATATCCCAATGCATCCGCCCGTTGAGGTGAACGGGATCATTGGAAAATCGGTGATTTTCCCGAAGGGTCAGCCTCTCCCCGTTAAAGGAACCAACAATTCCTCTGCCGCTGGAGGCTCCCAGATCAATGGCGAGCATCTTCAATTCAGACATAATGACCTCCCAACCGTTCGTGCGTCTCCGCTCCATTTCAAAAGAGCGACCACACTATACGATATTATTATGTCTATTATATCATTCTCCCCAAAAACTGTCAATAGGCTTTCGGAATTTTTACCCTCAAAAAAAGAGAGGTCCTCCCTTTTTGCCCCAAAACGCTTGACACGGCTTTCACTTTGTGGTATCATAAGTTGAATAAAAAAACAAAAGGAGAAAACCATGGAGATCCGCGCAATCTTTTCCTACAACGTTGACGCCATGCGTACCCTCATGGGAGTTACGCTCTTTCGCAAGGGCTCACCCAAAGCAAAATTGATTCTTTGCTGGGCGCTCTGCTTGCTTGATCTTTTCCTTTGCGCGCTTTCGCTTCTGCTGAGAGACTCCGCCTTCATCACCCTCCTCACCGTTGCCTCGGTGGTTTTGGTGATCCTTACAGGCTACGCCACCTTCTCCTATCTCGTCCTCCCACGCATCGGCTACAAAAAAATGCTGGAAAAAGGAATTCCCGTTCTGTGCTTTCGCTTCCGTTCGCAGGAATTTGAATTGGACGTGGATCAGCGAGGACTTCACGAGCATCTGGTTTCCGAATACAGTCATCTGGATCACGTGGTGGAAACCAACGGCTATTTTCTTCTGTTCGTCAAAAAAAGAACGGCATATATCATTCCAAAGGAAAGCCTGACCGACGGAACGGCGGCAGAGCTGGAGGGCATTCTCCGCGCAACCGCCTCCCTCCCCTATACCAAAAGAAGCTTTTAACGAAAGGAGCCTATCATGGCAGAAAACAAGCAAATCGAGTTTGTGATGCCCGAGCAGAAAAGCATCGCTCTCATCGCCCACGACAACAAAAAGCACGATCTGATCCATTGGTGCAAGAAGAACAAAACCATTCTGGAGCATCATTTCCTTTGCGGAACCGGAACCACCGCCAAAATGGTTTCCGACCAAACGGGGCTCCCCGTTCGAGGCTTCAACAGCGGTCCCCTGGGCGGAGATCAGCAGATCGGCGCGCGGATTGTGGAGGGAAAGATCGACCTGGTGATCTTCTTTTCGGATCCGCTCTCGGCGCAGCCCCACGACCCCGACGTGAAGGCGCTCCTCCGCATCGCGCAGGTATATGATATTCCCATTGCCAACAACCGCGCCACGGCAGACTTCATTATCACCAGTCCCTATATGGACAGCACCTATTCCCACACCCTGCTGGACTTCCGCCATGAGGTCAACGAGCGCGCCAAAAAGCTTTGAGAATGAGGACTGTCACCTTTTGTCTTTCGGGCGCCGATCTCTCCTGCGAGCTTCTGATTGCCAACGGAGGAGAGCCCAAGCGTCTCCTGCTTCGCACCGATCATTGCGACTACACGGAGCTTTCGGTGGAGCTTTCGGAATCCGAGGGGGTTGAGATCACCGTGACCCCAACAGCTCATCCCGGGGAATCCGACCCCCTTGCCCCCACAAGCAGGGGCTTTGACCGATTTTTGCGCGAAACGCTCCGTCATGCCGCCGCGATCACACGAAACAGGCTTTTGCTGCGAGTGGGACGGGAATATCTCCTGACGAACCTGCAGGACGGCGAGCGATTGTCTCTCACGCACCACACCTTCGTTTCAGAGCCCATTCATCTGCTTCGCCTCATGGAATCGGCTCCCGTGATCTACTCTTTTTTTGAATTGAAGCGTGAAAACGGCACCGCGAAAACCGTTCGGGCGATGCCCGCCAACCGTGAGGATCTGTTTTTGGTGGAGCGGGCGACAATGCTCAGAGGCATCGGCTTGAAAACGATCCTCTCCTATCCCTTCCGCATGGGACGAATCAAGCGACTTACCCGTGAGCGTCGGCTTCGGCGCGCCTTAAAAAAATACAGTCTTATGAGTGACGAGGAACGTGAAAAGCACCTGCAAAGCAGTTTGCATCTGCTGTAAACCGTTCCCGTACGCAACGTTACCGTCATCCTCGGAGGAACTCAAATTGGTCACAGTTATCCAACAGCTTGCCGTGCTTTATCTCTTCATCGGCTTGGGCTGGCTTTTCGGAAAACGAAAGCCCGTCCTCATTTCTCACACCGAACTGCTCTCCTATCTGGCTGTCAACCTGCTTTTGCCATGCAAGGTCTTTAAAAGCTTTTCGCAAAACTTCACAACGGCGTACATCCGCGAGCATTACGTTCTGCTGCTGGCCGGTTTGGGACTTCTCCTTTTGCTGGTGGGCATTGCTTTGCTCGTCTCCGGGCTCCTCACCAAAAACGCCTATGAGCAACGGGTTTGCCGTTATTCCATTACCATTGCCAACTACGCCTATATGGGCTACGTTTTGGCAGAGGAGCTGATGGGAGCCTCGGGGCTTACCTGCATCATCCTCTTTTGCATTCCCTTCGCCTTTTATACCTATAGCTTTGGCTACATCCTTCTCACGGGTCAGGGAAAATTCGCGCCCCGTCGATTGGTGAATCCCATGACGGTTGCCATTCTGTTGGGATGTGTGTGGGGACTGACAGAGCTGCCTCTTCCCTTGGTTGCCGAAAAGGTAATCTCCTCCGCCTCTGCCTGCGTTGGTCCCTTGAGTATGCTTCTCACGGGGCTCACCCTCTCGGGCTTCCGCTTCCGCGAGCTGATCAACTGCAGGCTCACCTATCTTCTTTCCGCGTTGCGCCTGGTTTTGATTCCCCTTTTGGTGTTCTCCCTGTTCAGCATTCCTCTGCTGAGAGAAGCCCGCCCTTACGCGGTTCTCATGGCTTGCATGCCCTGCGGACTGAACACCATCATATTCCCAAAATTGGTTGGCGAGGATTGTACCCTCGGCGCGCGTCTCGCCTTTGTTTCTCACCTGCTTTCCTGCATTACACTGCCCATATGGCTGACACTTATCAACTAAAGGAGATATTTGACATGAACAGCGAAAAAAAGGAACTGAAAATTCTGTCGGTTGGCAACAGCTTTTCCATCGACACCATGCAGCACGTGGCGAAAATCGCCAATGATCTCGGCTATCGGGTGAAGCTCGGCAACCTCTACGTCAGCGGCTGCTCCCTGAACAAACATTATCTCCACGCCACCGAGGATCTGCCCGCCTACCGCTACTACACCACCGACAATGAAACCGATTGGACCGAAGCTCCCAACGTGAGGATCCGTGAAGCGATTGCATCTGAGGAGTGGGATTGGATCTCAATTCAGCATGGCACCAAGGACGGTAGTCGCTACACCGATCCCGGCTCCTATGAAAAGCTGGTTCCCCTGACAGAATATATTCATGCACAGGAGCGTTGTCCCGCCAAGCTCGCCTTCAACATGACCTGGGTGGGAGAGCCCTACCGAAAGCATCACGAAATCCTTTCCTACAACGGCGATCAGCTTTTGATGTACCGCCTGATTGCCGACATTATGCGGGATCAAATTGCGCCCCTGCCACAGTTGGACGCTCTCTGCCCAACGGGAACCGCCGTTCAGAACGCCAGAACCGTTTACACCTCCGATCGGATGTCCCGCGACGGCTACCACCTGAGCTACGATTTTGGACGATACATTGCGGGGCTCACCTTTTTCGCAAAGCTCAGCGGCGCCGATATTTCCAAGGTGCAATGGGCTCCCGTGGGCGTAACCGAGGAGGAGCGTCTCCATGCCATTGCCGCAGCAAAGGCAGCAATCGCCAAGCCCTATGAGATCACATCTCTGCTTTGAAATCTTGTTTTTGAAAGAAAGAAAAACGAACCGTGTTTGCAAAAGAAAAGGAAACCGTTACCGAGCAGCGGTTGCTGGAGGATCTCCGCCACAGCGCCGCCAAACCCGCCACCATATCGCAAAGGGAATATAACCGATCAACTATCCCCTGCCTGATCGGTGCTTTGCTGTTGGTGGTTCTCGGATATATTTATCCCAAAGCGCTGGCATTTGCGGCGCTTGGCCTTCTCGCGCTCCTTCCGATCCTCGCCATTGGCGGGCGACTGATGATCAAAATCCGCGTTCGCAGGGTCAAGCCTTCGGACTATATTCTGCGGGAGGAAGCGCTCACCCACAAGGATGAGGAGCATTTCACAACAACGTCTAAATACCGCAGCAAGATCGTGAACCGCTATCTGCTCTGCTTTGAGGGAGTTCAATGGGAGCCTGCCAAGGAAAATTTCGCGTGGCGTCAAGAAGGGTATCTTTCGGACTACGGCATCCATCAGACGTCCCATCGCGGGGATCGCTTTCTTTTGGTGATCCGCAAACGGAACGGCAAGATCGCCGTGGCGTATCCCCTCTCTCAGTTTGAATTCAATTTGTCGGGCATGGAATGGCAAAACACTTAAGGCAACACCCCACAATTCGCGGCAAATGCCTTGATCACGCAACTACTTGCATCTTTTCCGTCAAACCGCACAAATTTCCTTGGCAATAGGTCGCCTATTCCCCTCGTCAATTTGGTTTGTTTTAAAAAAATCTGACGGCGTATTTGCGCAATCAGAATTGTGCGGTATTGCCTTAAAATAGGAATCGGCAGAAAAGCTTCTGCCGATTTTTTCAAAAGCCCTTGACAAACCGCTTAAAAAAAGGTATAATAAAGAAAAAGAATGAGTTCTGCATAACTGACGGATTTGCGGAGTACCGCAAGGGAATGCAGGATAATGATCAGCCGACCGTCTGGGCAATTGGAATGCAGAGCGCAAACCGATTGTCTTTTTGTTTTATCACAAGGAGGATCACAGTATGGAGCATCAAAACTGGAGTAGCTTTCTGGGAACAACCTGGAAAAACGAGATCAACGTCCGTGATTTTATTCAATCAAACTACCACGCCTACGAGGGTAACGCCGATTTTCTTGGCGGTGCCACCCCAAGAACCGACGCGCTGATGAAAAAGGTGCAAACCCTGTTCACGCTGGAAAGACAGTACGGCGGAGTGCTGGATATCGACACCGACACCGTCTCCTCGCTCACCAGCTATTCCCCCGGATATATCGACCGCGCCAATGAGCTGATCGTTGGAATGCAGACCAACCGCCCACTGAAAAGAGGCGTGAACCCCTTTGGCGGTATGCGGATGGCGCGCCAGGCATGCGAGGCGTACGGCTATAAGCTTGGGAGAAAGGTAGAGGAGGAGTTCCGCTTCCGCACCACCCACAACGACGGCGTATTCCGCGCCTACACCGACGAAATGCGCGCCGCTCGGAAGTGCCACGTGATCACGGGACTTCCCGATGCCTACGGCAGAGGCCGCATCATCGGCGACTACCGCCGCGTTGCGCTCTACGGCGTGGATCGCCTGATCGAAGAAAAGAAAAAAGACAAAAAACAGCTGGAGCAGGAATTTTTCAACGCCGAAACCATTCGCTTGGATGAGGAGCTTTACCAGCAGATCGCCTTTCTCGGTTATCTGAAGGAAATGGCGCAGATGTACGGCTTCGACATCGGCGCCCCTGCCGCCAACACCAAGGAGGCAATCCAATGGACCTATTTTGCCTATCTTGGCGCCATTAAGGAGCAGAACGGCGCGGCAATGTCCTTGGGTCGCGTCAGCACCTTCTTTGATATCTACATTGAAAGAGATCTTGCCAACGGCACCCTCACCGAGGAGGGCGCACAGGAGCTGATCGACGATTTCGTGATTAAGCTCCGCATTGCCCGTCACCTCCGCACCCCCGAATACAATGAGCTGTTCGGCGGCGATCCCATGTGGATCACCGAGGCGGTGGGCGGTATGGGTGAGGACGGCAGAACACTGGTAACCAAGAGCAGCTTCCGTATGCTCAACACCCTCTACACCCTTGGTCCCTCTCCCGAGCCTAACCTGACGGTGCTGTGGTCCACTGCCCTGCCCGAGGGCTTTAAGCGCTACTGCGCCAAGGTTTCGTCTGATACCGATTCAATCCAGTACGAAAACGATGACGTGATGCGCCCCATCTACGGCGACGACTACGCCATTGCCTGCTGCGTTTCCGCCATGAAGGTGGGCAAGCAAATGCAGTTCTTTGGAGCAAGATGCAACCTGGCAAAGCTTCTGCTCATTGCCATTAACGGCGGCTACGATACCACAAGCGGAATGCACATCGGTCCTCAGATGCCCGTGATGAGTGGGGACAAGCTGGACTACGATCAGGTTTGGGAGCGGTTCCAATCGTATATCTCCTGGCTCAGCCGTCTCTACGTGAACACCATGAACGTGATTCACTATATGCACGATAAGTATGCCTATGAAAAGACCCAGATGGCGCTTCATGATACCAATGTGGGGCGCTTCATGGCATTCGGCATTGCGGGGCTTTCGGTGGTTGCCGATTCTCTCAGCGCCATCCGCTACGCCAACGTGCGTCCTCTTTTGGATGAAAACGGCTTTATCACCGACTTTGTGACCGAAGGAAGCTTCCCCAAGTTCGGAAACGACGACGACCGCGTGGATCTGATGGCGAAGGATCTGACCCACACCGTGATCACCGAGCTTCGTAAAACCCCCACCTACCGCAACGCCGAGCATACCCTTTCGGTGTTGACCATTACCTCCAACGTGATGTACGGCAAGAACACCGGCGCCACTCCCGACGGCAGAAAGGCGTCTGCCCCCTTTGCCCCCGGCGCCAACCCCATGCACAACCGCGAGGAGAACGGCGCGCTGGCATCCCTCAACTCGGTTGCCAAGCTGAGCTACGATGATTGCCGCGACGGCATTTCCAACACCTTCTCCATCACGCCTCAGGCATTGGGCAGAACCGAGGAGGAGCGTGTTCCCAACCTCGTTTCGATCCTCGACGGCTACTTTGCAAAAAAAGCGCACCACATCAACGTGAACGTGATGAACCGCGAAACGCTGATGAAGGCATATGAAAATCCCGAGGCTTATCCCAACCTCACCATTCGCGTTTCGGGCTACGCCGTGAACTTCGCTAAGCTCTCCCGTGAGCAACAGCGCGAGGTGATCAGCCGCACCTTCCACGAAACCGTTTGATATGACGGAGCTTGGAATCGTTGGGCGCATCCATTCCATCCAGAGTCTCGGCACTCTGGATGGCCCCGGGGTGCGCTTCGTTGTTTTTATGCAGGGCTGTCACCTGCGCTGCGGATGCTGCCACAATCCCGACACGTGGGATCCTTTCGGCGGAACCGAAATCTCGTCGGTCGAGCTTGCAAAACGGGCTGTCCGCTATCGGGAATACTTTGGCAAGGATGGTGGCGTGACCGTTTCGGGTGGCGAGCCGCTGCTTTCCGCCGCCTTTGTGAGAGACTTTTTCACCCGCTGTCACGAGAAAGGACTGCACACCTGTCTTGACACCTCGGGAAGTCTTTGGAGCGAGGAGATTGACGCCTTGCTGAATGTGACAGACCGCGTGCTTTTGGACGTTAAATACACAAACGACACCCAATACCGCCAACACGTTGGCTGTTCGCTCTCCCCCGTGCTCACCTTTTTGCAGGAGCTGAACAAAAAAAGGATCCCCACC
>SVSC01000050.1 GCA_015064525.1 Oscillospiraceae bacterium
TCCATAGCAGCATCGGCAATTCGAGCAAACAACGCATCGTTCTTTTTACCGGGGAGCCACCACCAACCGCGCATCAACACATCAGCAAGCGCGTGTTGCTTTTCGGTACATTCGGGAAGTTCCTCTATCGTCATCGGATATTTTTAATATCGAGAAAGAAGAAGTATCTGCGCCGCCGCTACCGTATACTTGTATGGTTCCGTCTCCGTCTATCGTACATTTCTTTCTGTTCCAATAATTATCGAGCAAGACGGGTTTACCGTCAGCAAAGGAAAAGATAGCCAAAACGGTGTAGTCATCAAGAAGCAGGAGCATTTCGTCGTTTCCGTTTTTGTTCAAATCACAGAATGCATAACCGGGAACGTTTGTCGAAAGGTGAAAGCTTGCAACGGCACCAATAATGGCAGCCCACCATTCATATTCCTTTGTTCCCTCGGAATAAGGACTACCCTTGGAATTCATTTGCTCGTCTAAATTTATAATAACGTCCTTGTATATATCCAATACAGGCTTGTATTTTTCTTCGTTGGAGATATCATTGGAAGGATTATTTTCCGTTGGTTCGGTTGTGGATGTAGTATCGTTTTTGCTTTCTTTCGGCGGTTGCGTATTACAAGAAGCCAAAAAAGCCAGAAGAAAAGATGCGATTAACAGCCAAGCGGTTGCCTTTTTCACACGCATAAAAACGGTGATGATTTTTTTCATTCTTATCCCCTCCAAAATCAGTATTGTATGCTCAGTATAGCATACATCAAAATGCGTGTCAAGAGCAAATTTTCGGGTGGTGAAAACTTTTTTAAAAAGGTATTTTTTAAGCCATAAGTGGAGCGCAAGTGGGGATTTTTTAATGATGCTCTTGATATGCTCACAATCAGGTTGTCCCTATTATAACGCACTTGTGGGGTGTGTTCAAATAGGGACAACTTTTTCATATATTTTCCTGTTTTGATGCTTTATGATGCCTTTGCCAAGGGCATTTGTGCGGCATTTAACATATTTTCGATAAATATTCCATATCCCGTGGTGGGGTCATTTATAAGAACGTGCGTCACCGCCCCCACGATCTTGCCGTTTTGAATGATGGGGGAGCCGGACATCCCCTGAACGATCCCGCCCGAGGTTTGCAGGAGAGTGGGATCGGTCACCTTTACGGTAAAGCACTTGGAGCCCGCGGCGTCCCGATGAATGTTGGTAATCTCCACCGCATAACGTCCAACCCGATTATCGCTCAGGGTGGAGAGAATATACGCCTCCCCCTCCTGCAGATCGTTCCGTAAGCCAACGGGCATCGGCGCCTGCGCAGCCTCGGGCAATTCGGTGTAGATCCCCCAAACACCGCAGGCGGTGTTGCCCAACAGCGCGCCAACCTTTCCTGGCTTGAAATAACCCTTCAGTTCACCCGGAGCTCCCGCCGCTCCCTTCACAACCGCGCTCACCGTCACATCCGAAACCGTCCCCTTTCGCATTCGGATCAGCTCTCCCGTATCCGCATCGCAAATGCCGTGTCCCAATCCCGCAAAGGCACCGCTTTCGGGCAGAAAAAAGGTGACCGTTCCGATCCCCGCTCCGCTGTCTCGTACCCAGATACCTGTTTTGTAGCCGCCATCTCCCATCACGGGCTTGAGACGAAGCTCAATCTCCTCTCCGCCCCGTCGGCACAACAGCACCAGCTCGCGTCCCTCGCAATGCTCAATCCGTTCGGTGAGCTGCGATGCCCCCACCAAGGGCTTCCCGTTCACCTGCAAAATCACGTCCTTCAGCTTCAGTCCCGCTTCCATAGCGGGATTGGTTCGTCCCTTTCCCGTTTCCACGTCGCAAAAGCCCACCACGGTTACCCCTTCCGTGAGAAATCGCACGCCAAAGGTCATGCCGCCCGGAGTGAGCATCATGCCCTCGTATTGCCCCGCTTGCACGGAGCCGCACGGGATTGAATCGCCTCCCGCATCCACGTAGTCCGCCGCTTCTTCAAGGTCCGCCCTCGCCATCACGGCAAGACTTTTCCTCATTGTATCTTCCTTCCCGCCGCTTCCCTCTGCCGCGCTTCCCACCGTTACCGTCAACGCCAACAGCAACAGGCGGCAAAGGAGCTTCCATCCCGCTTGTTTTCGCTTCATTTTTCCATTCCTTTTCTTGGTTTCCGGTTCAAATCCTCGGTTGATCTGCCGTTATTCATTGTGCGCCGTTTATCGGCTTTTTATAAATAACAAATTTCCTTTGCAAATCCATTTTTTCGCAACGTTACGCGCAGGAATGGAACTGTTGTTAGTTTATCGCATTGCAGTTAAATGATACCTTTCAGCGCTTTCCAATATCTGCCTTACACTTTTCGGGCGCGCCGCAAAGAGGCGTTTCGCGTAAAGGACTTGACAAGTCTCCCGAAATCTGCTATAATGAATAGGTAGATTGCTATATTCCGATTGGCAATCGTTTTCCATTATTTACAAAAAAGGAGGATTGCCGATTCGTCGGCGAACAGTCATGCCAAGAAAAAAGACAGAACGCATTTATACCCCCATTAACAGCATGAGTCACTTTGCCACCAAGCTGGCGTCTTTTGGAGATCGCACCGCATACCGCTATTTCGATTCCGAGCATAATCTGCTCTCCATTACATACAAAAACCTCTCCGCCCGCTTTAAGCGGCAAGCCGCAGGCTATGCCGCCGCAGGTCTTGCGGGCAAGCGCATCGCCGTGATCGGTGAAACCTCCGTGGAGTGGATCTGCTCCTACGTTGCCGCCATTGCGTCGGGCGGTGTTGCCATCCCCATGGACAAGGAGCTGGACGTGGAGGAGATCAGCGGATTTCTGGAATTTGCCGAAGCGGACGCCATTGTTTATTCCGCTCTGTTCAACGAGAAATTCGCCAAGCTCGCGGAGTCCCATCCCACGGTAACCACTCTGATCCCCATTGCTCCCAAAAAGGGAACCTACGAAAACAATCCCCGCATCCTGCCCTACAGCAAGCTTTTGGAGCTGGGCGAGGACGCCATCAAGGACGGCTACCAATATCCCGAGGTCACCGACATCAAGCGGATGGCGGAAATGCTCTTCACGTCAGGCACAACGGGCAGCAGTAAGTGCGTGATGCTCAGCGAGGAAAACGTGGTTTCCGCCGTGAACGCCGCCTGCGAAACGGTAGACTTTTCCAAGGATGATACCATTGTCTCGGTTCTGCCCATTCATCACACCTACGAGCTTTGCATCATGATTTCGGGCTTGAACTACGGCATGACCATTGGCATCAATGATTCCCTCAAGCGTGTTTTGAAAAACATTGAGCTGTTCCAGCCCACGGGCATGGTTCTGGTTCCCCTCTTCATTTCCACCATGCACAAAAAGGTTTGGGATGAAGCGAAGAAAACCGGCAAGGATCAGCTTCTCAAAACCCTCAGCGGCATTTCGGGAACCCTGCGGAAGCTGAACTTTGACCTGCGCCGCACCCTTTTCAAGCAGGTGTTGAACGCCTTCGGCGGCAGACTGGAAAAAATTGTTTGCGGAGGCGCCGCTCTGGATCCCGAGCTTTGCGAATCCTTCTCCGAGTTCGGCATCGACATTTTCGAGGGCTACGGCATTACCGAATGCTCTCCCCTGATCGCGGTTAGTCCCTACTATGCCCCCAAAAAGGGATCGGTTGGCCCCGCGGTTCCCTGCTGCTCGGTTCGCATCGACGTGGATCACCAGAATGACAAGGGCTTTGGCGAGGGTGAGATTCAAGTGAAGGGCAGCAACGTGATGCTGGGCTACTACAAAAAGCCCGAGGAAACCGCCGCCGTGTTCACCGAGGACGGTTGGTTCTGCACCGGAGACATCGGATACATGGACGATGACGGCTACCTGTTCATCACGGGGCGCAAAAAGTACGTGATCGTGCTGGAAAACGGCAAAAACGTCTTCCCCGAGGAGATTGAGGAGTACATCGCCAAATACTGCTCGGTTGCCGAATCGGTGGTGCTGGGCAGAAAAACTCCCGGAAGCACCGAGGTGATCCTGAGCGCCGTGGTTTACCCGCAGCTGGATAAATTTGAAAACTCCAACGATCATGAGGCAATTGAGGCAACCATTCGCGAGCAGGTGAAAAAGATGAACCGCAAACTGGTTTCCTACAAGCAGATCCGCCAGGTGGAGTTCCGTTATCAGGAATTTGAAAAGACCACCTCCCGCAAGATCAAACGCCATTTGGTGAGATGATTCCAACAACTTGAAAGATCAAACGCCACAAGAAAACGGTTGCTTTTACCGAGCGGGTAGAAGCAACCGTTTTTCTTTCAACAACGAACCTCAGGCGCGGAGATACTCCTTCAGATCCTCCACCGTCTTTTCCTCGTAGCTGCAAACGTCCCGCGCCAGGCGCAGCGCGTCCTCCGAAACTCTCTTATTCTCTCCCTCGCGGATCCAGCGAAGCAGCTCGCCCACTCCCATGGTGGTTCCCTCGATCATCATCTGCACCATATGCTCGGTGGTGGCGTCCTTGGCAAGATTCATCATAATCCCCCACTTTGCCCCAACCTTTGTCCAAGCGCTTCCGTCGTCGGGGCGTCCGCCCTCCTGCTCCAGCAGCTTGGCGGCGCGGGAGGCAAACGCCTCGTAAACGCTCAATTGAGTGGTGAGATCGCTTTTGAATTTCTCGGAGTGTACCTTCGGCATCAGATCCAGAATCGATTCGCTTGCCATTCGCACGTTTCTGTAAACCTCCTGCAACAAATCGGAGGTCTCCTTCACAACAACAGTTCCTGCCATCTTTTTTTCCTTTCTTTTTTCGCAATTCGCGATTTGAGGACAGTATGCGCCCCAACGCCGATAACCATACGCGAGAAACTGCAATTGCCCCGACTTTTTTGATGTTTTTCGAAAAATATTCGTAGCGCCGCTTGATTTTAGCAAGAAAATGTTATATAATATAAAATATAATGGTGTATTTTGCCTTACGGATCGGAGGAATTTTGATATGGAACGGGTTTCCAAGCATAACTACTATCTGGATATCGCGCAAACGGTGGCAGAGCGATCCACCTGCTTGCGAAAAATGTACGGCGCCATCATCGTGAAAAACGACGTGATCATTTCCACGGGCTACAACGGCGCCCCACGCGGCAGAAAAAACTGCTCGGATCTGATGGTTTGTATGCGGGATAAGCTGCAGATCCCCAGAGGCGAGCGCTATGAGCTTTGCCGCTCGGTTCACGCCGAGGCGAACGCCATCATCTCCGCTTCCCGTGAGCAAATGCTGGGCGCCACCCTCTATATGGTTTGCGTGGACTCCAAAACCCGCGAATTGGTGTCGGGCACGTCCAGCTGCATGATGTGCAAGCGTCAGGTACTGAACGCGGGCATTGAAACCGTGATCATCCGCGATACCCAAAACGAATACCGCGTGATCTCCGCCGCCGAATGGATTGAGAACGACGATTCCCTCTCGGGTGTGTTCGGCTACTGATCCCTCCAACAGAAAGGATTTTCCAATGAAAACATCCCAAAAAGGGCTGATCGCCCTCTGCCTCTCCCTGGTTCTGCTTCTCTCCGCCTGCTCGGGAGGCGCCTATACCCTCACCTATTCAAACGGTGCCTACCGCAACGAAAAGCAGAATGCCGCCTTTGTGCTGGCGCCCCTCTGCTACCGCGCGGCTTCCGCCCTCACCGACGAAACCGTTGCCGTGATCAAGAGCAGCTACGGAAAGGACGTTCCCCTCTACGCCATTGAGGGCATGGACACCGCAAAATGGCTCACCGACGATCAGTTCGACGTTTACTGCAACGAGCAGCTCGCTCTGCCGAGCCTCTCCCAGATGAACGCCTCATACGTCACGCTCAGCTATATCACCTATCCCTTTGAGATCGGTCGGATCGAAAAAGCCGCGGAGATCGCAGATCTGGTGGACCGCTACGAAAACGGCACCTCGATCCCCGCCGCCAAAATCATTCCTCCCCCCGAAAATCGCTTTGAGCTTCTGTTCTTCTCGAACACCTACAAGGGGCTTGCCTATTCTTTGGAATACTGGAAATTCTCCGAGGAGGTTCTGGTTCACGCAAAGCTCACCGAGGACGGTCAGATTCCCAACCTCTATCCGGGAGTCACCGCCACCATTGAGGTGGTGAACGGAGTTTCCGAGGCGGTCTTTCATCTTGGATCGGGATTGGTTTACGATCGCACGCAGGATCTGTTCTTTCCCATGGGAACGCAACTGGAAAGCTACTTTACCGGGGTGACGCAATGACGGGACAGGAGTCTGTTATGACCGAGCTACGCCCTCTGGAGGCAAAAACCGAAACCGAGCTTGAGCAACCCCTGCGGGTCTGCTTTGTTTGTTCGGGCAACACCTGCCGCTCTCCCATGGCGGCGGCGGTGGCAAATCATCTGGCAAGAGCCTCGGTTCCCTCCCTCCCCGAGGAGCTGCGGAGCCTGGCGCAGCCGCCGCTGGTGGCGTTCAGCGCGGGGCTCTACGCCAACGAGGGGGACCCCATCTCGCCCCACGCGGCAGACGCGTTGGAGGCGGCGGGCATTCCCTCCCTGCCCCCCAACAGCTACCGCGATCACCGCTCCCATACCCTCACCAACCAAGAAGCCGAGCAATACGACCTGCTTGTGGGGCTCACCCGCAGGCACGCCATGATGCTTCTGCTCCATTTTCCCGCCCTTGCCTCCCGCATCACCTTTCTTCCCCTTGATATTGCCGATCCCTACGGTGGCGATGCGGAGCAATACCGCAAATGTCTGGAAGAAATTACGCGGGCGGTTCGCATCCGCTTCTTTTCCGCAGAGGAGGACGCCAAATGATTCCCGCCGTTACCGTTTGCCCTATGGAAAGCCGCCACTTATCCGAGGTTGCCGAAATTGAAGCCCTCTGCTTTGCGGAGCCGTGGAGCGCGAACGCCCTCCGTTTGCTGACGGGAGAATCGGGCTTTGGCGTTGTGGCGTTGAACGAGGAGGCGCGGATTCTCGGCTACGGCGGTATGCTGATCGCGCCCGACGAGGGGCAGATCACCAACATAGCCGTGCATCCCGATCACCGCCGCTTGGGGGTTGGTCATGCCATCCTCTCGGCACTGGAGCAGGAGGCTCTGGACAGAGGGCTGGAGCAACTTTCTCTGGAGGTGAGAGTCTCCAACCTTGCCGCCATATCCCTTTACGAGCGCCACGGCTTTGAAGCGGCGGGCAGACGCCGCGGCTTCTATCGCCACCCCACCGAGGATGGGCTGGTGATGCTGTTACACCTGTCTGAATCCAATTGACACAAGGATCGTTGTTATGTACATTTTAGGAATCGAAAGCTCCTGCGACGAAACCTCCGCCTCCGTGGTGGAAATGAGCGAGGGCGTGCGCGCCATCCGCTCCAATATCGTTGCCTCTCAGATTGCGGTTCACCGCCTCTATGGCGGCGTTGTTCCCGAAATCGCCAGCCGCGCCCACATTGAGGCGATTTCTTCCATCACCCGTGAGGCGCTGGAGCAGGCGGGCATTTCCCTCTCGCAGGTGGATGCCGTTGCCGTTACCGCCAATCCCGGCTTGATCGGTGCCTTGCTGGTGGGCGTAAATTTCGCAAAATCCCTGGCATTCGCCAACAAGCTTCCTCTTGTGGCGGTCAATCATATTCACGGTCACATCGCCGCCGCCTATCTCTCCAATCCGCAACTGGAGCCTCCCTTTTTGGCTCTGGTGGTGTCGGGCGGTCACACCTCCCTCTATCGCGTCAGCTCCTACACCGATCTGGAGGAGATCGGCAGCACAAGAGACGACGCCGCGGGAGAGGCGTTCGACAAGGTTGGGCGCGTGATCGGGCTTCCCTATCCGGGAGGCGCCGCGCTGGACAAGCTGGCATACGAGGGCGACCCCAACGCCATCAAGCTCCCCTCCCCCGCGCTTACGGGTGACACGCTTGACTTCTCCTTCAGCGGCATCAAAACCGCCACCCTCAACTATCTCAATGGCATGGCGCAAAAGGGCGAGCCCGTGAACTGCGCCAACGTTGCGGCAAGCTACACCAACCGCGTGGTTTCCGCGCTGACGCAAAAAACCGAGCTTGCCCTTCGTCAAACCGGTCTGAAAACGCTGGTGCTGGCAGGAGGCGTTGCCGCCAACTCTCATTTGCGACGCTCAATGGAGGAGCTGTGCCGCCAACGCCGCGTCACCCTTGCCATGCCCGACCGCGCCCTTTGCGGTGACAACGGCGCCATGATCGCCGCCGCGGGCTACTTCCGCTATTGCAAGGGCGAGCTTTCGGGAACCGATCTCAACGCCTCCGCGCTGGACGAGCCCTTTTCGGCAGATTAGACCCCCACCTTGTTGGCTTTTTTCAAAAAACGGAAATTTCGACATTTTTAACGAAAATCAGAAGAATTCCGCAAAAGGCTTCCCCCGCGGAGTTTTCCACACAGGTTTTCCACAGGCTGTGGAAAAGTCTTCTTGCCCACAGAAAAATAAGGAAAAATATTCAGAAAACCGTCGAAAACCGCGTCAAATCTTCGCTTTTTTGTGGAGAAGTCTGTGTAAAGTGTGTAAAACTCCTTTCGGCGCCCCCTGTGGAAAACTTCTCCAAGTCTGCTTTTGAGCCGTTGAGAAACCAACGCGGCACTTGGTGAAACCCAACAAAAACCCATTTTTTTCCCTTCCAACAACCAAGAGAGGATTGAAGATTTATGAACTACTCCGATTCCGAAAAGCAAATCAATGAAGGCGAAGAGCATTGCTCCCGCCCCACCGTCTCCCCTGCGGTGATCCGCCGTCTCCCCCGCTATTTCCGCTATCTGCGGGAGCTGATCCGTCAGGGCAGAACCCGCATCAGCTCCGGTGAATTTTCCGAAATGATGCATATGACCGCATCCCAGATGCGTCAGGATCTGAACTGCTTCGGAGGCTTCGGTCAGCAGGGCTACGGCTATAACGTCAACTATCTCTATGAAAAGGTCTGTGAGCTTCTGGGCGTGCAGAACGGGCTTCGCGCCATCATCGTTGGCGCGGGGGATCTTGGGCGCGCCCTGGTGCGCTCCTCCATGTTTGAGAAGCGCGGCGTGCAGATTCTTGCCATGTTCGACGTGAACCCCGATCTGATCGGTCGGGAATTCGGCGGCGTGCAGATCTACCACGTGGATGAGCTGGAGAGCTTTTGCCGTGAGCTTCCCGTGGATCTTGCCGTTCTCACCCTGCCCAAGGAGTTTGCCGAGGAATCGGCAAAGCGCCTCACCGGGTTGGGAATTGCGGGGCTTTGGAACTTCACGGGCAAGGACATTGAGCATGATCCCCTGCGCGTGGCTGTGGAGAACGTGCATCTCGGAGACTCTCTGATGTTCCTCAACTACCGCGTTTGCCAATTGAAGGACGCGCAAAAGGCGCAGAACGAAGAGGCTTGACCATGGAGCTGAAATGGAACTACGGGCAGGGCGTGTTGGTGCTTCCCACCTCGGTGCTGTCGCAGAACGCCACCGAAAAGCAGCTACAAGTGCTTCTGTGGCTGGCAAGCGACGCCGACCTCTTTTCCAAGCCCACCCAGCTGGCGCGGCTTGCGGGGGTCTCCAAGCCCGAGCTGGAGGAGATCCTGCGCTTCTGGCAGGACTGCGCGGTGCTTTCCGCGCAGGTAGCTGCGGAGCCCATCGCTCCGCCCGCCAAAAAGAGTGGAGCAGAGGCAACTCCGCCCCCCAAAAAAGAAACCAAGCAAACGCTTCAGCGCGCCGACGAGCTTCCCAACTATACCTCCACGGAAATTTCCGAGCGGCTGGAGCAGCAGGCAAGCCTGCGAGCGCTTTTGGATGAATGTCAGAACATTCTCGGAAAAATGTTCAACCCCATGGAAACCAACGTCCTCATCGGCATGGTGGACTATCTGCAATTGAGCGAGGACTATATCCTGCTCCTGCTTGCCCACTGCAAGCGAATCGAGAAAAAGAGCCTGCGGCAGATTGAGCGCTACGCCATCAGCCTCCACGATCAGGGCATCACCTCCATGGAGGCGCTGGAGGAAAAGATTCAGCGCATTGAGGAGGCGCACACGCTGGAGGGCAAGGTTCGCTCCATGTTTGGTCTGCGCTCCCGCGCCCTCACCTCCAAGGAAAAGAAATATCTTGACGCTTGGCTCTCCTATGGCTACAACGAGGAGATGCTCCGTCTTGCCTATGAGATCACGGTGGACGCAACCAAGGAGCCATCCCTGCCCTATGCCAACTCCATTCTGGAGCGCTGGCACGCGGAGGGGATTCAAACCCCCGCAGACGTGCAACGAGAGCAGGAGAAGCGGCAGGGCGCTCGCGCTGAGGACACCACTCTCGGCAACAGCTTTGACACCGACGATTTCTTTGCCGCCGCTTTGAAACGCAGCTTTGAGAGCGTTTCCGAAAACTGATCCCTTGGAAAGGAACAGAAGCAATGGGCTATAATAAAGAAAATTTCAAGCGCATCCGCGCCGAATATGAAACAAAAGCGCTCCTGGCACAGCGCGCCGCCGACGGCAGACGCCGAGAGGTGGAGGAAGCCATTCCGGGGCTTCGTGAGCTGGACGCCCGTCTCGCCGGCTTTGGCTTGCGGATCATGAAGCAAGCCATGGAGGGGGGCGACACCCAAGAGGCGATCGCCAAGCTGCGGGAGGAAAACACCCGCATGCTGGAGCTTCGCCGCTCCCTGCTGGAGCAATACGGCTACCCCGAGGACTACTGCAAGCCCCGCTATGAATGTGCGCTTTGCAACGACAATGGCTACATAGGCATCCGTATGTGCTCCTGTATGCGCCGCCGTCTCATTGAGGCGGGCATGGAGGCATCGGGCTTGGGAGGTCTGCTCCGCAAGCAGAATTTCGATAACTTCTCCCTGGATTACTACAAGTCCAATCCCACCGAGCACAGTCGCATGACCAAAACCTACCAATCGGCGCGGAAATATGCCGAGAGCTTTGTGCTGGATGAAAGCCATCATTCCTGCAGTCTCCTGTTTTTGGGTGGCACGGGCTTGGGCAAGACCCACCTCTCCACCGCCATTGCGGGAGTGGTACTGGAAAAGGGCTACGACGTTTTCTATAACAGCGCCGTTGGCATGATCTCAGACTTTGAATACCGTCGGTTCGGCAACGGTCTGGCTATGGGTGATGCCGACAACACCGAGCGCTACATCAGCTGCGATCTTCTGATTCTGGACGATCTTGGCACCGAGGTGGTGAATCAGTTCACCCAGTCCACCCTCTACTACGTGATCAACACCCGCCTGAACATGAACCGTCCCACCGTGATCAGCACCAACCTCTCAGCCGCCGACCTGCGAAAAACCTATTCCGACCGCATCGCCAGCCGCTTGCTCGGGGAGTTCCGCGTGCTTCCCTTCTACGGCACCGACGTGCGCAGAAAGAAGCTGGAGGATTGACCACGGTCAGGCACGTCCGTCAAAATACGCGAAGCCGCCATTTTTCAACCGCAATTTCGCACCCTCGGGAAAAATCGACATAAGATGATAACAGAAGGGGCGCCCCCCTTCAAATCCAACCTTGGAGGCATCTTATGAATAACTGCATTTGCCAGCTTTTCGACAACCATTGGGTTTGGCTGATCGTGATCGCGATCCTTCTCTTCTGCTGCGGAGGCTGTGGCAACGGCTGTGGCAACGGCTACGGCTGCAACTGAATAACAACACAAGGGGTACCGCCTCGGCGGTACCCCTAATCACTTTTATTCATCAAGGCTGTCGTTTGAAGAAGCCTTCATTTTCTCCAAGCGCTTCTTTTTGTTCTTGCGGGCAAGCACCACGATCACCGCGGCAATGCCTCCCAGCACCATCAGCGTTGGGAACGCGCCAACAAAGAAGATCACAAAGCTCTGACAGCCCTCCCAGAAGGAGATCCAGCTCTCCTTGAACGCCGCGCCCAAGCGACTGCCAAACCGATTGCTTTCCGCCTGCTCGGTGTAGTTATACACCTCATTGATCCGCAGATTCACGGTGGAATACGCCACGCGGCTGTCGTAGTTGTTCAGCATCGCCTGATAAACGGCGATCTGCTGCTTCACCTCGCTCAGCCTCTGCTGCAGAGTCAACCAGAAATTGTAGTCGCTCTTTTCATCCAGCGACGACATCATGGCAAGGAGCGAATCCCGCTCGGTGATCAGCTCCTCCAGGGATGCCTCAATGGTGTAGTAGGTTTCGCTCACGTCCTCCACCTTGGAGGTATTTGAGGTTACATGAAAGGCGTTTCCAACCCCGCCAACAAAAGCCTCTGCCTGATCTGCGGGAATACGGAGGGTGTAGCTTGCAGAGCGGTAGTAGCTTTCATTCTTGCTGTTAAGACTGCGGTTAGTAACGTTGGAGCCCTCCACGTAGCCGCCATGCTCGGCAACCATTGCCTCCAAGGACTTCAACGACTCATCGAAGGCCTTGGTTTCCGCGTGCAGATCATAGGTCTTAATGATCTTTCTCTCCGCGGGCTGGGCTGTCACGTCCTTTCCCGTTTCGGTAAAGCCACCGTTGATCTGAGGCGCCTCTGCGGCACCCATGTTGGAATCAGCCTTGTCTGCGGCACAGGAGGAAAACAGAAGTGTAAACGAGAGAAGCACAACAAAAAACAGGGTAACGCGTTTCATGGCAAATCTCCTTTCATGATGGCGGAGAGACGGTTAATCCTCCCGACGCTCTCCCAAAAGAATGTGGTATTTCTGATAGAAGGACTCAAAGTAACCGCCCTCCAGCGCCTCGCGGATCTTGGCGGTCAGCTCATTATAGAAATACAAATTGTGAACCACGGCAAGGTGCATTCCAACCGCCTCCTTCGCCTTCAGCAGATGGCGAACGTAGGAGCGGCTGTAATTCCGACAGGCAGGACATCCGCAGCCCTCATCGAAGGGACGGGGATCCTTGGCATAGCGCTCGTTCATCAGGTTCATCTTTCCATGCCAGGTGAAAAGATTTCCGTGGCGGGCGTTGCGACTGGGCATTACGCAATCAAAGAAGTCCACGCCTCTGTGAACCGCCTCCAGAATGTTGCAGGGCGTTCCCACTCCCATCAGGTAGCGAGGCTTGTGAATCGGCATATGAGGCTCCACAGCGTCGATGATACGGTACATATCCTCGGTGCTTTCTCCCACGGCAAGACCGCCAATGGCGTAGCCGTCCAGATCCAGCGAAGCGATCTGCTCCATGTGGCGAATCCGCAGATCCTCATACACGCTCCCCTGATTGATGCCAAACAGCATTTGATGACGGTTGATGGTGTCGGGCAGGGAGTTCAGTCGATTCATTTCCGCCTTGCATCGCTCCAGCCAACGGTAGGTGCGGGCAATGCTCTGCTCCACGTACTTGTAGGGAGAGGGGTTCTCAATGCACTCGTCGAACGCCATGGCAATGGTGGAAGCAAGGTTGGATTGGATCTGCATACTTTCCTCAGGTCCCATGAAAATCCGCTTTCCGTCGATGTGCGACTGAAAACGAACCCCCTCCTCGGTGATCTTGCGAAGCTGCGCCAGAGAAAAAACCTGAAATCCGCCGCTATCGGTGAGGATGGGGCGATCCCAATTCATGAACTTGTGAAGTCCTCCCATATCGTGAACGAGCCGATCACCCGGGCGCAGGTGCAGGTGGTAGGTGTTGGAAAGCTCCACCTGACAGCCGATCTCCCGCAGCTCCATGGTGTTCACGCCGCCCTTGATGGCGGCGCAGGTGCCAACGTTCATAAACACGGGTGTTTGGATGTCTCCGTGAACGGTGTGCAGAACGCCTCTGCGGGCTCTGCCGTCGGTGGTAAGCAGCTCAAAGGAGCCCTTACCGTTTGTTTTGTTTTGATCAGACATGATTCTATTCCTTTCCGGTAGCAAAAATACAGTTTGCTCCATTTCCGCGGCACCCTTGCGAATGCCTCAAAAGCCTAAACGATCGAACTGACGGTCCAGCGTGCGCTTGGAAAGCTCCATGGCAACCGGTCTGCCGTGGGGGCAGAAGGTGATGTCGGGAAGCTCCATCAATTGCTTCACCAGCCATGCGATATGCCCCTCGGGATAAGCCCTGCCCGCCTTGATCGCCGCCTTGCAGGCAGCCTGATAGAGCGCCTTTTCAAAGACGATATCGCGGGTGAGCTTCACGCTGCCCGTGTTGTCCAGCAGTCTCCCCGCCATGGTTCCCAGCAGATCGGAAACCGCGTTGGTTTCAACCCCCTCGGGAATGGCGTCGGCAAACACGGTGTTGCGGGCAAATCGCAGGGCAAAGCCGATCTTGGTCAGCTCCTCCTCGTATTGGCGCAACGCCTCCACCTCGGCTGCCGTCATCATGGTCTCCACGGGGAGCATGAGAATCTGCGAAACCGCCTCGGCTTGATGCAAACCCGCCTTGAGCTGCTCAAAGAGGATCCGCTCATGGGCGGCGTGCTGGTCGATGAGCAAAAGCTTTTCCTCCAGCTCCACGATCACATAGGCGTGGAAAACCTCACCAACAATCCGATAGGAAACGGGAACCGCGGGAAAAGCAGTCTCCTCGCTCGGCACAGGCTCCGACGGTACCGTCGGCGGCGGAGGCTCGGCAGTCCGCTTCTCGGCGGACGGCGCCTCTGCGGGCGCGGGAGACGGCTCTGCCGCCTTGGGCGCCTGTTGACGGGCGGAGATTGCCGCAGCTGCGGAAGAATCAGGAATGATGTCCTTCACCTCATCAGTCGCCGTTTCAAAGCGGTTGGTTACAGTCTCCTCGGAAATTTTCGTAATTTTTTCGGGCTCACTCACCAACGGCTGCGGCTTAGGCGTCTCCTTGGGCGGTTGGGACGCCGCTTTCGGGGACTTTTTGTCGGGAGCACCACCGTACTCCGCGCGGTACTCCGCCGCGGTCATCCGCTCCTGGGGCTGGTGCTGGGTGGTTCCCGTCCAATCATAGGTGAGCTGGCGCTGGCGCAGGGGCTTTTGCCGCTCGTTCTCAACGGGAACGGTGGCATCGGACATTCGCGCCGCGCCTCCCTTGCGGAAGCTGTTTTCCAAATTCATGGAGGGTCTGGTGACGTTTGCCTCCAGCGCCGAGCGAACGGTATAGTAAACCGCCTCAAAAATCGCCTTTTCGTTGGAGAACTTCACCTCCAGCTTGGCGGGGTGAACGTTCACGTCCACGCGGGCGGGATTAACGCTGATATTGATCACACAGCAGGGGAATTTTTCGGGCGGCATATAGGAGGTGTACGCCTGCTCCAACGCCGCCACGGCGGTCTTGCTCTTCACAAATCTGCCGTTGACGAAAAAATTCTCGAAGTTGCGGTTCGCCTTGAAGTTATCGCTTCTGCCAATGAAGCCGGTCACCTCGATCCCCTCGTTCTCACCGCTGATCTCCAGCAGGCGGGTGGCAAAGTCTCTGCCGTAGAGGGCGTAGACCGTGTTTTTCAGATTGCCGTCCCCCGCCGTTTCCATACGAACGTTGCCGTCCACCAGCAGGCGAACCGCAATATGGGGGTTGGAGAGCGCGATCTTTTCCACGTTCGCCGTGACCGCCATGGTTTCGGTCACGTCCTTTTTCAAAAATTTTCGACGGGCGGGGACGTTGGCAAACAGATTTTCCACGATCACCGAGGTTCCCGTGGTGCAGCCCTGCTCGGTAACGGTAATCTGTTCGCCACCGTGCGCCTCCAGCACCGCGCCAAACTCGGCATCGGCTGTTTTGGAAAGGATGCGGATATCCGAAACCGACGCGATCGCCGCCAGCGCCTCTCCTCGGAAGCCCA
>SVSC01000051.1 GCA_015064525.1 Oscillospiraceae bacterium
TGCTTTGCAAGCTCGGTCATAAAGCTCTGGCAGAAGCGCATCACCTCTCCGTCGGATTTGCCCTTGGGATCAAAGTCGGAGCCGCCCTTACCGCCGCCCATGGGAAGCCCCGTGAGGGAGTTCTTGAAGGTTTGCTCAAAGCCAAGGAACTTGATGATGCTTTCGTTCACAGAGGGATGGAAGCGGAGGCCGCCCTTGTAGGGACCGATGGCGCTGTTGAACTGAACGCGGAAGCCGCGGTTCACCTGCACCTTGCCCTGATCGTCTACCCACGGAACGCGGAACTTGATAATTCTTTCGGGCTCAACGATCATATCAATGATGCCTTTTTCGATGTAAACGGGATTCTGCTCCACAACCGGCTCCAGAGACTCCAGAACCTCGGTTACGGTCTGGTGAAACTCAGCCTCTCCGGGATTGCGACGAATCACGTCGTCGATTACCTTCTTAAGATATTCATTTTTGATAGCCATTGGCGTATCCTCCTGTTGTTCTGAGATTAAATTTGCAAGTTGAAATCAAAATATTTCAAAAAAACGAATATCTTTTTGAAAAACCGCCCAATTCTTGCACCTTATGTGAAACATTATACTACAAATCATTCATCTTGTCAATCTTTTTTTCAAAAAAAACGCAAAAAAACATTCAATTGAAAAATGGGGCTTGCCAAAAACGAGAAAATGGTGTATAATAAGAATCAGCTTTTCTCATTCCCCATGATATGCATCCGTTCAACGAAAATATTTTACATTTTCCCATCTTTTTTTGGAAAGGACCGTCACACACCATGAGCAACGATTACCTGAACATCGCCGGAAAAAGCGCGGGCGAGGTTTCCCGCGACATTGCAGCCTTCCTCAGCATCACCTGCCCCGTTCACGGCAGAAAGGAAATGGATCTGGCAAACCTGCTCCCCGAATTGAACATGAAGGAGCAATTCTCCTTCGCCTTGATGATGGAAGCGAAGGCGCAGGGCTGGGAGCCATCCGCTGCCGAGCAATTTTACCGTCGGTTCTGTCTCCCCGCTGTTGGCGCGGAGATCGCAGAGCCCTTGCTTGCAGCCTTCCGCAACCCCACGGGCGAGGAATTTTTAATCTATCAAACCAAATACGGCTGTGAATTTCAGCTGGATTCCCGCGCCTACTGGAATTCCTGCCTTGCCGTTGCTATGGATGCCAACGCTATCCCTTCGCTGATGGACTATTTTCGTTCCTTCCTGTTCACGGTGATGGAATTCGCCTACATGGATAACCGCAACCCCGACAGCGTTTACGTTTGGAAATACTATGAATCCTTCCAGCAAATTTTGGAGGAGCTGACCCGTCCCCAGGTAACCATTCAGCCTCCCAAGGTTCGTTCCCTCGGCGGCTCTGCAGGCAAGCGCGACGCCGACGGATATCTGCTGGCGCTGGGCGTTGACATTCAGAATCCCAACCCCGGTCACATGGCAACCAACCTGCAGGTGGACATTACGCTGAAGGATAAGGAAGGCAAGGTGATCACGGTGATCGCCGACCAGATCCTTGCCATTGACGCCGACAGCGTGTTCCACTACGGAATCACCAGAAAAATCCGCGGCAATCCCGTGGCGCATATCTCCGCCTCGGTGAAGGCGGGACAGTTCCTCCCTGCCAAGGAGCAAGTGATGAAGGGGTTGAAAATGACGAAGATCTCCATCAACCGCAACACCCAGCCCGAGCAGCTTTTGGGCGTGCTGAAAAACACCTATGCCCAAGCCCTGAAATCCTTCGCCCTTCATTATCAATATCTAACCGCCGAAAACAAAATTCTGGGTGGCGGCTGCGAGTGGGTGTTTGACCTTCTCCCCGCTAACGGCGAAAAGCAATTTACCGTGAAAGCGCCCGTATCGCTGAAAAAAGCCACCAAAATTGTTTACTCGGTGGACTTTGATCCCAAGGAATTGAAATAAAAACGGGGCTGTTGCATCCAATTGCAACAGCCTCACTTAAATGAAACATCTGAAAATAAAGACCGCCGCTGGAATGAGCGGCGGTCTTTATTTGGAACGGGTAGCGATCAGATCTGCTCCTTAACCTTGGAAGCCTTACCAACTCTGCCACGCAGATAGTAGAGCTTTGCACGTCTGATCTTACCAACGCGGATGATATCTACCTTTTCCACATTGGGAGAATGAATCGGGAAGGTTTTTTCAACACCAACACCGTAGGAGATACGTCTCACAGTGAAGGTTTCGGAGATTCCGCCGCCGTGCTTAGCGATAACGGTACCCTCGAACATCTGAATTCTTTCTCTTGCGCCCTCTTTGATCTTGTTGTGAACGCGAACGGTATCACCGATGCGAACCAGGGGCAACTCCTTTTTCAACTGCTCGTTTGTAAAAGCCTGAATCAAATCCATTTTGGCTCCTCCTATAACATCGGGCGTTCTTGCGAGCATTGCAGCGGACCACCCTCAAAATATTCTGTGTGAAGCACACAGCTTGAATATTATACCATACATTCTCTTTTTTTGCAATAGCTTTTTGAAAAAAAGTTTTGATTTTTTTGTCTTTTTTATCTTTTTCTGCGAGACTCCAGCAAAACCCGCACGCCCAAGAACAAAACGGGCAAATTCAACACCGCCACCACGATCGTCAGCGCCACTCCAATGAGCATGGCTCCCGCGGGCTGCGCCGTGATCACCGCCGCAGTTGCCAGCATCAGCGCAATTCCAACGCCTTGGCGAACGGGATAGGTTTTGAAGGGCAGGAGCCTTGGAGCATCGTACATTCTCAATAGGAAAACCACGCCGTAGCTGGCAAGAGTTGCTACCGCCGCACCCAACGCGCCCATCCGAGGGATCAGCAGTTGATTCAGCGCCAGATTCAACAGCGTTCCCGCGATTGCCGTGAGGAAGGAATGCATCGACTTTTTGCGAATAAGGTAGACGGTTGCGAGGAAGGAAACAATTGCCTCCAAGGCAGCGGAAACCAACAGAGTTGGCATAAAGCGCTTTGCCTCTCCGTAGGATTCGCTCAGGAGAATCGAGCAGAGCGGCGCCGACAAAAGAATCAGAACCGTGGTTCCGAAAAAGATCAGCGACAGATACACCCGAAACACCTGCGAATAAAAGGAGCGGCACTCCTCCTCTTCCGCCGATTGTGTGACTGCGGAAAACTGCCACGCCTGCATAAAGATCCCCGAAACCAGCGTGACCACCGTTGGGATCTTATACGCGGCGGAATAAACGCCGTTCACCGCAGCGCCGCAAATGGCATTGACAAAATAGCGATCCGAAAGATCGGTGATCAGCCAGCAGATGGTGGTTGGAATCATGGGCAGGCTAAAGCGCATCAGCTCCCAAGCGGTTGCCCGATTCACCTTTGCGGGGTCAACCGCCCGCCAGAGCCTTGCCGAAAAGACCAGGAACACCGTGGTAATCAGGTTTCCAACGATCACCGAAAGCACGTAGCCCATCATTCCCAGATCAAAGACCTTTAAGAGAAGCACGTTGCAAAGCACCGTGGTGAGGGTGTTCAAAATGCCTTGCAGAGCGAACAAGCGTGTCTTATCCACCGCGCGGACATACTGCGCGCACACCGCCTGCAGATTTGCCGACAGCACGTAGCCAACGATCAGCGCCGCCTCCAAGCGCAGCGTTCCCGCAAAGCAGAACGGAAGCCCCACGGCAAGGGTGACGCCAAAGCCCACACCCAAGAGCGCCAACCCCGTGGAAAAGATCTTTTCCCGATCGGCATCCCGATCCGCAACAAAGCGGAAAATGCCGTTGGTGATGCCAACGCAGGCAAAGGGAATGATCAGATTTGCCGTTCCCGTGATCAATTCCGCCGCGCTGTACTCCGAGGGAGAAAGCCAAGCGGTATAGAGGGGCATCAGCAGGAACACCAACAATTTGGAGCCAAAGGTGCCCAGCGCCAGGATCAGCGTATCCGAAAACAGCTTTTTATAGCGGTTCATGTTCCCCTCCGCAAATCAGCTCAACAGCCTCGGGATGCACCAAACCCTCGGGAAGTCTTCCCTGCTCCAAAAGCGCCCGAACCTGCGTGGAGGATAGGCTTTCATGCTCTTGTCGGGCGGGATAGAGAACCGTGCGGAATCGAGGATTGTGTTCCCTGTTCCACCTTGCCATGCTCATTTCATAGTCGTAATCGGTCTGATTACGGTAACCCTTGCAGACCGCATCGGCGCCAAGGCGGTCGAAAAGCTCCACCAGCATCCCCGTGTCCGAGATCACCCGCACGTTGGAAAGCCCCTCAACCGTTCGTTTTGCGATCTCCACACGGGTTTTCATATCAAATAAGGTGCGCTTTTGGGGATTTACCATCACCGCCACCACAACCTCGTCATAGTCCTCCAGCGCGCGCAGAACCACGTCCAGATGCCCCAGCGTCATGGGATCAAAGCTCCCCGGAATGATGGCAAGACTCATGCTTCCGCCTCCATGTAGCGCAGAAGCGTGAACACTGCCGCGCCGTACCGCGCCCGACGCAGAACCTCGAAGCGAGATTCCAATTGACCGTCTCCGCCGAAAACGTCCTCCTCCTTTGCCGACTCGCACACAAGGGTGCAGTTGGGGGACAGCACGCCTCCCTCGATCATCAGCCGCAACGCATCGGGGATCAGACCCATGGGATAGGGAGGATCCAGAAAAACGAGATCAAATTTTCTGCGACCGCGGCAGGTTCTCAAAAACTCCCGATAATCGGCGCAGAAAACCTCGCAGGACAACGCCAAGCGGGTTTTCAGACAGTTCTTTTTTACGATTTCCACAGCGTCCTTGGCGCGATCCACCAGCACCGCGTGCGCGGCTCCGCGGCTCACCGCCTCCAAGCCCATCTGTCCCGATCCCGTGAAAAGATCCAGAACCTGACGGTCCTCCATTTCAAATTGCAGCATGGAGAAGATTGCCTCCTTGGCTCTCTCTCCCGTTGGGCGCGTATTTTCCCCCGAAAGGGTAGCCAGCCTCACGCCTCTTGCCGTTCCCGTGATGATTCTCATTGCCTTTTCTCCTTTTCCGTGGGGGAATTTTCCCCGCCGTGGTAATATTGGTAAACCGCCTCGGCATCCTTGGAGCCGATTCCCTTTACCGATGCCAGCCGCTCCACCGATGCCGCCCGCAATTCAGCCATGCCGTTGAACGCCATCAGGAGTTTTTTCGCCTTCGCCTCCCCGATTCCGGGAATCACCGTGAGGGAGGAGGTGGTAAGCGACCTCAGTTTTGCGTTTTCCATACACTTCACCGTGTAGCGGTGAACCTCCTCCTGAATGCGATAGATCAGGGAAAAGAGATCCCGTTCCTTGGCAATGCTGATTTCCTCGCTCTCGGTGCATAGGGCTCTGGTTTTGTGGTAATCGTCCTTCACCATGCCGAACACGGGAATCTGCAGATCCATCTGCCGCAAAAGCTCACGGATCACTCCAACGTGTCCCCTGCCGCCATCCAAAAGGATCAGATCGGGCAATTCCGAAAAAGAGCCCTCGGGATCCTTGAGATGGGAAAGACGACGAAACAGCGCCTCCCGCATAGAGGCGTAGTCGTCGGTTCCCTCCACGCTTTTGATCCTGAAGCTGCGATAGTCGGATTTTTTGAAGCGACCGTCCACACAAACGATCATCCCCGCCGTGAGATGCTCGGAGCCGAGATTGGAAATATCGTAGGCTTCGATCCGCTGAGGATAGGTCTCCAATTGCAGGGCTTGCCCCAGCCGCAGAAGAGTTCCCTCCTGCGCCTCGGATTCCATTCGATAGCGCTTTGCTCGCTCCGCAGCATTTTTTTCCACAAGCTGACAAAGCGTGTGCAGGGTGCCTCTTTCGGGGGTATGCACGTAGATCCGTCTCCCCGCTAACGCGGAAAGGTACTCCGAAAGCAGTTCCAGATCCTCCTCCGCCATTTCAAACGCCAGAAGGATCCTTTGGGGAATATATTCTCTTGCTTTATAATGCTCACATAGGAAGGTTGTCATGTCCTCCGCCTCCAGAATACTGTCGGCGCCGTAGAGGAACTCGCCCGTATCGTGAAGAACGCCCGAGCGAATATAGAAAACCGACACGCAGGAGCAAAAATCATCCGAATAGAGGGCGAACACATCCTGCTCGGTATCGGGGGACGCCACCACCTTTTGCTTTTCGCGAATGGCGCCGATGGCGCGCAGAGTGTCCCTGCACCGCGCCGCTGCCTCAAACCGCTCCTCCTCGGCGCAGACCATCATTTCCTCCTCCAGCCTGCGACGCACCTCGTCGTTCCGTCCGCTGAGCAGATCCGCGGCATACTTCACGGAGGCTCGATGCTCCTCCGCCGTCACCGCACCCGTGCAAACGCCGCTGCATCGCCCCAGCTGATAATAAAGGCATGGGCGCTCCTTGCCGATGTCCTTTGGAAACCGACGGTTGCAGGTTGGCAAACGAAAGGTCTTGTTCAACAATTCGATCAACGCATTGGCGGTTCCCGAGCCTGAATACGGCCCAAAATACCGCCCCTTGTCCGAATCCCGACGTCGGGTGAATACCAATCGGGGATATTCCTCCGCCGTGATCTTGATATAGGGGTAGGATTTGGCATCCTTCAGGCGAATGTTATATTTGGGCGTGTACTGCTTGATCAAGGTATTCTCCAGGGAGAGAGCCTCGGTTTCGTTGTCACAAAGGTAATAGTCAAAATCCCACACCTGCGCAACCATCCGCTCGGTTTTGACATTCTTCTCGCTATTCTGAAAATACTGCGACACCCGATTCTTCAGCTTGCGGGATTTTCCAACGTAGATCACCCGTCCGCCTTTATCCCGCATGAGATAGACCCCTGCGGAAAGCGGCAAGGAATTTGCTTTTTCCAGCAGTCGGCTCCGCGCGTCGATTGCCATATGCCATGTAACCTCCCTTC
This sequence comes from Oscillospiraceae bacterium, assembly GCA_015064525.1. GTDB lineage: Bacteria > Bacillota > Clostridia > Oscillospirales > CAG-272 > UMGS1865. The sequence continues at coordinate 6,859 of SVSC01000051.1, forward strand.
CTTTTGAAGTGAAAACAGCGGCGTGCCTGATACCGGATCGGTTTGGCACGCCGCTATGTGGTTTCATTCATTCAACTCAAATTTCGGCAAAACCGCCGTTGATCAAATCGGTGAGCCCTTGGATGGCAGCTTCCTCACCCGCACCGTCTGCAATGAGAGTGATGGTCATACCTCTGGCAATTCCCAGAGAAAGAACCCCAAGCAGACTCTTCGCGTTGACTTTGCGATCATCCTTCTCAATCCAGATAGAGCAGGAATAGGAGTTTGCCTTTTGGATAAAGAAGGTTGCCGGTCTTGCATGAAGGCCACTGGCGTTGTTGATCATGATATCACGTGAAATCATATGTGCGTTCACTCCTGTTCAAAAATTCCGCATACTACAGTACGGACAGTTTGGTACATATAGTATATCAAAAAAACGCTCCAAAATCAATAGTCATTCCGACGCAATTTCACAATTTATGATAACTTTTTTCGTGCAAGTTTCCCACAATTATCAAAACATCGCCCATTTCAATGCTTTTCAGGCTCTTCTTTTCCGTAATCGGTCACAAAAAACGCCACCCTTGCGGTATCCGAGAAAAGAAGATAGGTTTCCCCAAGGCAAAGCCCCCTCGTTCCGTTCCGAAGCAAAACGCGCTCCTGCAGCCTTCCCATCACGCGAGCGGTGATAACAACGTCCGCTTCTCCCGCTTCCCGTTCCTCCGGCTTGATGTCCAACACCTCGCCAAAGATCTCTCCTGCCTCGGTGTAGAGCAGCTGCCCCACCGAAAGGCAGCCTGCCGTTCGGGGATCCACCTCTCGCCAAACACCCACAACGGCGTATGCCTCAAGCGGCTCTCCGCGCCGCGGCTCCACACCGCGCAAAAGAATCCCCGCCGCCGAAAGCAACAGCACCAACAGCAGAAACCAATCGGTTCTCCCGAATTTTTTGTTCTTCATGCAAATTCCTCCACCGAAAGGATTTCTGCCGAAGCGGAAAAGCGACCGAACCGAAACCGTCCTTCGCCTCCTGCAGCAATCCGAAGCTCACGAACGCGAATTCCCATGCCTGCCCGAAGCTCTCCCTCCATCAGCACTTGGATCTCCAAGTTCCAAAGAGGCTCCTTCCCTTCATTTTCTGCGGAACACGGCACCGAGGCAACGCTTTCCACGCGCCCCAGCAAAAGGGTTCCGTTTTCATTCCACACGCTCTCCCCCGCCTCTACGGGGATCCCGCCGTAGCGAGCCAGCTCATCCTCTGTCAAGCCCGATACCCGCAGCAGGCAACGGTAGAGCCTTACCTCCGATGGCTCGTTGGATTCCCGAAGCATCAGCCAGCCTCCAAGGATCAGCACCGCAAGCAGGATCAGCAGCAGGGCGTAGTCCATTCCGTTTAAGCGTCTGCTTCTCTCCACGTTTCTCCCTCCTCAATTTCATTCATCAGCACAGCGCACAAAAGCCAAAACATCCAAAACAACGGCTTGCAATACCAAACGTGATCAAACAGCCCCATGGTCAGCACGCCTGCCAATGCCGAAACCACCGCAAGGGCGCGCCCCCTTACTTCCCGATCTGCCGCACTTCTGCAAAGACTCACCCAACGACGCAGCAAGCAGATCAACAAAGCCATCAAAAGAAATGCTCCCGTAAGCCCCAGTTCAACCGCCGTTTGCAACCAGATCTGATGGGCGTGCATCACGCTTTCTGTTCCCGAAACGGCATAGAGCGGAAAAAAACGATGAAAAACCGCGTCTCCGCATCCGATCCCAAAAGGGTGATGAGAAAGCAAACGGGTTACGCCGCGCCAGGTATTCAAGCGATAGCGGATGGAGGTTTCTCCAAGGGATAAAATACTGCCAAAACGATCTGTGAGACTACTTGGAAGAAAGTGAAAAAGTGCCACCGCGGGAAGTGGAAGAATCAGCACCGAGGACAAACCTGCGGGGCTATAGCAGCTCAAAAACAGAAGGGTGGAAATTCCCCACCCCAGCCATCCTCCCCGCGACCACGTCAGCACCATGCAAAGACCTTCCGAAAGGAAGCAAAGCCAGCCCATGAGCCGACCGCCCCACGTCTTGGCGGAGAGCCCCCGCCACAAGCCCAGCGGAAGCGTGAGAAGCAAATAGACCGCGAGAATATTGGGGTTTTGGAACACCGCGCACACCCTGCCCCCGATTCCGCCAAAGCGGGAAAGATCCACCCACGCAAGCGGGGCTTTTCCCATGACGTACTGCCAAATTCCAAGGCAAGAAACAATCAACGCCCCCAACGAAAGTCCCGTGAGCAGTCTCCGACGCGCGTTTCCGTCCGACAAAAAAAGACGAACGGGAAACCATGCGGCAATCAACAAAAAACCCGTGACGGCGCCGCTCACACCGCCAAGAAGCCACAGCGCCGCGAGACACAGCACCAATCCGTCCGCCCGACGAAAAACCATCTGCCTTTTTCCCATTAGGAGCTTTCCGATATGAAGCATCCCGACCGCGCCGAGGAGCAAAAGCAGCAGTCCCGTTGGATGGGCGCTGAGCGACAGAAAGGGGGCGAGCATTGCCAAAAAAGACCACACCGCGCTCGGGGCAGATGCCACCGTCAGGATTCCCCAGGGTAACAAACCGATCATGGGAAGCCACGGCATTGGCAAAATCACCGCAACGAGTCCCGTCAACGCGCCGAACAGCCCTGCGCTTCCCCGATTTCCCGATTTCTCGGCAGGCGGCTCTGTATCCGAAAATCCGCAAACGTGAAAGCAGAGCGCTCCCGCCAGCCGATCCTCGCGAATGGCTCTCCCAACGGTACGGCGATCTCCCAGCAAGGGCAGCGCAGACACCAGCGCCACCGTGGCACACCAGAATCCCGAAACCGAGTTTTTTTGTGATGCCGTCAGCCACACGCCGCAAAGAAGCACCGCGGCATTGGAGACCAAAAACAGCCCAACGCTTCCAACTCTGCATTGCTGCGCCCGCAGCGGCATCCATCGCGCAAGCCTTGCAAGTCCGCTCGTTTCCCACAAGGAGAGAACCCTTCTGCGAAGCCGAAAAAGCCTTCCCTCCCGCTTCAGTGGAGGAGGCGATTCCTCCCGCTTTTCAAAGCGTGATAGCAGCACGCTCCGCTTTGCCAACGAAAACAGACCTGCCGCCCGCGCGAGCAACCATTCGGCAATCATGCTCCACCTCCCCAAAAAAATCCCCCTGCATCCCGTTTCCCGTTCAGGAAAAGAGATGTAGGGGGATCCGCTTATTGCAGGAGATCGGGGCGCTGAAGCTCGGTTAAGCGTTTTGCCTCCTCCTCACGCCAACGGTCGATGTTGGCATGATGACCCGAAAGAAGCACGTCGGGAACCTTCACGCCATGAAATTCATAAGGACGAGTGTATTGGGGGTATTCCAGCATTCCCGAGGAAATGCTTTCCTTTTCGTAGCATTCGGCATCCGAGAGAACCCCCGGCACCAGCCGCGCCACACAGTCGGTGAGGATGCAGGCGGGAATCTCGCCCCCCGTCAGCACAAAGTCACCGATGGAGATCTCCTCGTCAACGATCTCCTCCACCACACGGCGGTCAACCCCCTCGTAATGCCCACAAAGCAAAATCAGATTGTTATAATCGGTTGCCAGCTCCTCCGCCTTTTTCTGTGTCAGCACCTTTCCCGCAGGGGAAAGATAGATGACGTGGCGGCGCAGCTCCTCCAAGCCCTCGCTTTCCTGCTGACGCAAAACCCCCTCATAGCAATTGTAAATAGGGGGCGCCATCATCAGCATTCCCTTGCCGCCGCCGTAGGGCGTGTCATCCACCCGTCGGTGCTTGTCCTCGGAATAATCGCGAATATTATGTGTGCGCACCGTGATGGCTCCGTTTTTTTGGGCTCTGCCGATCACGCTTTCTCCCAGAACGGTGTTCACCAGATCGGGAAAGAGCGTCATAATGTCGAATCGCATCATACCTGCTCCGCACCTCCGTCCAACAGCCCGGGAATGGGACGAATGTAGACGGCATCGTTGGTGTCGATGCGAACGATAAAGGGCTCCACCGCCGGCAGAAGCGCCTCTCCGTTCGGCGTTTCCACCGTGTAGAGATCGCCGTGTGCGCGGGGATCTACCTTGGTGAGCGTTCCCAGAACCGCGCCCGTGTCGGCGTGCTTAACGGGCAGTCCGATGAGATCCGCAATAAAGCATCCGCCCTCGGGCAGAGGAAGCTCCTCTCTGGCGGCATAAACCACCGTTCCTCTCAGGCGGTTCGCGGCGTCCTCGCTGTCAACTCCCTCCAGATGCGCAATCACAAACTGCTTGAAAACCGAAGCATGAAGAACCCTTTTGGAAACGTAGCCCTCCTTGGTTTGCAACCAAAGACGCTTCAAGCCCGCCAGAACCGCGGGGGTATCGCACCAGCTTTCCAGCTTCACGGCGCCCTTGAAGCCATGTATATTGATAATCCTTCCTGCCTCCAGATATGGTTGTTTCATAATATGTTTACCGACCTTCTCCTTCTTTTTTCGCTAATAGTATACCACATTCCTTTAAAAAAAGCAACCGTCCCGCCGTTTTTTTCCGTTTTGAAGTCTCCATTTTTTGTATCTTTCTCAAAAAAACGGCGGATTTTGAAAGAGTTTACAAAATGTTTATTGCATATTTTGGAAATTTGCGGTACAATATTGAGGTATTATCAAAAAACGGAGGTAATTTGCTATGCTTCATTCATTTGCGCTGTTCACCGAGGCAGCCGCCGGCATGGGCGGGTCCTTGGGCTTGCTTCTCGCCATGGTAGTGATGCTCTTGGTGGTTTGGTTGGCAGGCCGTCCTCAGAAAAAGCAGGAAAAGGCTCAGGCTGAAATGCGGAAGGCATTGAGGGTTGGCGATGAAATCACCACCATTGGCGGCATCATCGGCAAGATCGTGAGCATCAAGGAAGAAACCTGCGTGATCGAAACCGCTCACGAGCGCACCAAGATCCGCATTCTGAGAACCGCGGTCAGCCGCGTTGACGTGAAGGCTGAGGACACTCTCGATTGATCGGTCATAAAGCTCCCCTTGGAGGAATATGCTTGAAGGAAAGCATTTCCCCAAGGGGAGCTTTATTTTGATTCGGAGGTAACCGTTATGTCATCCCGCAAAACCCACGCTGTTCATGCAAAGCGTCGCTCCAAGACCGATCGCAATCCAAGCCCCGAAAACGCCATCAAGAACTATCTGCGAGCCTTTGCTCTCACGCTTGCCGTTGGCGCTTTTCTGATTTTCATCGGCTCGCTCGGCATTTCCTTTCACGCTGATCCCGCCCGCCTGATCCCACCGCTGGCATACGCCCTATCCATTCTGACCGCGTTGATCGGTGGGTGCCTTTCCGGGAAAATTCATAAAAGGGCGCCGCTCACCGTTGGGCTGGTGAACGGCGGGCTGTTGCTTTTGGCCATGCTGATCGGCTCCCTCTGCTTTCACGGCATGGAGGGACACTTGAGCCAGCTCGCATCTATCCTGCTCCACACCGCCATTCCCGTGGCATCGGTAACGGGAGCCGTGCTGGGCAACCGATAATATGGGATCGCAATGCCGTTAACGCGGGCATCGACACCCCTGATAGCTTCCTCGCGCGTACAGCAACTTATCCAGATCGTTGACCACGGTGGTCTTTCGCTTGCTCCAGAGCGGCGCGAGCAGATCCTCTGCCTTCCCGTCTCCCGTGAGACGGCAGATCACGGTGTCGGTAGGAAGTCGCTCAATAGCGTCCGCCAAAAGCTCCAGATACGCCTCTCGCTCCAGAGGGAGGTAGTCCCCCGCCAGATATTGCTCCGCCAACGCGGTCCCGCGAAGAACGTGCAGAAGATGGAGCTTGACCTGCGGAATTTCCAGCGCGGCAACGTCCTCCACGGTTTGCAGCATCTCCTCCCTTCCTTCCCCGGGCAAGCCGAGGATCAGGTGGGCGCAGATACCAATGCGGGGACTTGCCAACCGAAGCGCCTCCACCCCCTCCCGAAATTGGGCAAAGGTGTGCCCGCGGTTGATCCGACGGGCGGTTGCATCGTTGGAGGACTGCAATCCCAATTCCACGGTAAGAACCGTTCGCTCTGCCAGCTCCGCCAAAAGAGACAGAACCTCACGGGGCAAGCAGTCGGGTCGGGTTGCGATATTCAACCCAACGATCCCCTCCTGCGCCAGCGCCTCCTCAAATCGGCTTCGCAGAACCTCTGCGGGCGCATAGGTGTTGGTGCGCGCCTGAAAATACGCGATACATCTGGAAACGTCCCACTTTTTCGCGTAAAGTTCCTTTTGCCGCGCGATTTGCTCGGCAATGGAAAGGCTCGCCTCGGGAGCAAAATCACCGCTTCCCCGCTCCGAGCAATAAATGCACCCGCCATAACCGCAGGTACCGTCCAGATTCGGGCAGGAAAAGCCTCCGTTCAGGGGCAGCTTTGCCACCTTTCCGCCAAAGGTGCGCCTTAGATAGTAGTCGTAGGTCTGATACCGTTTGTTGCTGTTGCTATGGGGATACGGATTGGTTTCTGCCTGTGTCATGAAATCTCCTTTCTGCAAAAAAAGAGGCTGTCTGATCCGACGTTGGGCATTGCCCGCGCCGCGCTGTGACAGCCCTTTTTTGTTTATTTGGAAAGCAGTCGCTCCGCTGCCGCGATCCGCACGCACAGGGTGAGAATATCCATTGCCTTTTGCAGATCTGCCTCACACGGGTAGGTGGGAGCGATACGGATATTGCTGTCGTGAGGGTCGAGACGGTAAGGATAGGTAGCGCCAACGGTGGTGAGCGTGACGCCTGCCTCGCGGCAAAGCTCATAGGTGCGCTTGGCGCAGCCCTCCATCACGTAGAGACTGACGAAGTAGCCTCCAAGAGGATCGTTCCAGCGAGCGATCCCCGTTCCCTCCAGATCCCTTCTGAGGGTATCGTTGACGATTTGGAACTTGGGGCGTATCAAATCCGCCAGAAGCATCATATGGTGACGAACGTTCTCGGAGTTTCCGAAATAACGAACGTGACGAAGCTGGTTGATCTTATCGAAGCCGATGGTCTGCGCGCCGATGATGGGCATGATCTGCGCCAAATTTTCCTTGGAGGCTGCCATGATGGCAACGCCCGAGCCCGGGAAAGAGATTTTAGAGGTAGACGCAAAATAGAAAACACGGTTGGAGTGTCCCCCCTCGTTGCAGGCATCAAAAATGCTTGCAAGCGTATCGTGACGGTCGGGATAGAGATCGTGAACGGCGTAGGCGTTGTCCCAGAAAATTCTGAAATCCTTGGCAGCGGTTTTCATGAAGCCGAAGCGGCGAACCGTTTCATCGGAATAGGTGATGCCATCGGGATTGGAATACTTGGGGCAGCACCAGATGCCCTTGATCTGCGGATCCGAGGCTACCAAGCGCTCCACCGCATCCATATCGGGGCCTGTGGGGTTCATATCCACGGGAATCATCTCAATGCCGAGGGACTCACAGATTCCGAAATGACGGTCGTAGCCCGGTACGGGACAGAGAAATTTGATTTTCTCCTCTCGACACCAAGGGCGGTCGCTGTCGCAAACGCCGTAGAGCATGGCTCGCGCCACCGAATCGTACATCAGGTTCAGGGAGGAGTTTCCTCCGATGAAAAGCAGCTCCTCGGGAATTTCCAACAGTTCGGCAAACATTCGCTTCGCCTCGGGAATTCCGTCCAGCACGCCGTAGTTACGGCAATCAAACCCGTTTTCGGTTCGACAATCCGAGGAGGATCCGATGCAATCCAGCATCCCCTGCAAAACGTCCAGCTGGCTGGCTCCGGGCTTTCCTCTGGAAAGATCCAGCGAAAGCTTTTCCGCGCAATAGCGTTCGTACTGTTCCTTGAGATCCGCCAAAACAGATCCCAGCTGCTCCTTGTTCATCTCAGAAAAAACCATGATAACGCTCAAAACCTTTCTGCACACATTTGATCGGGCAAACGCGCTTTCAAAGCGCGAAATTGCATGAAAAAACAAAGCCGAAGCCTTGGTTGGTTCGGCTTTGCGTCGGTACGAATGGTATTATATCATATTCTCAAGAAAATTGCAATATGTTTTTGCAATTTTTCTTTAAAAAATTTCATTTTTCCTTCTTCTCGGAAGGACTATTCCAAAAATCATCCACAATATTTGCAAGTTCTCCCGCATTTCCTGCATATCGGATATGTGACCAATGCTCGGGAATCAAGGATCTGTACAGCGGCTCGGCATAGCGGCAGTCCATGAGAACGATCACACCGCGATCCTCCTCCCTGCGGATCACCCGCCCCGCCGCCTGCAGCACGCGGTTCATGCCCGGATAGGTGTAGGCGTAGTCGTAGCCGCTATCGCATTTGTTATCGTAATAATCGCGCAAAATATTGCGCTCGTTTGAAAGCCCCGGAATACCGACGCCAACGATGATAGAGCCAATGAGGCGCCTACCGGGCAGGTCCACGCCCTCGGAAAAGCTGCCGCCCAGCACGCAAAAGCCCACGCGCAAATGTCCCTCGTCGGCCTTGAAGGCAGCAAGGAAGGCCTCACGCTCGGCGTAGCTCATACCGGGGTGCTGCACGACGCACGCCACCTCGGGATAGCGTGCGGTAAAGCGGTCGTAAACCTCGTTGAGATACTCGTACGAGGGGAAATAGACCATATAATTCCCTGCCTTAGC
>SVSC01000052.1 GCA_015064525.1 Oscillospiraceae bacterium
CGGATCTTTTGGTGCTGGCATATCACCGCACCTTCGGTTTGCCCGTGACCATCAGCCGTTGCTCCAACAACTACGGCCCCTATCATTTCCCCGAAAAGCTGATCCCTCTCATGATCGCGAATGCGCTCAACGATAAGCCGCTTCCGGTTTACGGAAAGGGAGAGAACGTGCGCGACTGGCTCTACGTGGAGGATCACTGCAAGGCAATCGACCTGATCATTCACAAGGGCAGAGTGGGCGAGGTTTATAACGTTGGCGGTCACAACGAAATGGCGAACATTGATATCGTAAAGCTGATCTGCCAAAAGCTGGGCAAGCCCGAGAGCCTGATCACCTACGTTGCCGATCGCAAGGGGCATGATATGCGCTATGCCATCGACCCCACCAAGATCCACAGCGAGCTGGGATGGCTTCCCGAAACCAAGTTTGCCGACGGTATCGACAAGACCATCGACTGGTATCTGAATAACAAGGAGTGGTGGGAGACCATCATTTCCGGTGAATACCGCAACTACTACGAAAAAATGTACGGCAACCGCTGAGTGCCGAAACACTTTGCCGACGGGGAACTGTCGGCAAAGATTTTGAAAGTGAGAAGTACAATGAAAAAGAAAGTGATGCTGGTTTTCGGTACCCGACCCGAGGCGATCAAGATGTGTCCCTTGGTGAACGAGCTGAAGCAGCGAGCCGCGCTGGAAACCGTTGTTTGTGTTACGGGTCAGCACCGACAAATGCTGGATCAGGTGCTGGAGGCATTCCATGTGACCCCCGACTACGATCTTTCCATTATGAAGCAACAGCAAACGCTGTTCGATATCACCACCAATATCCTCAATCGGATCAAGGAGGTTCTGGAGCGGGAGCGCCCCAACGTGGTTCTGGTGCATGGAGATACCTCCACCACCTTTGTCACGGCGCTGGCGTGCTTCTATCTGCAGATCCCTGTGGGACACGTGGAGGCGGGTCTCCGCACCTACAATATCTATTCTCCCTATCCCGAGGAGTTCAACCGCCAGGCGGTGAGCATTATTTCCAAGTACAATTTTGCGCCCACCGAGCTTTCCCGCGAGAATCTGATTCGCGAGGGAAAGGATCCCGCGCAGATCTACGTGACGGGCAATACCGCCATCGACGCCCTTCAGACCACCGTGAGAGCGGACTATACGCATCCCGAGCTGGAATGGGCGTCGGATAGCCGTCTTGTGATGATCACGGCGCACCGTCGGGAAAATTTGGGCGAGCCCATGCACAATATGTTCCGCGCCATCCGTCGGATCATGGAGGAGCATCCCGACGTGAAGGCGATTTATCCCATCCACATGAATCCCGTTGTCCGCCGCGCGGCAGACGAGGAGCTGGGGGGCTGTGATCGCGTGCATATCATTGAGCCCTTGGAGGTGTTGGACTTCCACAATTTCCTGGCGAGAAGCTATATGATCCTCACAGACAGCGGCGGCATCCAGGAGGAGGCTCCCTCCCTGGGTAAGCCCGTGCTGGTCATGCGGGATACCACCGAGCGCCCCGAGGGCATCAAGGCGGGAACTCTGAAGCTGGTGGGAACCAACGAAGCGGTGATCTATGAAAGCTTCAAGCAGCTTCTGGAGGATCCCGACGCCTACAATGCCATGGCGCAGGCATCCAATCCCTATGGCGATGGCCTTGCCTGCCGCCGTATCGCGGATATTCTTTCCGAACAAGCAGACTGACCGAAAGAGAGAAAAGAGATGAAGCAGACCGTTAACGCAATGATGCAGCTGATTCGAGGCGAGATCTGCGGTGAGACGCTGCCCGAGGACTTTGGGCGGGCGCTGACCGACGAGCAACGCAAGCGGCTATACGCGCTTTCCAAAAAGCACGACCTTGCCCATCTGGTTGGGGTCGCGCTGGACAATCGCGCCTTGCTTGGCGAGGGCGAGGCAGCGGAGCATTTTCGTCGCCAGAGCGTAATGGCGGTCTACCGTTATCAGCAGTTGCAGTACGCTTATGAGCAGGTCTGTGGGCTTTTTGAAGAGCAGGAAATCCCCTTTCTGCCCCTGAAGGGCTCGGTGCTGCGCCGCTTCTATCCCCAGCCTTGGATGCGAACCAGCTGCGATATTGATATTCTGGTGCAGGTTGCGGATCTGGAGCGCGCCAAGGCGGCACTAACCTCCCGTCTCGGCTATCGCTTTGAGGCGGAAAACAGCTACGATTGGGCGTTTTTCTCGCCAACGGGTGTGCATTTGGAGCTTCATCACAGCCTTTTGGAGGACGGTGACGAAAAAATCTACCGCAACAGCCTCACGCGGATCTGGGAGCTTGTGACGCCCAAAAGCAACGGGATGGAGCAGGAAATGTCGGACGCTTTGTTCTACACCTATCACGTTTACCATATGGTGAAGCATTACGTGCTGGGCGGCTGCGGCGTGCGTCCCTTTCTGGATCTTTGGATCCTGAACCACAAGGTGCAATTTGATCTCGCGGAGCGGAAGAGACTGCTGGATGCCGAGGGGCTTACGGCGTTTGCCGCGGGCGCGGAGGCGCTTTCCGAGGCGTGGTTCGGCGGCGCGGAGCATACCGATCTGACGCTGGAAATGGAGCTGTTTCTTCTGAAGGCGGGGGTCTACGGCAATTTGGAAAACAAGGTTGCCGTGCAGCAGGTGAAGCGGGGAAGCAAATGGAAGTATATGATTTCCAGAATCTGGATGCCCTATAACGTGCTGAAGATTCACTATCCCATTCTGAAAAAGCATAAATGGATGCTGTTCTTCTGTCAGGTGGCAAGATGGCTCCGACTGTTGTTCCGAGGAGGCGTGAAGCGAGGAATTGGGGAGCTTTCCATGAATCAGAGCGTGAGCGGCGAGCAACAGGCGAAAACCGAGGCAATGCTGGAGAAATTGGGCTTACGTTGATAAAAAAGTCCTTCGCCATTGAAAGCGAAGGACTTTTTTGACTCCCGCCTCACGGTATGTCGGATCCGCGCGGGGGAGAGGAAGCCTTATCGAAAGGCGGGCGCGTGCGTCTCCTCGGAGGCAAACGCATTTGGACCGGGGTTGGACAGGGAAAAATACATTCTCGCAGCCTTGGTGGTGCCGAAATCGCGGTTGGAGCCGCTTTCCTGCACTTTGTTGAAGGCGTCGCGGAACATTTGATTGTGCGCCTCCTCCCGATTGAGTAGAAAATCAATGGTCGCGCGCACCTTTTTGTCCTCTATCTGACGGTAGAGATATTCGTACACCACCTTGGCTCTCTGCTCAGAGGCAATGTTGGAAAGAAGATCGGCGCAAAGATCTCCCGTTACCGTCACGTAATCCGCCGTCCAGGAGTAGCCGGAGGAATTGATCAATCCGGGGTTGAGCCCCAGCTGAACATGCGTTTGCACCTCGCCTGCCTGAATTTGAGTGTGATCCACGTGGTGACCGTTGAGCAGGTTGATGGTTTGTGCCACCATTTCCATATGCCCCAGCTCCTCGGCGGCAATGTCTAAAAACAGATCCTTGATTTCGGGATCCTTGATGCGGAAGCTCTGGGACATATATTGCATGGCGGCCTTTAATTCGCCGTTGCCGCCGCCCAGCTGCTCCTGCAGCAGAACGGCGTATTGAGGATTGACCCGCTCTACCTCAACGGGATGAAACAACTGTTTTTCATGCTTGAACATGGATGGGTACCTCCGTGTATTTGGTTTCAAGGTCAGTATTCCCAAAAGAATCCAAGGTTATTCCGCGCCGTTACGAAAAGAAATCCGAAAGCAAGTTTTGGAATGAGTGGCGGCGCTATCCGCATAAACTGTAAAAAAGACGAAAAGGAGAATGTTATGAAGCAATTTGAAACACGTTTGCCCGAGGAGGCAGATCCCTTTATCAAGCGTATCGGCTCGGATTGGATGCTGCTTTGCTCCTCCAACGGAGAGGAGCATAACGCCATGACGGTGAGCTGGGGCTGTATCGGTGAGCTTTGGCACAAGTCGGTTGCCGTTTGCTTTATCCGTCCTCAGCGGCACACCTACGGGCTGGTGGAGTCATCCGATTGTCTGGCGCTTGCCCACCTGCCCGAGAGATATCGCGAGGCGCTTTCCTTTTGCGGCTCTCACAGCGGCAGAGACGGCGATAAATTCGCGCAGGCAGGGTTAACTTGCGTCCTGACCGAGGAGGGAATTCCCTATCCCGAGGAGGCGGATTCGGTGTTGATCTGCAAAAAGCTATACGCCGACGATCTTCGGGAGGACGCATTTCTGGATGCCGCCTTGCTCCAAAGAAATTACCCCGCCAAGGACTACCATCGGTTCTACGTTTGCGAAATTATTCGTGTGCTGGTAAAGCGGGAGGACGCCGCGGAGAACGGATGATCATAAAACGAACCGATTTTTGACATCCAACGATTTGCGTGCCTTTGGTCTGCAGCCTCGCCCGCAATCGGATGCGGAAGCATCCGATTGCGGGGCTTTTTTTGAAATCAAGAGGAAAAACCAACCTTATTTGCCGATTTCTATTGCATTTTGTCGGAGAATGTGCTAAAATATAAAGGTTGAGACAAATTCAAAAAATGACTAAAAAGGAGTACTGTTCTATGATGCGAACCGGAAAACGAAGCTTGGCGCTTTTGATGGCGCTGGTCTTGTGTGTGGCGTTCCTGCCCATGCTGCGCCTCGATGCGGATGCCGCGGACTTTTCGTATGTGTACAGCGGCAAATACATCTACAACTGGGGCACCAGAGGAGAGGCGGCAACCTTCCTCTCGCCCAACGCAGAGGCGTTTTACACGGGCAGCAACGCCTATGAGGTGCTGTCGGCGTATGCCGGTGGCAGCGGCGTGTCCGACGCGCCCGACAGCGATCTGTACGACGCCCTGCAGGATCTGATGAAGAATGCCCACAGCCATATCACCTCTTATGAAGAAACCAAGAATCTTTATCAGTACACCGATTGCCAGAACAATGGCGGAAAGATTTCCTCCTTCTATTCGGGCGCGGAGATCGGTCCCTCCTGGAACGGCAGCTGGAACCGCGAGCATACCTGGCCCAACAGCAAGGGACTGGCAGGGGATGACGAGAACGACATTATGATGCTCCGTCCCACCTCTACCAGCGAGAATTCCTCCCGCGGAAACAAGGCGTACGGCGAGAGCGGTGGCTATTATCATCCCAACAGCGAGTCTAACAATCGGTATGACCTGCGTGGCGACGTGGCGCGCATTTTCCTGTACGTTTACGTTCGTTGGGGCAACGTGAACGGCAACGGCAAGTACACCGCTTGGGGCGCCTCGGGTGTGATGGAAAGCGTGGAGGTGCTGCTTGCGTGGATGGAAGCCGACCCCGTTGACACCTGGGAATTGGGGCGCAATGACTCCGTGCAGTCTATCACGGGTACGAGAAACGTGTTCGTGGACTACCCCGAGCTTGCGTTTCTGCTGTTCGGCGCGGAGGTGCCGGACGGAATGTCCACTCCCTCCGGTGAGGGCTCTCAAAGATGTGATCACAACAATTTTGATCAGGGCGTTACGGTGGCTCCCACCTGCACAGCCAAGGGCTACACGCTCTATACCTGCCGCACCGAGGGCTGTGGATATTGCTATCAGTCTAACGTGATCGCTGCCAAGGGTCACAGTTACGTGTCGGGAATCTGCTCCGCTTGCGGAGCGGTAGAGCCCTCTAAGCCAACCTACGCCACCGAGATCGTTCCCGGAAAGGCTTATAAGCTGGGAATGTTCTCCACCGATAAAAATGCCGAATATTACTTTAACGGCTCTATGAGCGGCTATTACGGCGCAACCGTTACCGATTTCGCAAAGGGTGTGGACGTTTTCGCGGAGGAAGTCAACGGTGGATACCGTTTGTACTTTATGAACGGCACCTCTAAGCAGTACATCAATCTGGTGGTCAGCGGCACCTACCGCAACTTCACCTTCAGCGGCACCGCCACCACCGTTTTCACCTGGGACGCGGAAAAGAACGCTCTGAAAACCACCCTTGCCGATGAGACCTGCTATATGGGAACCTACGGCACCTATGTGACCGTTGGCGTTCTGCAAGCCTCCAAGCTGAGGGATACCGACTATATTGCCCGCTTGTACAATGAAAAGGGAGGCGCGGCGGAGGATTCCTGCGCGCATCAGTATGAGGCGGTTGTAACGGCGCCCACCTGCACCAAGGGGGGCTACACCACCCACACCTGCGGTCTGTGCGGCGATCATTACGTCAGCGATCAGCTTTCGGCAATCGGTCATAGCTATCAGAACGGCGTTTGCGTTCGTTGCGGTGTTACCGAATTGGCTCCTAATGGAATCACCATCAGCTTCCGCGATAAGGCAAACCGTACCGTGTTCACCACCTCTCAGCAGGTTTGGGAGCAAAACGGCATCACGGTTACCAACAATAAGGCAAGCGCTTCCAGCAATGTTGCGGACTATGGCGATCCCGTTCGCTTCTATCAGGGCTCTGATGTGATCATTGCGTATCCCGGCATGGTTAAGCTTGAAATCGACTGCAGCGGTCTGGATGCGAAGTATGTGAACAGCTGGATGAACGTTTCGGGCGGAACCGCTACCAAAAACAACGGCATCGTAACGGTTGTTTTCAAATCTCCCGTAGATTCTGTCACTTATTCCCGTCTGCCCGCGCAATCCCGCGCTTACAGCATCACGGTTTACGTGGAGGAGGGGATAGGCTCCTGTCAGCACGAAAGCACCGTTGTTGAGGGAGCCGTGGAGGCAACCTGCACGGAGCAGGGGCAAACGGGAAAAACCCGCTGCTTGGATTGCAACGCGGTGATCAGCGGCAACGAGGTAATCCCCGCAAAGGGACACAGCTTTGAGGCGTGGACCGAAGAAAAGGCTCCTACCTGCGCCAACGCGGGCGAGGCGCGCAGGGTTTGCGAGAGCTGTGCGCATTTTGAAACGAAGGTGCTTTCAGCGTTGGAGCATCAGGACGCGGACAAGGACGGTCTTTGCGATCTGTGCGATGAAAAGCTGCTTGGCGAGGCGGAAACGGAGCCCGAAACGGAGCCCGAAACAGATGCCGAAACGCTTCCCGAAAAGGTACCCACAACCCAACCCGCCACAACCGAGGAGAACGGGCAGATGATAACCGTGAGCTGCTCCGGAACCATTGCAGGCGCTCCCGCGGGGCTCCTTGTGCTGATGAGCGTTGGTGCGGTGTTGACGGTTAGAAAGAAAAAAGACCGATAAGCAAACGGAGGGCTCCCTTCGGGAAATCGGCTGATTCGGTTGAGCCCCAAAAGAATGGAATGCATCTAACAATGCTGAGAAGGTATTGTTAGGTGCATTTTTTGTGAGCCCCTCGGACTGTATTTCGGCACAGTCTGTTTTTTTATATTTGCTTTTGAAACGATTTATTATTAGAAATATATTTTCAAATTGACCGATCGTTATTGTAAATTGATTGAACGAAAAACGCTTCTTGTTTTTCCCATTTTCTACATTTATAATGTAACTATATTTCAATGGATCGGAACAGCCAGCAAAAAGTACGAATTGCCTATGGAACCCTATGGGTGCAATAAGGGTGAGCTTGCTCGGTTGTTTTAGGTCGCGTTTATGAATGTTTTTGCACTTTTCTATATTCGCGCAACGGAAAGGATGATTCTGAAATGAAAGAATTGACAACAAGAGAGCGTATTTTGCGTACTTGCCGACATCAAGAAATTGACAGAATGGCAATGGTGGATTATCCTTGGCCGGGGACCTTGCGGCGTTGGCACGAGGAGGGGCTTCCCCCGAACGTGGATTGGCGCGATTATTTTGGGTTCGATAAAATTGTAAAGATCACTCCCGATAATTCGCCGAGAACTCCACAAAAGGTTCTTGAGGAAAATGAGAGATACAGTATTGTCACCACTCCTTGGGGACAAACGCAGCGTGTGTTTCGCGAGCTGGATTCCACGCCCGAGGTTTTAGATTGCTATTTCGACAGTCCTGAAAAATGGCAGGAAGCAAAAGAGAAAATGCTGACCGACGATGAGGATCGGATTCCGTGGGATCTTTTGAAGAAAAATTATGCGAAATGGAGAGCGGAAGGGCAGTATTTGCGCCTCGGCTTGTGGTTTGGCTTCGATGTGACGCATTCTCACATGGTGGGAACGGAAAATCTTTTGATCGGCTTATACGATGATCCCGAATGGATCGAGGATATGTTTGACACTTACCTGACCGTATCCCTAAGGCTTGCCCAAAAGATTTTTGATGCGGGGTATCAATTCGACGGTGTTTTCTGGTACGACGATATGGGATATAAGGGCTCTCCCTTTTTCTCCTCGCAGCTCTACCGTGAGCTTTTGATGCCTTATCATAAGCGCGCGGTTGATTGGGCTCATGAACACGGTATGGTGGCAGAATTACATTCCTGCGGATATATTGAGCCGTTATTGCCCGACATTGTAAAAACGGGAGTGGATATTCTCAATCCTGTGGAGATCAAGGCGGGAATGGATCCGTTCCGTTTGAAGCAAACGTATGGAGATCAGTTGACCTTTCGAGGCGGTATCAATGCGCAGATCTGGGATAAACCCGAGCTTGTAAAGGCTGAAATGGAGCACGTTATTCCCATGATGCTGGAAGGTGGCGGATATATTTTCGCAAGTGACCACAGTATCCCAAATTCCGTTTCGCTGGAACAAATGCGAATGATCTCCGATTTGGCGCATAAGCTCGGAAAACAAGCAAATTAACTTTTCTTTTTGCTTTTTTTGTGTTATAATGTTATAATATAGATATCCCATCAAACGCAGCATAAATCAAACGCATTTGAACCCGCATGAGGGTTTCTGCGAAAGGAAGTGATGATTCATATGAGTAAATACAGTCACTCCGGAGCATTTGGAGAGGTAGAGCATTTTGTTGTCAATATCTCAACCTTGGAATTCAACTCTATCAACCGTATTTTAAATGCCGGTTGGCATAAGGTAAATGATCTTTATTATGTGAATCGCCCGGATGGCGTTGATTGCGGATTGATGATCTTTACGCTTTCGGGAAAAGGAGAAATCACTGTAGATCAAAAAACTTGTATTGCAACAAGTGGCTCTATTGCGGTTATTCCGCCGAATTGTTCTAATTCCTATCGTTGTGTAACAGATGGGGAATGGGAGTTTTATTGGTGCCATTATGCAGGGGAGCATGCAATTCACTGTTCCAATGATATTGTAAAGAACAAGATTTTTCTTTTCCAATTTGACGAAAAAATGATCCATCGGTTTTGGGGGACGTTTATTGAGAATAAGGCAAAGGGCGTTGAACGGGAATTGGAGGATTCCGCATGGCTGGAACGCTTCTTTCAAATTCTGTTGAAGAAGGCGGTATCCTTGTCTTATATCGGAAACGATAGCCAAATTGTGCAGGAGATGCTGATTTTTATGGAGCAATCAAAGGATTCGGATTTCAGCTTGGATGCGCTTGCGAAACAGTTTCACTATTCAAAAGAGCATCTGATTCGTGTCTTTCAAAAAACGATGGGAATTTCTCCCTACAAATATTGGATTTTGTTAAGGTTGAATCGGTCCTGCTATGAACTGGAGAAAAATGAACGCAGTATTGCGGAAATTGCAAGGCTGTGCGGTTATAAGCACGTTGGAAGCTATTCCGTAGAATTCAAAAAGAGGTTCCATATGACCCCGCAGGAATATCGGGATGTGTTTCAGTTTCAAAAAAAATGAAGAGAAGTCAGGGGCGCAGGCTGTGTAACCGTTCCTCCGATCGACCATATTTTTTAACACCGTAAAACTCTACGTTTTGCTGAAAGCGAACGTAGAGTTTTTTTTTGAAAAGCGTTATGGCATAAGAAGTAAAATTATCCAATACCTTTTACAAAGCGAAAAAACCTTCTTTAATAACAGATAAAAACAGCCAAGCGTTTTTTTTGAATGATATTATTTTATTCCAAATTGATACGTTGCATTAAATATGTTGCTTTTTTGCTCGAAAAAATGTACAATTATGCCAAACAGGTGTGATTTGCGACTACCCAAAAACGATGGAGGATGATCCATATGATTAAGGTGATGACGTTTAATTTGCGAACGGATTCTGAAATTGATGGGATCAATCGCTTTTTTTGCCGTACTGACCGTGTGCTGGAGGCAATACGAAACGAGAATCCCGATCTGATCGGTTTTCAAGAGGTAACCGGACCGATGCGAGAGTTCTTATACAAGAATTTGAACGATTATACCGTTGTCGGCTGCGGTAGCAATGCAAAGCTTCAAAGAGAAGGGAATCCTATTGCGTTCAAGAAAGACAAGTTTGAACTGATCGGCTTTGAAACCGCTTGGCTTTCGGATTCGCCCAACGTTCCCGGCTCAAGCTTTGGAGGGGATCAAAGCAAATATCCTCGGTATTATCACTTGGCGCGTCTTCACGCTCTTGACGATGACGCCACCCTTGTGTATATCAACACGCACACCGACCACGTTGGACAAAACGCAAGGGAGAAGGCATCACGGTTGTTGCTTGAGGTTTTGAGAAAAGAAAAACAAAATCCCTTGATCCTGAGCGGTGATTTTAACGCTTTGCCCAACAGTCCGGAAATACGGCTTCTGCTTTCCGAGGAGGATTTGGAATTGCGCGATGCCACCGCCAATCTCCCCGGAACCTTCCACAACTATGGCAGAAGGATTCCAACGTTTAAATGTGATTATATTTTTTCCACGCTTTCTTGTTATGAAAGTCATATTGTTGAGGATATTCCCGTGAACGGTGTATATATTTCCGATCATAATCCCGTGGTTGCAACGTTGGAGATTTAAGCTTTCATAGGTTTGAAAGGAGATGGAAATTTGAGATTTGCGGATATCAAACAGCGTGTTGAGGGGAGGCGGTTCAGCACAAAATTGCGGTGAAAGGTCATAAAAAAACAAAGCATCGAAGAAAGGATGAACACAATGGGTCACGCAAGAAAAATTTTATGTCTGTTATTGGCATTTTTCACGTTGTTTTCTCTTGCCTCATGCGGGGATCAGCCGAATGAAGGCGAAGGAAACAAAGAAAGCAATCCAATCGTAACAATTGGCGGAACGGCAGAGCCCGACTCGGAGGAGGATCTGCTGAAGCCCGAGCAAAAGGATTACGATCGGGAATTCAAATTCATGGTGGACGGCAACTACTACTGCTATGTGCCAAAGGACTATCAAACCGGCGAGGGCAACATAATTGATGAGGCGATGTATAAGCGCAATTTGTTCATGGACGAGATGTTCGGCGTGGACGTTGTTTACCGTGATGAGGGAACCACCGCTTATTCCACGTTCTCGGTTGCTGTCACCGCGGGAGAATACGTGAGCGACTCTGTGCTGTTTGTGGCTCAGAAGTCGTTCCAGCTGCTGCAGCAGGGGTTGTATTCCAATCTGGCGAATTTGAAGGGCTTGAATCTTTCGGCTTCGTATTGGGATCAGCGTATTCAAAGCGAGTACGCCATCGGCGATAAGGTGTATTTCCTGGAGGGAGATTACACTGTTTACGATGAGCTGCGTACTTACGTGGTGCTGTACAACAAGAGACTGTACGAGAGCTACAATTATTACACGGAGTACGGAACGCTGTACGATATGGTGGAGAACCAGACGTGGACGCTGGAAAAGATGATGGAGATGTCGGAAGGGCTGTATTCCGATGAAAACCACAACAACGTGCGTGATGAGTTCGATAAGTATGGAATCGTTGGAGCGTTGAATTTCACTTGGTGCGCGTTTTTAGGCTCCGGATTGAAAACGATCTCCAATAATAACGGTGAGTTGACCCTTATGATCAAGGATGCCAGCTTCTACCAGCGGACATACGACGTGTTGGAGGCTGTTACGGAAATGTGCATCGACGAGGACATTTTGCAGCCTCAGCTGATGCAGCATGCGGACGTTTGGACCGCGGCTTCGAACGTTTTTGAAAACAACCAGGCATTGTTCCGCGCAACAACACTGTCGGCGGCTACCAGATTGAGCAATATGTCGGCGAAATTCGGCTTGGTTCCCATTCCCGCGTTCAGCGAGGATCAGGGTGGTTATTTCGGTTGGGCAACCAGTGACTCCCACACACCGCTTTCTATGCCGCGCACGGTAGAGGACAAGGAGGAAACCGCCGAAATTCTGGAGGTTTTCTGCTATTACTCCCGCTATCTGGGAGAGGACTCGCTGTATAATTCATTCATCGAGAGCTTCCGTTTGCAAAAATTCTGCGAAACCGAGCAGGATCTGGCAATGCTGGAGTTGATTTTTGAAGCAAAGCTCTACGATTTTGATTATTGCGCGCAGATCACCAATATTCCCGATAAGATCTGGTCTATGACGAAGGCGCAGAACTATTCGGAGCTTGCTTCGAGCATCGCGTCGTTGCGAGGCGCGGCACAGGCAAAGATGGATGCGTTTTTGTTGGCAATGTCAAAATACGACTATTGAAAGGATGATTGCACATGAAAAAAGTATTGGTATGGCTTTGTCTCTTCGCAATGCTTCTCTCGGTGGCTTCCTGCGGCAAGGGCGATCCAAAGCCTTCTGTTAACGGAACCGGAACCACCAACGTAACCGAGGCTGGAACGTCGGGCTCCACCACCGAGGGCGATACGTTGCGCGTCTTTCAGAAATCCGATATCGAAAATTTCAAGATCGCTTACGATTCCAAGCTGAGTGATGAAGTGGTGGCTGCTGTGAATGAATTGGCGGAGCAGATCAACTCGATATGCGGAATTTCCATTAAGGTGACCAGCGACTTTATCCTTTCCACCGACAAATATATGAAGGAATGGGATCATGAGATCCTGGTTGGTCTGACCAACCGCGAGGAAAGCGCGGCGTTTGCCGAAAGTATGCGGGTCAACGACTACGGCTACGGCTATCTGAACGGAAAAATTCTGGTATGCGGCAAAAATGACGCCGCGATCAAAAACGCGATCAATTCGTTTATCCTGAACGTGCTGATTGCCCACGCCAACGACGATCTTTTTTATCAGAGCGATTGGAGTCTGGTAGAGCGCTACACCTACGACGTTGAAAGTCTGACGGTAAACGGCACAAGCGTGCATGAATATGAGATCATTTACCCGAAGGACGGCACGCTCTTTGAGGAGCAAATGGCAATGCGTTTGCAGAGCTATCTGCTGGATAAAACGGGCTATGAGCTGACTGTTAAGGATGACAGCGCGGAGAGAAAAACCGAAAAGGCATTCCTGATCGGTAAAACAAAGTATTCCACCGAGCTGATCAGCGGCACGCTTTCGGCGGCGCAGGGCCGTGTGAACAGCGCGGGCGGTGACGTTGTTGCTTGGGGAAATGACATGACCGGAACGGTGAATGCCTGCAAAAAGCTGACCGATCTTTTGATCAGCACCGAGGTCAATGCCTTTGAGCAAACCGTAACCATCAACAGCGCGGTAACCGTTGATGCGAAGAGTGATTTCTCAACGATGAGCTTTAACGTTTACACGGCGGATCAAACCGAGGCGCGGATCAACCGCGTGATCAACGTGCTTCTGCGGTATATGCCCGATAGCATCGGTCTCCAGGAAGCGGATGAAAAGTGGATGATGGAGCTGAAAAAGGTTCTGTCGGATTACTATGCGTTCGTAGGTGAGGGACGTGAGGGCGGAAGCAAGGGTGACGCGGTTCCGATTCTCTATTCCAAGGAAAAATACAATTTGATCGAGTCGGGAACCAAGTGGCTGACCTCCACGCCCGACGAGGTTTCCAAAATGCCCGGTGCGGAATATTACCGCAACTTCACGTGGGCGCTTCTGGAGGACAAGGCAACGGGAGTTCGCTATTTGCACGTCAACACCCACCTCGACACCGCGGGAACCGAAATCCGCTATGCCGAGGCAAAGATCCTGCTCCAGTTCCTGCAGAGCTACAATAACGTTCCCGTTGTTTTCACAGGCGATATGAACGCAAAGCTCAACACGAACGAGCTGAATCTCTTTAAGAATTTCAATCTGGCAACCGTTTTTGAATACAAGGATCTCACAAACGTAAAAACCAACGCGGATGCCATCGACTGGATCTATATGACCCCCGATAGCGTTAACATGACCTATCATACGTACGACACTTCTAAGTACAACGGTGACCTTCCGTCCGACCACCATCCCTATTACGCGGAGTTCTCTGTAACCGCGTCTCAGGATCTTGATCACGGATGGGATCTTGAGATCTCCGATTATCCCGATAGCTGGGTAACGGTTTCCAAGGACGTTAGCGGTGATGAATACGGCACGATCGCTTCCGTGGTGGATCCCACCGAGCACGTGGTGATCGGCGACGGCGTGAACACCATTGAGCTGAACGGCGTCACCTACGTTGTAATCCGATCCGTTGAGCAGATGAATGCGGCAAATCAGCAGGTACTGAACAACCCGTCGCTGGCGTATAACTATATTCTTGCCAACGATCTGGACTACACCGGCAAGACCTTCCAAAGAATTAAGCTTTCTCCCAGCACCTTTAACGGGAACGGCTACAAGATCTACGGATTCAGTCTGTCGGAGGGCACCACGGGTGACGGCGACGGCTTGGCTGTGTTTATTGCCGGATCCGGTGAAGCAATCAACACCGTGATCAATCTGACGGTTGGAATGCCCGATCAGCTTATCACGGTCACGTCCGAGCGCGTTGGCGGAACCGTTGGTGTAATTTTCCCCTACGTATCCGCAAACTTCAAGCTGGAAAACGTTCACGTGTACGCGAATATTACCACCACCAACTCCAACGTGGGAGGATTGATCGGATACATCAGAGGCACCCTGACGATGACCAACTGTAGCTTCTACGGAACCGTAATTGACACGGCGGGACGTCCGAACGGTGGATTGGTTGGCGTTATCGACTGCGCGTCTCAATTGATTGATTGCGCGAATTACGGCAACGTTACCGGCGCAACCAACGCGGGCGGCATTGCGGGATCCGTGCTGAACGCGGGCGAGGATTTCATCACAAATTGTGTGAACTACGGAACCATCACCGGCGTTACCACCGGCGGTTTGTTCGGAGGCGTGAATATCAGCGCTTCCGTCACCGTGGATAAGTGCTTGAATGTGGGTAACGTGATCGGTAACTCCACCAACACAGCGGGTCTGATCGGTTGGTTTGGCGGTTCGGGCGCATTGCTTCTGAAGAACTGCGCAAACGTTGGATGCGTTGCGGGCACAAAGTATGCCGCAGGCTTGATTTGCCATGCGGAGGGATCGGATTGGAGCTTTGAAAATTGCGGATCGTTCGGCACGTTGATCCACGGTGAAAAGAGCAAATCCGCAAGTGTTGTTGCCGATATATTTGACCCGCCCAAGTCGGTTACGAATGTATTCGTGCTTCCTGTTGAAAACGATGCAACCGACAAATCCATTACCAGGACGGAAAAAACCTTGGCAGATGCTTTGGCAT
>SVSC01000053.1 GCA_015064525.1 Oscillospiraceae bacterium
TATCAAAAAGAAACGCCGATTAGGGGAATTTCGCCCGTTGCGACGGGCGAGGAGGGCTCCGCGCCCTCCACCGCGCCGCCTTTTGAAAAAGGCGGGCGAAAACTTTTCGCCAAAATGATAGTGCTAACCCCTTTGTCCTCTTCGCTTATGCGGAAAAGTCGAAGCGAATAATCAAGGGATTGTGGTCGGAGGGCTTTTCTCCGTTTGAGTTGGAGGAGTCAACCTTGTATTCGTAAATCAGAAAATCATTCTTGGAAACGAAGAAATAGTCGATCACCCTATTCGAGAAGGTGGGATCGTTTCTTCCCACCAACGCCATTTTATAGGCGTTATCCAGCCCGGAGGAGAGCATGTGCTGAATGGAGGGCTGATTGTCGGTATCATTGAAATCTCCGCTGATGATCACGGGCATATCGGGATATTTTTTGAGGAAATCGGTGATCACCTTTACCTGCTTGGGGCGAACGGTAAGATCATCGCCCGTGTGGTCGGTATGCGTGTTGACGTGCATAAACTGCTGTCCGTCGGTTTTTCTTTCCAAAATAGCATAGGTGAAAATACGGTTACAGATTGATCCCGAAACCTTGGAAACCTTATCGGGGGTATCGGAGAGCCATTTGGTGCCGCTTTCGATCAGTGTGAATTTGTCTTTTTTATAGAAGA
Organism: Oscillospiraceae bacterium; assembly: GCA_015064525.1. Taxonomy (GTDB): domain Bacteria; phylum Bacillota; class Clostridia; order Oscillospirales; family CAG-272; genus UMGS1865. The sequence continues at coordinate 664 of SVSC01000053.1, forward strand.
TTGCGCTATGCTCGCCCTTGCCGTTGGCGTCGCGTCCGATTCCAACACAGGCATATTCGTCTCCGAGTGCGCTCTTCAAATCGTTCATCCAGGCAACGCTGGCTTCCTGTACGCCGAGCGTGTCGGGGTTGTGCTTCTTGATCATATCAATCACGCTCTTGGTGCGAGAGGCGGTCTTGGAGCTGACCCAAACATTGAAGCTCATTGCGGTAATGGAAAGATTCTCCACGGTGGACACTCCGATCGGCAGCTCCACGCTGATGCTCTCGCCAACAGCGTCCTTTATAGCGTCAAGGAAAAGCTTAGCCGCAGACAGCACCGAATAATCAGCTTCACCGTAGAGGTACCATGCGGTTTCGGAGCTACCAACGTAGCGTTTTCCTTCCTCGGCGGGAAGGGTGACCCCCGTGGGCAGGGGACGATTGGTTTTTCCGATCAGAATTTCTTTTCCGTTGACTTCGGTTTGGTCGTTGGTAACAGTCAAACGGAAGCCGCAACGCTCCTCAATAACAGCGGCGATCTGCTCCGCAAGTCTCTGGCAGTAGCTCTGTTTTTCATATACGATGGTGTATTCACGCACAGAGCTTCCGTTCAGAAGGATATCCCCCAACAGATATTCAGTGTCCGCGTAAGAAAATGCCATATCGGCGGAGAAAAAGTTTGCCGCGCCCGCTTTGGGGAGAAGCTCAATCATCTTTTCCAATGCCTTGATCTGCGCCTCGTGAGAAATTCCGGTAATCACCAGCTTTTGATTTTTCATGCAAATCCGATAGTCATTGACTCTGGATAAATCCTTCATTACCGCGCCGGTTTCGTCGCGGTTGGTGTTTCCAATCAGAATTTCATGGTCCTCGATCACAAATTTACTGTTTTCCCTGATGTAATCATCCTTGATAGTCAATTCAACACCGTAGAGCTCTTTGATCTTTTTTTGAAGCTCATAGATCTTTTTGTAGACCGTGGTGGGGCAATCTTTTTCGGCGAAAACCAGCTTGTAGTTTGCTAAATCAGCCATAGAGATCGCGGAGATCGGCTCCTCTGTTACGGTAGTATCCGAGGTAGTGCCAGAGGTTCCATTTGCAGCGCCGCAGGCAACCAGTAGGGGGAGGCAGCAGGCACCGCACAAAAGAAATGCGATAAAACGTTTCATAGTTTTGTCTCCTTATTTTTATGTGTCCATTATATCATATGTCACGGTACTTGTCAACTGCTTTTTAATGACAATCCCACCAGTATAGAATATCGGAGAAATCCAGTCGACGAAGGTTTTCGGATGGAATGAAAAAATTCATCACGCCCTCATCTCCGATCATGATTTTTACGTCATTCTGCAGATCGTGAGTATCGATTTGCAACAGAAGGGTATCGTACCTCTGATATTCCGCATTCCTTCTTGGATCCTCCTGGGTAAAATGAGGATATCCGCCCAGGCGATGCCCCTCGGAGTGAACCGCTCCGCGTAAATACTCCTGTTGATCCCCCTCCAGCTGATCGAAATCGGGAAGACCGTGCGCTTTGAGGCATTGATTCATTTGCGCCTCAAAGCGATAATCCTCATCGTTCATGGGAGCAACGCTCAGGGCATACTGCAGATAGAAGCGCCCCTTGATCGGAAATTGCGGTGAGGGGGCGGGCTGTGAAATGCCCTGCAATTGCTCAACGGAACTGTTATGGTAGGTTACACGGAAATTCTTTTGGACGGTGGGATGATCGAAATCCGCGCCGTAAAGCGGCGTATCTGCAATGAAAAATTGGAGAAAGCCTTTCTTGGGGAAGCAGGGAAGCCCCATTAGCTCCTCGCAATCAATCAGCGCCAAAAGCTGCATGGGATTTCCATCGCTGTCCACGGGTACCTCAGCCACGGGAATGCCGCCCAGCTTGCTGTTGGTTCCCATTGCGGGGAGACACGCCCGCAGAAAGGGGCGAGAGGTTTTGCGAATAAAATCGGTCAGCGCGTCGCGAAGGGGCGCAGGGATTCCGTTCTCTCGAGCGGGCTCTGCGGAAACGCCTCCTAAATTTTGGATGGTTTGCGCCAGCTCCGAGCCGTCGGCTCCGTTGGTGACCGAAATCCTGAAATATTTTTGACCTTCCTCCGCTCTTCCCAAAAGATGGCATGCGAGGCAGGCGGCATTGGATGCTTGAAACAGATCTGCCTTGATGGAGAGCGCGGTTTTTGCATAGCTCAAGGCAAGCTCATATTCTCCCAAGGAAAAATACGCGGTTGCCATATTGTTGTGCGCGTAGGCGTTTTCTGGATCCGACTCCAAGGCGTTCGCATAGCAGGCGAGCGCATCGGTGTGCTTCCCCTCCTTGCGGTAGAGAAGTCCCAAATTGGACCATGCCGTGGAGCAGGTTGGATCATAACGCAGCAGCTCGCGGTAATATCCGATCGCCAATTTGGAATATCCCATGTCGGCATTGCAAAGCGCTAAGAAAAGCAGAACCGATCGAAAATCCTCCGTGGCTTGACAGAGGGGAAGCAGACGACTGAGATGAACCTCTGCTTTTTTGTTTTCGTCCTTTGCGTAGCACGCTGCGGCAAACAGCAGTCTCCCGCGCTCGTTTTTGCGTTCCTCTCCTTCAAAGGCACCGCGAAGCTCCTTTTCAAAGTGATCGGAAACCCATTCGGGGGTGATTCTTATCCCACTTTTTTTGCCAATCATTTTCAAAATTCCAATCACGCAGGTTGCCAAAAGGATTCCTCCCCGAAAGAGGGTGTTTGCCGTTTTTTCTTTGTTGGCTCCGATCTCAATCGCCATCATAACAATTGCAAATAAACCGAGCGCCGCAAACAGTCCAATGATCAGCGCTTTCGTTTTCTTTGCGTTCATATCATTCCTGCTCCTTCAACAAATTCAACGTTTCATAGATCCCGCGAATGGGTAGTAGCTTGATCCCCTCTATCTCCAGCTTTCTTTTTTCCAGATTTCGGTAGGGGACGATCGCTTTGGTAAAGCCCAACCGAGCAGCTTCCTTCACCCGTTGCTCCAGGTTGGAAACGGCGCGGCATTCGCCCGCAAGCCCCAGTTCACCAATGGCGATCAGATCGTCGGGAACCACACGGTCGGTAACGGAGGAGATCAATGCCAGCGCCACCGAAACGTCGGATGCGGGCTCGTCCAGGTGTAGCCCTCCGATCACGTTCAGGTAAACGTCGTTTTGATAAAACTTCAAGCCCAAACGCTTTTCGAGAACCGCAATAATCAGGCACATCCGATTATAGTCAATCCCGTTGGTAGTACGACGGGGCGCAGGGAAGGCGGTTTGGGTGACCAACGCCTGGATCTCCGCGATCAACGGACGGGTCCCCTCCAGCGTGCAAACCGCACAGTTGCCGGAGATATTCTTGGGGCGCCCCGCCAAAAGCATTTCGGATGGGTTTGCCACCTCGATCAGCCCTCGATCACTCATTTCAAACACGCCGATCTCGTTGGTGGAGCCGTAGCGGTTTTTGATCGCGCGAATGATACGGTAGGATTGTTGGCGCTCCCCCTCAAAGTAGAGAACCGCGTCCACCATATGCTCCAATACCTTGGGACCCGCGATGCTCCCCTCCTTGTTCACATGTCCCACCATGATCACAGAGGAGCCTTCGCCCTTCGCCTTATTGATGAAGGTGAGCGCTGTTTCCTTTACTTGCGTTACGCTTCCGGGGGGGGAATTCACGTTGGACGAGTATACCGTTTGAATCGAATCCACAATCATCACGTCGGGCTTCACACGGTCTGCCTCGGCAATGATCTGCTCGATGTTGGTTTCGGTCAGGATAAATAAGTTTTTACCAACGGTTCCGAGCCGCTTCGCGCGGAGCTTCAGCTGACCACCCGACTCCTCGCCCGAGATGTACAGCACCCGACGGGTCTCCCCCAGCGCATCGCAGATCTGCATGAGCAGAGTTGATTTGCCGATCCCCGGCTCGCCCGAAAGAAGAACAACGGAACCATGAACCAAGCCACCTCCCAGAACGCGATCCAGCTCATGAAGCCCCGTGTTTTGCCGCATATAGGAGGGAATTTCCAATTGCCCGAATTCCACGGCTCTGCTATCTCCCGAGGGGATCATGCTGATTCTCTTGGTTGCGGTTGGGGCGGTGGTGGGAGCGGTATCGATCACATCCTCATGAAAGCTGTTCCAGGCGCCGCATTGCGGGCATTTTCCCATCCATTTCGGAGTTTTGTATTCGCATTTTTCGCAAACAAATATACTTTTCAAGCCTTTCATTTTATGCTCCTTTTATGGCGTTCCGATACAATTATACCGTAAAATGCAAGGAAAATCAAGTGTTTTTTCGGAAAAACACGCTATATTTTCCGTAATCCGCTGTTCAGAGCAACAAAAATCAGAAAAGCCAGCTGTTGTTGATAATCCACGTTTCCCAAAAGCGCCGCTTCCTCCGCATTGGAAAGAAACCCGCACTCAATCAGTAGTGCGGGACAGGCGGCATGATGCAGAAGATAAATGGAGGACGTTGCCGCCTTTACCTTGCGATGGTTATCGGGCTGCAGCCCCTCGCGAACCGTGGCTTGCACCTGCTCTGCCAAAAGAAGAGACGATTCGTGATTGGGAGAATACCAGACCTGAAGTCCTCTGTATTGCTCCAGCGGAAATGCATTCAAATGGATGCTCACCAAAACGCAGTTTTCTGTTTCCTCTGCGATTTTGCGGCGGGCGGCAAGATCCAGCGCTTTTTTTCTTCCGTGATAGTCCACCGTTCTGTCATAAAGCAAGCGGTCATCCTCACGCGTCAATCGAACGGGAAAGCCGTTGGCTTCAAGCAGATCCTTGAGATACAGCGTGATGGCAAGATTCACGTTTTTTTCCACAATTTCTCCGGATGCGCTCACCGCGCCTCCGTCCTCGCCTCCGTGCCCCGCATCCAAAACCACGGTGGGAAGGGGAGCGGAGCCGGAAACGCTTTGCTGATTGTTGAAAGTATCCTTCCATTCCACAAAAAAAAACGCGCCAAACAAAAGAGAACAGACACACACAAAGCCGTAAAAGCTGAGAAAAGTTCTTTTCAAGAATAAATTCACCTCATTTCTTACGCTAACTATATGCGAAACGATGATGCAAAAATACGTTTATGCCTTGACTTCACGTGGTTTTTGTGATAAAATAAGACGAAAAACTTTTTGGAGGTATCCAACAATGGAAATCAAGCTGTGGGAAAAGGAAATTCCTTTTTATCGCGAGGATTGTGACACCCCGAATTTGATGAAGCTTTACCTGATCGATTCCAAAAGACCAACGCCGTGCGTGGTGGTTTTTCCGGGTGGAGGCTACCACACAAGAGCCCCTCATGAGGGAGAGCCGATCGCAAAATTTTTTAACAGCAGAGGAATGAATGCTGCGGTTGTAAGCTATCGGGTGGCACCCAACCGCTTCCCCTCCGGACTATGCGACGCGCAAAGAGCGGTTCGGTTGGTTCGCGCCAACGCCGCAGAGTGGGGAATTGACCCCGAACGTGTGTTCACCTGCGGATTTTCTGCAGGCGGTCACCTCACGGGCTCCACGGTGCTGTACGATGACGTGTTGCCCGAAAATTGGAAGAGAGACGAGATTGATGGCTTCTCCTGCTTGCCCAACGGGGCAATTCTTTCCTATCCCGTGATTTCGATTGAGGCGGAATACGGTCACGTGGGAAGCGGGAAAAATTTGCTTGGGGAAGACGTTTATGCCGAAAAATGCAAGGAATTCTCGCTTCAATACAAAGTGACTGAAAAGACGCCGCGCGTATTTTTGTGGCACACCTCCGACGATGCGGTGGTAAATGTGAAAAATTCTTTGGTTTTCGGAGAGCGTCTGAGGGATCACGGGATTCCCTTTGAAATGCACATTTATCCCAGCGGACGCCACGGTCTTGGTCTTGCGTCTGACAGATCGGATATCAGAAGCTGGGCGGATTTTGCCGCAGATTGGATCTTGAATAATTTCTAACCGTTTGAACGGTTTTCCCGGAGGAAACGCGCTATGAAGATTTTAATTGCAGGAAACGGAAAGCTGGGAGACACGCTTGCGGGGCAGCTTTCCTCGGAGGGGCATGATCTCACGCTGATAGACCACAATCCCACAGCGCTTAATCATTGCGTTGGTCGCTACGATGTGATGCTCGCAGAAGGAAATTGCGCCTCTATCGAGACGTTGCGCCGCGCGGGGGTGGAAAAAGCCGATCTTCTCATTGCTGTAACCGGAACGGATGAGGTGAATTTGTTATGTTGCGCCACGGCACATTGGCTCAATCCGAATTTACATACCATTGTGCGTATCCGCGATCCCGAGTATGCCGAGCAAGCATACGCCATGAAGGATGTTTTGGGGCTCTCCCTGATCGTGAACCCCGAAAAGCAGGCGGCGTCTGAGATTGAAAGTTTATTGAAGTATCCCGGGTTTCTCAAGCGTGATCGCTTTGCCAAAGGACGAATCGAAATTGTTGAGCTGTTGGTAGAGCAGGAAAGTAAGCTGTGTGAGGTTTCCTTAAATCATTTAACCGCGATCACCAAGTGTAACGTTCTCGTTTGTACAGTTCTGCGAAACGGTGAGGTTTATGCTCCCACGGGTAGCTTTGTTTTGCAAACGGGGGATCGGATTTTCGTAACCGCTCCCACCGACGCGCTTTCGATATTGCTGAAAAATCTCGGAATCGTTACTCATAAGGTTCGTAGGTTAATGCTGATCGGTGGCGGTAGGATCAGCTTCTATCTGGCGCAGGCATTGCGCAAAAGCGATATCGATATTCAGCTGATCGAAAAGGATCCTAAGGTCTGCTTGCAACTGGCGGGGATGCTGCCTCACGTTTCCGTTTTGCAGGGTGATGCCGCAGATCAGGCTTTTTTGGAAAGCGAAGGCATTGCCTCTTGCGATGCTCTGGTGACGCTGACCGGCATTGATGAGCTGAACATGGTGGCTTCTCTCTACGGTAAGAGCTACGGTGTTCCGCAAATCATCACAAAGGTAGGGCGCATGGATCGTCCGTTGGTGTTGGATGGCTTGCCCTTGGGAAGCTTGATTTCACCGAGAAAGCTTTGCTGCTCCAATATCGTTCGATATGTGCGCGCGATGCAGAATCAAACAGGTGCTGCCATCACGGTTCACAGTATTGCCGACGGACACACCGAGGCGGTGGAGTTTTTGGTACAAAAGGATACCTTGAACTGCGGCGTTCCGCTGAAAAAGCTGAAGCTGAAAAGTAACGTTCTTTTGGTTGGCATCAACAGAGGCTCGAAAACCGAAATTCCAAACGGTGATTCTTGCTTCTATCCGGGAGATTCCGTTGTGATCGTTTCGGGGAACCCTTCTGTGATTCTCAAATTGAATGACATTTTCGCGTAACGCAACGGTCGATCGAAAGGATATTTTATGAATTATAAAAAAATAGGGAGGATCAACGGATTTTTTTTGTTGGTTGAAGCGTTTTTTATGCTTCCGCCGCTGATCCTTTGTATGTTCGATGGCGATTGGAGGACTGCAGGCGCATTTGGCTTAACCATTCTGCTGATTGCCGCCGTGTCAACACTTTTGATGATATTCACGAAGCAGGAGGGCAAACACTTCTATGCCAAAGAGGGCTTGATTAGCACGGGAATCGGTTGGATTCTCTTGAGCTTGTTCGGCTGTCTCCCCTTTGTGTTTTCCAAACAGATCCCGCATTTTATCGACGCATTGTTTGAAACCGTTTCGGGATTTACCACAACGGGAGCGTCGGTGCTGTCCAACGTGGAAGGGCTCACAATGGGGCTACAATACTGGAGGTGCTTCACCAACTGGCTGGGCGGTATGGGTGTGCTGGTGTTCATCCTTGCCATTGCCCCCATTGGCGGCGACTCTATTTACCTTTTGCAAGCCGAAAGCCCCGGCCCAAACGTGGACAAGCTGGTTCCCAAGATGCGTCGAACCGCCACCATTCTCTATATTATCTACATCGGGCTTACACTTTTGGATGTTCTATTTCTCCTTTGCGGTGAAATGAATCTCTATGAATCGGTTTGCACCGCCTTCACCACGGCGGGAACAGGTGGATTTGGGCTCAAAAACGACAGCATTGCAGGCTACAGCGCTTATACGCAGATTGTTTGCACTGTTTTTATGCTGCTGTTTGGAGTTAATTTCAGCTGCTACTATCTGATTTTGATCGGACAAATTCGAAACGTTTGGAAGGATGAGGAATTTCGGTTGTACTGGGGACTGGCATTGGTATCCGGAGTTCTGATCACCGTCAATGCATTCCGTTGCTTTGCGGGAGGAGTTGATGGCATTCGTCACGCCTTTTTCCAAGTGGCGTCGATCATGACCACAACAGGGTACTCAACGGTGGATTTTGACACATGGCCAACCTTTTCCAAAGCGGTTCTGCTGTGCCTGATGGTGGTGGGCGCCAGCGCGGGAAGCACCGGAGGCGGACTGAAATGCTCCCGCCTGCTGATTTTGCTGAAAAACGCAAGACGCAATCTGCGCCAACTGGTTCATCCCAACACGGTTGAGGTCATTCGCGTGAATGACCGGGTGATCAACGAACGGGTGGTTACAAACACAACCGCTTATTTCGTTGTTTACGCGCTGATTTTAACCGTCAGCGTTCTGATCGTCTCCTTGGATCGGGTAACATTTACCACGTCCTTTTCTGCGGTGCTTGCTTGCTTTAACAACATTGGTCCCGGCTTGGATCAGGTTGGGCCAATGTACAACTACGGAGATCTGAGCATTCTCTCAAAGCTGGTGCTGATCTTTGATATGCTTGCGGGACGGTTGGAAATCTTTCCGCTCTTGATTCTATTCCGCTACAGTACCTGGAAGCGATATTGATTCCGTTATAAAAAGAACACAAGGCTCTAACGTTTGTCAGCGCCTTGCGTTCTTTTATTTTGCTGTCAGCTCCAATCGGCTGAATTCCTTCAATATGTCGCGCTCCGAGAAGGGAAGCTTTTTTTTGCCGATCAATTGGTATTCCTCATGGCCTTTTCCCGCCAGCACAAGAATATCACCGCTTTGAGATAATCGAATTGCTTCTAAAATGGCTTCCCGACGGTCAGGAATCGAAAAATAGGGGGTAGGGAAGCGGTGGAACGCTTCGGCGATTTCCGAAATGATCTTTTCAGGAGCCTCTTCACCGGGATTATCTGAAGTGAGAATACAGAGATCACACAATTCAGCCGCAACCTTCCCGAGCTCATATCGGCGCAATTGTGTTCGATCTCCAACCGAACCGAATAGGCAGATCAAACGGTTATGGGGCGTTTTTTTCAAGTCCTCGAGAAGCTGGCGCAAACCGACTCCATTGTGGGCATAATCAATAACGGCAACGGCTCCGTTCGAAAGTTGAACAGTCTCGGATCTTCCCGATATCCTTGCATTTTCCAGTATATTTGTGGAAATCTGCATGGGAATGCCGAACAATTCGTTAGTGACCGCCACAGAGGTTAGGGCGTTATAAACGTTTCCGATCCCTGTAAGCGGCAGCATCATTTTTTCTTTTTGCTCTCCAAAGGAAAGCAAAAAGCTGTTTCCGAGACTGCCGTTTGTTTTGAATGGGGTTACATCGGAGGCAGTGTAATCCGCCTTGGATGCGATCGCGTAGGTGATCTGCTTGGGAGCGGTCGTTTCGGACAGTATTTCGCCTGAAATCGGATCGTCGGCATTGACAAAGACGGTAGCGGCGGAAAAATCAATAAACAATCGTTTTTTGCAGCGCTTGTAGTCCTCAAAATCGGTATGCTCGCCAACGCCAATGTGATCGAGTGATAGATTGGTAAACACAACGGCAGACATTCGTATTCCATCCGCCCGATGCTGGAGCAATGCTTGCGAGGAAACTTCAATCACGGCTGCGCGACACCCCTGCTTCAAAAATTCTCGCAAAGCGCTTTGAAGGGTAAGCGAATCGGGGGTGGTGTTAACGGTGGGGCGGTAAAAATCTCCGTAGGCGATCCCGTTTGTTCCGATATAGCCGCAGGGAACTCCGCATTGATTCAGAATTTGAGCAATCATGCAGGCGGTGGTGGTCTTTCCTTTGGTTCCCGTGATCCCAATCACACATAGTTCATGAGAGGGATCGCGAAAAAAGCGACAAGCCAATCTTGCCAACGCCTGCCTGCTATTGGTGGTGCGCATTTGACAAGCATCCTTGGGGAGATCCAATTCTCGCTCAACAACGAAGACGCGACAGCCCTGTTCGTAAGCGGCTTGGGCATAGCGGTGACCGTCGGCTTGTAGTCCCTTTACACAAACGAACAAGCTGTTTTCCTTGCATTTTGCGGAATTATCGGAGATAAACTCGATCTCTCGCTCCCGATCAAGCGTTGGCACTTCAAGAATACCTTGGGTAAGCTCGAAAAGCTTCATAACGGATCCTCCGACATACACGAAAAGTCGGCAGGGAAGTCAACGGTAGGCTTTTGACAAAGCGTTAGCGTGCGGTAGGCAAGCACCTCAAGGGAATCTACGTAGAGGGATTGTGTCAGACCCTCACGGCGCAAAAGGGAAAGCTCCGTACATCCCAGCACAAGACACTCGCAGCCTTGATTCAAAAGCGACTGTGAAATTCTCCGAAAGCCTGCAAGATCGGGCTTTCGATTTTGCTTCACGGAATCGTAAATAAGGCTCGTCAGCTCCGCTTGATCTTCTGCGGATGGAACGATACAGCGAATCCCCTTTGGCTCGCACAAGCGGTGATATGCCCCCGACGCAACTGTTCCCTCGGTGGCAAGCAAGCCGAAGCAACCGATTCCGCGATGCTTCAGATAGCGAACGGTTTCGGAAATGATATTCAGTATGGGAACAGATGAGGCTTTTTGCAGACCGTCATAGAAAAAATGAGCGGTATTGCAGGGAATAACAATAAGACTCGCGCCTGCATCAGCCAGTCGGCGCGCTTCCTCGATCATTGCGGGGAGAGGGTCAGCCTTGCTTTTTCCGAGGATGAAAGCGGTACGGTCGGGGGTTGATGCTCGACTGCTGACCAGCAGATCCAAATGATCGGCATCGCAGGAGGCAAGGGTGTGCTTAGTGAGAAGCTCACAAAAATAAAAGGTTGACATTGGGCCGAGACCGCCGAGGATCCCCGGTAAATACGGTTGCTTCATTTTACACCTCCTCCGTTGGATCTCCAAACCATACCTTCTCCATTTCGGTTTGACCCGCGATTACGTAGTCATGCTCCAATTCCTCTCGGTTTCGCCAGATAAAATTCGCGTAGACCTCGGTACACGGAACGAGATAGAGAATCACGTCGGCATGGCGAAATTGATGGGCGTAATCCTGTAGGGCAGTCAGCATCAAGCGATCTCCTGAGCTGTGCCGCACCATGTGGGATTTCACACAAAGGGAAAGGGCTGCCGACAGCGGCAAACGGTTGCAAAAAAGATGGGAGATCCGTCCGTAGCGCTTGAAAAAACGCTTTGCTGTTTGAATGGCTTCCGCGGAGGCGCCCAACAAAACGGGAATAATTTCGCCCGAAAGAATTTCTTTTTCAATGTAGTTCACCGTTTCACCTCCCGTTGGACAACTACCACTATTATACCATACTTTTTCAGAAAAGAAAAGAGTTGTGTTAAAATCTTTCATCTTTTTTCAAAAAAACTTTCAAAACATCTTGCTTTTTTCAAGATTCTCGTTTATAATGTTAAATAAGAATGCAACGAAGGATGTGCTATGAAAAAAGAGATCATTTATCGGGTGTTTTCCCATTTGCCCGAGCTGCTGACCGAGCGGCTGACCCTGCGCCGCCTGATGGTTTACGATACGCAGGATATGTACGAATATGCCAGCAGAAACGACGTTACAAAGTATTTAACCTGGTATCCCCACGCTGACAGAGACTATACAAGAGAATATCTACAGTATCTTGGCAACCGATATGCCGCAGGAATGTTCTATGATTGGGCAATTGTTTACGAGCCTGACGCGAAGATGGTTGGAACCTGCGGATTTACCTCCTTTAACTGTGCCGCGGACAGCGCAGAAGTTGGGTACGTTCTGAATCCGGACTATTGGGGGAAGGGGATTGCAGGAGAAGCGTTGGAGCGAGTTTTGCGGTTTGGCTTTGAGGAATTGAAGCTACACCGCATAGAGGCGCGATTTATGAAGGATAACGAGCGGTCTATGCACGTAATGGGGCGTGCGGGAATGACCTTTGAGGGCTATTTGCGTGACGCAATGCACGTGAAAGGAAGCTATGTGACGGTTGGAATTTGCTCGATCCTGCGATCAGAGTGGGAAAAGAAGGAAAAGCAGAATAGGGAAGCGTGATTTTTTTTTGAAGAAAATCAGATTTTTTTTGCGAGAGATATTGAAAAAAACAAAGTGTTGTGATATAATAATAAGCGGATTTTTTCCAAGTCGATGAAAGGATTGAACCATTATGAAAAAAATTTATTCCGGAAAGACAAAGGACGTTTACAGTCTCGACAACGGCAACGTAATGCTTAAATTCAAGGACGATTGCACCGGCAAAGACGGTGTGTTTGATCCCGGAGAGAACACGGTTGGTTTGACCATTGAGGGAATCGGAAAGGCAAATCTGCAAACCTCGGTGTACTATTTTGAGCTTTTGAAGGCTGCGGGCATTAAAACCCACTATGTGAACGCAAACGTGGAAGAGGCAACCATGGAGGTGCTTCCCGGAACCGTGTTTGGTCACGGCTTGGAGGTGATCTGCCGTTTGGTTGCAACCGGTAGTTTCATTCGCAGATACGGCGAATATATCAAGGATGGAACGCCTTTGGAGGGTGGCTACGTTGAGTGTACCTTCAAAAACGACGAGAAGGGCGATCCGCTGGTAACCGGCGAGGGTCTTGCCGCACTGGGCGTTATGTCTCCCGAAATGTTTGAAAGTATGAAGGCGCAAACCTTGAAGATCACCAAGATCGTTGCGGACGATCTGAAGACCATCGGTTTGGATCTCTGGGATATTAAGTTTGAGTTCGGCTACAACAACGGAGAGGTGATCCTGATCGACGAGATCGCATCGGGCAACATGAGAGTTTACAAGGGCGACAAGATCGTTGATCCCGTGGAACTCACCAAGCTGATCCTGAACAGATAACTCCATATAATTGTAAATCGGCGTTGTAGTGTCTCCGAAATGAGATGTTGCGGCGCCGATTTCTTGAACCGCCAAATTGCGGTGGAAAAAGCAAAGGTCTTCCTTTCAAAGAAAAGAGGATCACAAATTGCGCCCACCCTTCAAGATAGACCCAATTATACAAAATCAAAATTTTGTATAATCGAGGGAAGTGAAAACGGGGGTTTTTACAGTTTTCTCGTCAAAAAACTCATAATTCAAACAGCTCATAAGTGTCTCCTTTCATGTTTGAAAAGTAAAAGCCGCAAGAAAATCCTTGCGGCTTCGGGTGCGGTCATAGCCGCTTTGCTAATAACTGTAATTTTGATACAAATTAGCATTTGAACGAGCGCTTAAACTTTTTCAAAAAATTCAACGCTTCCTTTGCAGCTCCTACCGTTTCCAAATACCCTTTACTCTTTAACAATCGCGTTAAAGGTCCGACGTAATTGGGATTTAACATTTCGGTTGCGGCATAATATGCGTTTATGGCATCATTTGGTTTTCCTTGCTTGGAAAAAATTATAATTTCCGCAATATATCTGTAAAATGCTTTCTTCTGAAATGCTTGGCTAAATTCACTTGCTTGAACTGAAATATTATAATATTTTTGCAAATCATCCGTATAGTCAAAATCTGCAATGTGCATTTCCATACGCATCATATGGAAGGCATACTCGGCTTCATAAGAATCTCGGTTATTCTTATCAATAGCGAGCAACGCATTACGATAAGAAGAAAGCGCTTCGTGGTAATTACTGTTCTGTTCAAAAACAATGGCAATATTATGATATGAGCGCATACGGTCAACCCAACTATCACCATACTGTTCCAAGCCGTATTCCATTAGGGCGATGGCTTGCTTGTGAAATTTCGGTTTCATAGCAACGGCGGTCGTATAGCAATGCTGGCAACGGCTGGCTTTTGGCACACGCCGCAGAGCCGCCTTAAACAGTTCGATCATTTCTTCTGAACAATCACCCTTTATCAGAATTTCTTCAATTTCAGCTATTTTCAACCCGATCCCCCCTCTTTGACGGTATTATATTTTTTGTCATTTTTATTGCCATTTTCATTAACACTCCTTGTCAATTTCTTATTTATTGTTGAGTTTATTATATCACACTTTTGTAAACAAATCAAGGCGTAAGCCTTGTATATCATCCGCAACTTGTTGCGGTATATCATCAATGCGGAGCATTGTATATCATCAAGCCGCAGGAGGATGCACGCTGGCGCGTGATGAGATACAAGGGTGGCATTGCCGCCCTTGATGATATACACCACGCTTCGCGCGGTGATGATATACCAAGCCTGCGGCTTGGATAAACAAAAACAGAACATTTGTCTACCGACAAATGTTCTGTTTTTGTTGGCGGAGAAGGTGGGATTTGAACCCACGCGACGCGTTAACGCCCTACGAGATTTCGAGTCCGTTCGGCAACTTGGAAGTTATCGAACAATGCTACCTCAATCCCGCCTTATTT
>SVSC01000054.1 GCA_015064525.1 Oscillospiraceae bacterium
GCAAAATCAGATTGGAAGGCAGCAAATCGATCAACGTTTGTTCCCGTTGCCTGCGCACCATGAAAAAGGCTTAATCGCTGATTGTGCAAATAGAGAGTATGGCAGACACATCCAACGGTGTCTGCCCTTTCTTTTTACAAACGGAAAGGAGGCGATGAGAATGCTCTCGGTGATCGGCTGTAATGCCCCCGATACGCTAAAAGAAGCCCTGCAAAAAAGAGGCGACATTGTGGTGATTCTTCCGCCGCACCCCGCCCTTCCCAAGCCCGTGGCATCCCACGCAGATCTTCTTGTCTTTTTCTCCAAAAAAGGAATTTACACCTTCCGCTCCTACGCAGAGCTTGCCGCAAATCAATTAGGGCAGATTTCGGAGCTTCTGCGTCTCCCCGTTTTCATCTGTCGAGAGGAGCCTGAGGACCGCTACCCCATGGATACACTGCTGGATGCCCTCCCCATTGGCAAGCATTTGATCTGTCGCCCCGCCTCTACTGCCTCCACTTTGCTCCAAGAAACCGATTTTCGGGTGGTTCCCGTGGCGCAGGGCTATGCCAAGTGCGCGGCGCTCCCCGTTGGTAGTGCCGCCTTAATCACGGCGGATCCGTCCATTGCGCGGGCTTGTGAGTCGCTTGAAATCGAGTGCCTGCCGATTTTAACCGAGAAGATTGAGCTTCCCGGCTATAACACGGGCTTTATCGGCGGCGCCGCATCCTTCTCGCCATTTGACGAGGATCCTGAAATTCTGTTTTGCGGTGACCTCAACCTCCATCCGAACGGAACTGAAATCACCGCTTTTTGTCAACGAAACGGTAAAAAAACCGTTTCGCTTGCGGACTGTCCATTAACCGACGTTGGAACGGTCTTTCGTTTTAAAATTTCGTTATGAAAGGAATCTTTTAACATGGAAAAAAGCAAAATTGAGCGCATCAATGAATTGGCGCATCTTTCCAAGGAGCGTCCCCTCACCGAGGAGGAGCTTGCCGAGCAAAAGGCGCTCCGCGAAGAATATATTCGGGAGTTTCGCGCGCAGTTCCGCGCAACGCTGGAAAATACCGTTGTGCAGGATCCCGACGGCACCCGTACCCCTCTGACCGTTTACAACAAGAAAGACAATAAAAACTGAAAAAACACTTTACAAACGGAAGGATCTGTGATATACTATTATAAGTAGATTTCGACCGAACGCGGAGGACAATATATGGAAGAAAAACGGTGGACGGTTCTCACCCAAAGCGCCGAGCAAACCGAGCAATGCGGCGCAGAGCTGGCAGAAAAAATGCTGGAGGACTCCTCCATTCCGCCCTTTGTGGCGCTCTATGGAGATCTTGGGGTTGGTAAAACCGCCTTTGTTCGCGGCTTCACATCGGTAATCTCCCCTCGGTCGGCGGTTCGTTCCCCCACCTTTGCTCTTGTGAATGAATATCGCGCCAAGCCTCGCTCGGTGTTCCATTTCGATATGTATCGGATCTCCAATGACGACGATCTGGTTTCGATTGGATTTTACGACTATTTGGAGCGCCCCGGCATCTGCCTTGTGGAATGGAGCGAAAATATCCCCTATGCACTTCCCGACGATTTTGTTCGGGTTCGGATCGAGAAAAACGATTCCGAGCAGCCCGACAGTCGTTTGATCACCGTTGAACAGATCGGAGAATCCGCTATATGATCGTGCTTGCAATGGAAAGCTCAGCCATCGTTGCCTCGGTTGCTGTTTGCAACGAGGAGCGCGTGCTGGGAGAATATACACTTTGTAACGGAAATACCCACAGCGAAACCCTGCTCCCCATGATAGAGTCATTGCTTCATTTTCTGGGGTTAACGGTAAACGACGTGGATCTGTTTGCGGTTTCCGCAGGTCCCGGATCCTTCACGGGCGTTCGCATCGGTGTTGCCACCATGAAGGGCTTGGCGTTCGGGAGCGGAAAGCCCTGCGTCGGCGTTTCCACCTTGGAAGCCCTTGCCCACCGCTATCAAATCCCGAGCGGCTTGATCTGCCCCGTGATGAACGCGCGGAGAAAGCAGGTTTACACCGCGCTCTTCCGCGCCGAAAACGGTCAGCTTACTCGCCTGATGGAGGATTCCGCTATCTCCGTAGAGGAGCTTGACGAAAGACTGAACGCCTATGGCGAGCCGATTTCCTTTGTTGGAGACGGATACGATTTGGTAAAAACGCATTTAAAGCATTTTAATCATCAAACGCCTGCCAATCTGCGGGATCAAAGCGCCTCAGCCGTTGCCTATGCAGCCCTGCGAGCCTACAATCAAGGAAAGTATATCACCGACAGCGAGCTTGCCCCCGTTTATCTCCGCCCATGTCAGGCAGAGCGGGAGCGTGCCGAACGTGAGGCTATGAAAAAAGAAGGAGCAACTCCATGAACAAGAAGATTATTTCCATTGGCTGCGATCACGCGGCATACAACCTGAAATTGAAGGTCATCCAGCACTTAAAGGAAAAGGGCTGGGAGGTTCTCGATGTTGGAACCGATTCCTGCGATAGCTGCGACTATCCCGTTTTCGCGCAAGCGGTCTGCCAAAATATTCAGAACGGCGTCACCGAGCTGGGGATCCTTATTTGCGGAACCGGCATTGGGATGTCTATGGCGGCAAACAAGCACCGCGGCATCCGCGCCGCTGCCTGCTCCGATACCTTCAGCGCACGCTTAACCCGTTTGCACAATAACGCCAACGTGCTTTGCTTTGGAGAGCGTGTGGTTGGAATGGGGCTTGCGCTGGATTTGGTGGATAACTTTATTGAAACTGAATTTGAGGGCGGAAAGCATCAGAAGCGCGTGGATATGATCACCGCCATCGAAGAATACGAAGCAAAAAAAGCATAAAAGCATCAAAGTTTCATTTTATCGAAAAGGAGTTTGAGAAAATGTCCTTGTCTCAGCTGATGGGAGCCCCCAAGGTGAAAGCCCAAAAGCCAAAAGAAAAAACCGCCGCGCTGATCCTTGCCGCAGGAAGCTCCACGCGCATGGGAGGCACGCTTTCCAAGCAATTTCTTTCGCTTTGCGGCGCGCCCGTTTTGGCGCATACCCTTCTTGCTTTTCAAAAAACACCTCGGATTTCCGAGATTATCGTTGCGGCTCGTCCGGAGGACTTTGACGAAATTGCAGAGATCCGACGGGATTTTCATATCACCAAGCTGCACACCGTTGTGGCAGGCGGTAAAAACCGTCAGGAATCCGCGCGGCGCGCCTTTGCGAAGGTCAGCGATGACGTAACCTACGTTGCGATCGCCGACGGCGCAAGATGCCTGATCACCCCCGAGGAGATCACCAACGTATGTCTCTCAGCCTGCCGCTATAAGGCAGCCAGCGCCGCCAGAAGAATTAACGGTACCGTGAAGCGCACCAACTATCGCGGAGCCGTTCTGGATACCGTTGACCGAACCAATCTTTGGGAAGCGCAAACGCCTCAGATCTTTCACGTTGCGCTTTATTCCGCCGCCTTGGCACAAGCGGAAAAGGACAAGCTTACCACAGCCACCGATGACAATTCCTTGGTTGAAAATCTTGGCGCCAGAGTTCAGATGGTTGAGTGCAGTCCCGAAAATATCAAGATCACCACGCCGGAGGATCTTTCTCTTGCCACAGCGATCCTGACCATGCGCCAAGCTGCAGAGGAGGAAAACGAGAAATGAGCGGTCTCCCCTTTCGGGTCGGTCACGGATATGACGTTCACCGCCTGATTACCGACCGCGACCTGATTTTAGGCGGTGTAAAGATCCCCCATGAAACCGGGCTTCTTGGACATTCGGATGCCGACGTGCTTACCCACGCCGTGATGGATGCCCTTTTGGGAGCCTTGGCACTGGGAGATATTGGAAAGCTGTTTCCCGACAACGATCCCGCCTATGCGGGCGCCAACAGCTTGTTGCTCGCCCGCCGTGTAATGGATCGTGTGCGCGCCGAGGGCTGGGAGCTTGGAAACGTTGACGCAACGATTCTGGCGCAAGCCCCCAAGCTTGCACCTTTCATTGCAGAAATGCGGGAAAATATTGCCAACGCGCTTGGAGTCCCCTCCTCATGCATCAGCGTGAAGGCAACCACCGAGGAGAGGCTGGGCTTTACGGGGGAAAAGCTGGGGATTGCCGCTCATGCAGTTTGTCTGCTCTGCCAAAAGTAATCTATTCAGAATCCATTCACGCGGAACACGGATCTCCGAACGTCCAAGCTTTTGCAATTCCCTTTCCGAGCGAATGAATGTGCTTTACAGTACAGCATATGCCCCTTCAATGCCGTTTGACAAGAAACGACAAAACAATCCTTTATTTATGTGAGGTACCGTTATGATTTACGTTGCGCCTTCTCTTTTAGCGGCTGATTTTGCCAATCTGGAAAGCAGTGTGAAGCGAGTGACCGATGCGGGCGCCAATTACCTGCATTTGGATGTGATGGACGGAATGTTCGTTCCAAACATTAGCTTTGGCGCCCCCGTGATCTCCGCCCTGCGCCCCCACAGCAAGCTGATCTTTGACGTTCACCTAATGATCAACGATCCCATTCGCTACATCAACGATTTTGTGAAGGCAGGCGCCGATCTGATCACGTTCCATCTGGAGAGCTGCTCCGATCCCCTCAAAGTGATTGAAAAAATCCGTTCCCGCGAGGTGCGTTGCGGTCTTGCCATTTCTCCCGCTACTCCCGTTGAGCGCATCATCCCCTATCTCAAGGAGATTGATATGGCGCTGATCATGACGGTGGTTCCCGGCTTTGGAGGACAAAAGCTGATTCCCGAAACGCTGGAAAAGGTTCGCACAGTTCGCCGCTATGCCGAATCACACAAGCTGCGCTTGGATATTGAGGTAGACGGCGGCTTGACCGCTGAAAACGTGCATCTTGCAACAGAGGCAGGCGCCAATATCATTGTTGCGGGCTCCTCCGTGTTCGGAGCTAAGCGCCCCCGCGCGGTGATCGCCTCTATGCGCCAAGCTGCGGCAGAGCATCCCTATCGGGATTGAAATCAACTGAAAACAGAAGGGATGTTCACGCATTTTGCGAGGACATCCCTTCCGTTTTCCTTCAATAAATACGGTTATCACATATTTTTCTCCCATCGGTCATAAGGTTTAGAAAGCGGATCGATGGGAGGTTATAATTTTGAAGCAAGCACGTCAGATCGTTCGTCACGCGATCATTCTCACAGCGTCATCCCTTCTCATGCGCACCGTTGGTGTTTGGTATAGCGTTGCCATTTCCAACCGAGCGGGCGCTGAGGTGATGGGGCTTTTTTCCCTGATGTCGGGCGTTTACGGCTTTGCCCTGACGCTGGCAACCTCGGGAATTCATTTCGGTGTTACACGGGCGGTATCCGAAACTGTTAGCCGAGGGCATCCACAACGGATCGGAGCCCTGATGCGCAAAGCACTCCTTTACGCCTCGCTTTGCGGCTGTGTCGCCTCGTTTTTGCTGTTTTTCGGTGCGCCGATTATTGGCATGCGCTGGCTGAAGGATATCCGAACCATTCCTTCGCTCCGTTTGTTTGCGCTTTCGCTTCCTTTGGTTGCGATCTCCTCCGTGTTCGGCGGCTACTTTACCGCGGTTAGAAAAAGCTATAAAAGCGCGGTACTGCAGCTGGTGGAGCAAGGCGCCAAAATTTGGATCACCATGCGCTTTTTGGCGCTCATGGTTGGAAAAACCCCCGAACAACTTCTTTGCGCGCTGGTTCTCGGCGGCGTTCTGGCAGAAACGCTTTCCTTTTTGATTGAATTTCCGCTCTTTCTGCGGGATCGCAGGAGAAGATTTCCTTTGGATGAAGCCTGCCGCGGAGAGGGCTTGGAGCTGGTTCGCATCACCCTCCCCATGGCGCTCACCTCCTATATTCGTTCCGGACTAATCACACTCCAGCATATTCTCATTCCCGAGGGACTGCGGAACAGCGGAAGCTCTCACGCCTCCGCCTTGGTGGCTTACGGAAAGATCCACAGCATGGCGCTTCCCGTGGTTCTCTACCCTGCCGCCATCATCTCCTCCTTTGCGGGGTTACTGATCCCCGTGGTGGCGGAATGCTGTGTGAAAAAGGAAGAAAAAAGGATCCGCTATATGGTTTCCCGCGTGTGGTCACTGACTCTGTTTTTCTCAATTGGCGCCGCGGGACTTCTGATCTGCTTTTCCGAGCCCTTGGGAAACCAACTGTATCCAAATACCAATGCGGGCTATTACATTCGTATTTTAGCCCCGTTAATTCCCATCATGTATCTGGACACCGCCACCGACGCCTTTCTAAAGGGCATGGGTGAGCAGCTATACGCCATGAAGATCAATATTATTGATGCCTTGATCTCGGTGCTGCTTGTAGCACTTTTGGTTCCCCGTATGGGAATCCGCGGCTATTTGATCAGTATTTATCTTTCGGAAACCTTTAACACGGTATTCAGCATCCTTCGTTTGTTATCTGTCAGCCATGTGCGGGCGCATTTGTGTAAATGGATCCTGAAGCCCTTGCTTTCGGTGGTTGCCGCCACCTGCTTGGTTCGCTTTTTGCTGCGAAATCCGCCGATCAGCATCTCCTTACTGGTTTGCTATATGGTGTTGACGGCAGGACTGTACTTTCTGTTTCTATCGCTCTGTCAAGCCGTTTCCTCCGAGGATCGGAATTGGCTTCGTGAGCTGATTTCTTAAAGGAACAAGCGGCGGAACTGCCGCCCCTCCATTGCCGCATGAAGGGTTTCGGGGAGCTTATTGAAATCCGCCACCAAGGAATGGGGCTTTTTCTCGGGGTCATCCTGATTCATGGGAACAAAATAAACGTACTTTCTGGAAAGCAACGTGGCAATGTTTTTCAAATTTGCCGATAAGGCATCGTTGGATGCCAGCGAGATCACCAGAGGGCGATCGCTTCGCAGATGTGCTTTAGCTGCCATGCATACCGACGTATCGGTGATCCCATTCGCCAGCTTTGCAAGCGTGTTGCCCGTGCAAGGGCTGATGATCAAAGCATCCAATCGGGTTTTTGGCCCCAGCGGCTCGGCATCTACCACGGTGTGAATGATCTCACGGGCGCAAAGCCCCTCCACCAATTCCCGCAAATTCTCGGCGCTTCCGAAGCGGGTATCCGTATTCCAAACGGTTTCACTCATGATTGGTTGGATCTCATAGCCCATTGCCAGCAGTCGCTTCATTTGCTCAATCGCATGGGCATGGGTACAAAAGGATCCGCAAAATGCATATCCCAACATATCAAATCATCCTTTCTCAGAGCCTCCGCGTTGGATTAGCCATTCCGCAACAGTCTCTGCCAAAATATCGCCTGCGGTTTCCGGAAACAAGCGCCCGGGGAGCGCTGCTCCGTGGATTCGTGTGAAGCCTAACGCTTCAACTGCCGACAAGGAAAAGCCACCCGGAGCGGAGGCAAGCTCTACAAGAATACAGCTTGGATCCCATTCCCGAAGGATTTCCTCGGTAACCAGCTGCTGTGGAACGGTATTGAAAACCACGCGCGCGGACATTCGTCGCAATGAGTCGGAAACGCCCTTCTCTTCCAGCTTCTCGGTGGAAAGTCCTCTCAGCCTCGCATGGGCGAGATCCCGTTCCTTTCTCGCATAGACCGTTACATCCGCTCCGAGCAGTCGCAGCTTTTCGGCAAGCAAAGAGGCAATGCGACCGTACCCCAGCACTGCCGCAGAAAGTCCGTTGATGGTGCGCTTCAGAGCTTGCATGGCAAGAAGGATCGCCCCCTCCGCCGTGGGACCCGCGTTTCGCATTTGAAAGACCTCGGAGCGATGATAGTCCCATATGTCGATTCCTTTCTCAGCGGCGTGCTTTTCCCAAATCGGGGGAATCGCGCCTCCAATCAAGGCTGTTTCAACGGGAAGCTCCTCTAAAAGACCGGTGAACCGACAGCCTCTGCCTTTGTGCTGGGGACAGCGCACACGGATACCATCCTCCGATGCGGGAATCGGCAAAAGCGCACAATCGGCACTCTGTAATAGCTCCTGCCACGTTTCATGGGAATCCTCATCCCCCAGTCCCCAGCAAAAGACTCGGAAGCCCATCTGCTCCAGTCTCCTACGAGCAAAAATCTGTCGCTGATCTCCGCCGAGCATCGCAATCGTAGTCATGATCCTGTCACTCCTCTCCACAGTCGTAAAATCCGAATCCAACGCTAACATTCTATGAAAAAAAGCCGCTTTTCGACACAGAAAAGCGGCTTAGGAAAGGAAAAAACGATAAATGGAATTCACCACAGCGCAGGAATACGGCAATGAAACGGCTCCGCAGGATTTCGCCGCTTCTGGAGAACAGAAGATCACCTCGGTCAACGACGGATGCTCCTTGAGCAATTGCGGTACGGCAAGCGTGTTACCGCCGTGGGCGCCGACGATCCAATAATCCGAGGACAACACCCATGCGCGCGCTTCCTCGGAAAGCAAGGCATCCTCAAACCACGCGCCCGACGAATAGACCAAGCGCTTGCCGTTCACGGTTACGGAAAAC
Source organism: Oscillospiraceae bacterium (assembly GCA_015064525.1). GTDB lineage: Bacteria > Bacillota > Clostridia > Oscillospirales > CAG-272 > UMGS1865. The sequence goes on from SVSC01000054.1 coordinate 8,439, forward strand.
AAAACCGACCTTTCCACACCATCGGAGATCGGACGAAGCATCGTTTCGAACGTAGCGGTCTCCTCGCCAACAGTCACTTGAATGCCGTGAAGCTCCGCTTCCTCACGGAGACGGTTTGCGATTGCGGACTCCTCATCCGTGAGCGGCGCAGGAAGCGATAGGTGACGTATTTTGATGTGGGAGGCGCAGAAGTCGAGCCCATTGGTCATTTGGGGATGATAATGGGTGAGAACCAGCCTTTCCAGCTCGCTGCACCTCTGATGCTTCAGCTCGGCAATGGCAAGCGACAAAAAGGAGGTGGAACCGTCTGAAACGTCATAGAACACCGCGCCATTGCGTTCGGTCAGCAAAATCCCATCATTTTTGCCGTTGGAGATACAGCTCACCGCGATTCCCTGATCTGCAGGAGGTTTATCCAATACGCCGAACAACATAACGGAAGCGGATAAAATCACCGGAATTCCTTGCATCAGAAGCTTCTTCTTAAAGTCACAAACGGCGCAAAGAATCAGGGAAAGCGTTAAAGCAACTGTGAGCAGCACGGTGAAGGATCCGTCCAGCAGGACGATTCCATTGGTAACGTTGGAAAAGAAATCAGCGGTTTGCCGCAAAAGCTCCATACATATGCCGCACAGCCATCCCAAAATGCCAACCGACGGCAGCCATAGACAGCAAATGGAGAGAAATAGAGAGATTGGCAAAATCGGGCTCAAAAGCAAGGTGGCAACCATCGAAAAAAGAGAGGCTTCTCCGTGGAAAAAAGCAGAAAGCGTGAGAATCGCACAGTTTGCAAGAAGGCCTACCGCCAAGGCAACCGCGATTCCTCGGATCAGTTTCACAAGGCGATACGGAAGCCGCTTCCAAATTCCCGCCTCAAAGGCATCGTTCACAGCAGGCAGGAAGATCACGATCCCAGCAGTTGCCGTGAAGGACATCCACATTCCCATATCGGTTACCGCGTAAGGAGATACCAACAGAATTCCAAGTAACGCCGCGCAAAGCGAGGTGAAGGAATCATACGAAGCTCCGAACAAAAATGCCAGATACAAAACGGATACCATGATCACCGATCGAACCGTTGAAAGCGACATCCCCGTGAGCAACAGATACGCCGCCGCAACTGCCATAACGCCAACGGCGCGAAGTGCTTTGGGAAGCCGCAAACGGCGCAACAGCCACTCCAGCATTCCCATCAGCACCGAAACGTGGAGTCCGCTCAGTGCCAAAAGATGAGAGATCCCTGCCCGACGGAAGGATAGTGCGGTGTCACCGCTTAATTTTCCTCTGTCCCCCAGCAGGAGTGCGGCCGCCAGATCTCCGTTCTCCCCCTTCACGGCACTTGAAAGACGCTCCGAAAGTCTGAGCTGCTGCCTTCGCATCCATATCAGAAGGCTTTCCTCACCTTCGGAGTAGATCCGGCAGGCATCGTCGCTTTCACACACAACGTAACCGGTGCATCCGTCGGAAAGTCGATAGAGCTGATCCTCCTCTTGGATCGCTTCCCGTTGCACCGTAATGCGGAAATAGTCGCCCGCTTGCAAGGAGGAACGGTAGTTGCATTGCAATAAAAGCTTTGTTTGAATGGGCTCCCCGTTGATTTCGGTTGTTTTCACATAAAAGGCAGAGCCAACGTAGGTATCGTTCAACCGCTCCGCAACGTAGCCCTCCACGGGAAATTCCTCAACACCGAGGCGCTCAAGCCTTTTACACGCAAAATCAAACCAATATACCGATTGTCCCAGGGCAATGGCGCAGGCGCAGGATATAAGCAGAATCAGAGACGGAAGCCGCCCCCAACGCGCTTTTCCGCAGGATCCCCACACGATCCCAACGATTACACCGATCACCGAGAGAATCAGCATTATCAGCTTCGTGGGAAGCGCCATTGAAAAAGCCAAGAGCGCCGAAGCAGCAAAAGCACAGACAGAAACCGCAAATGGCCGACAATGAAAAATATTCATTTTTATCCGCGCCTCCTCTCGTTTTCAAGCCTTAATTTCTTATAATATTGAAGGAATTTCCCAAAAATGCAATAGTTTCACAAAAAAGACTTGACAAATCAACAATTATAGTATATAATATTTGAGGTGCCGAGCTGTTCGGCAAAAAAACAGAATCAAATTTCGGAGGATAGACCGTTATGTTTGAAACCTTGAAAAACCTTCTTGTTGAAGAGCTTCAGCTGGATCCCGATGAGATCACCATGGAGGCCGAGCTGGCAAACGATCTTGGTATCAACTCCATTGAGCTGGCAGACCTGATTATGCTTTGCGAGGATCGCTTTGGCATTGAAATTCAGGATGACGACATTCACAAGTTTGTGACCATTGGTGACGTTGTTGGATATCTGGAAACGCTGGAGAAATAATGGCTCCTAAGAAAGCGGCAGTATCGGTTTACGATACTGCCCTTTCTTTCTGCCATAGGCAGACATTTATTTGGTTAACTGCTTGGTTCTGTTGTACGCCTCGATCACAGCATCCATAGCGGCACCGCGAAGTCCGCCCTTTTCCAGAGCGTGAACGCCCGCAATGGTTGTTCCACCGGGACTGCAAACCGCATCCTTCAATTCCCCGGGATGCTTTCCGCTTTGCAGAAGCATTTCCGCGGCGCCCAAGAGGGTTTGCGCCGCATAGAGCATGGCGCGTTCTCTGGGGAGACCGCAAGTAACGCCTCCGTCTGCCAACGCCTCCGCAAACAGATAAACGAACGCGGGGCCGCATCCCGAAAGAGAGCCTGCCGCATCAATCAGATGCTCGGGAAGGCGGTCGAGCCTGCCCGCATGGGAAAGCCCCTCCAGAAATGCGGCGTACTGCGATTCCGTAACCTTTTCATTTCCGTTGTAGAGAATCATTCCCTGTCCCACCGAAACGGGGGTGTTGGGCATGATGCGAATGATGGGATAATCCCCTTCCAGCCAGCGCTCCAGCTTGAATATTTCCACTCCTGCCGCCATGCTCACCAGCGTTACGGCTTCTTTTTTTGCCTCCAGCATGGGACGGATCGATTCGATCACACGCTCCAGCGCCTGCGGCTTAACACCGAGAAACAGAAAATCACTTTCCGCAACAAGGGTGCTCAGCTCCACAGCGGTGGCGAGCTTACGCTCAACAAACAAAGCGGTTTTTGCGGGATCGGTATCACAAACCGCCAATTGATCGGCGGAAAAGACTTTGGATGCCGCCATCGCCAAGGCGCCTCCCATATTCCCGCATCCTAAAAAACCAAACTTGAATCGACTCATGATAGTTCCTTTCTCTTAGCGGATCTGTCCGTTTCCGCGAATCACATATTTATAGGTGGTTAGCTCCTCCAAGCCCATGGGACCACGAGCATGAAGCTTTTGCGTGGAAATTCCGATCTCACAGCCCAAGCCAAACTCGCCGCCGTCGGTGAAGCGGGTGGAAGCATTGACGTACACCGCGGCACTGTCAATGGCTGCCGTGAATAACGCGGCATTTTCGGGAGTATTCGTTAAAATCGCCTCGCTGTGGTGTGTGGAATGGGCGGAAATATGGGTGATCGCATCGTGAAGGTTTTTTACTACCTTCACTGCCAGAATGTAGTTGAGAAACTCGGTGTCGAAATCCGCCTCTCCCGCAGGCGTTCCCTCGATCCACTGAGCAGCCTCTCCGTCGAGACGAAGCTCAACGGGAGTGAGTCCCTTCTCCGCTCGGTCATCACAAAGACGCTTTTTCAGAAGCGGCAGAAGCTTTGGCGCGATCTCCCGATGAATCAAACAAACCTCCGCGGCATTACACACCGAAGGACGGCTGGTCTTGGCGTTTTCAAGAATGTCCAACGCCTTCTCAATATCAGCATCGGCGTCAACGTAAACGTGGCAAATTCCCGTTCCCGTCTGGATACACGGAACCTTTGCGTTTTCCACACAAGCGCGGATCAAGCCGGCACCGCCTCTCGGAATCAGAAGATCCACGTATTCCACAGCGGTCATCAATTGGTTCGCTCCCTCTCTGGAGGTGTCGGGAACCATGTTCACAAAATTCTCGTTAAAGCCTTCCTTCGCCAAACCGCTGCGAAGCGCCGAAATAATCGCCTGCGAGGAACGGAAAGCTTCCTTTCCACCGCGCAACACGCACACGTTGCCGCTTTTCAAGGAAAGCGCGGCAGCATCGGATGTCACGTTGGGGCGACTTTCATAGATGATTGCAACCACCCCCATGGGAACACGGGTCTTTTCGATCACAAGACCGTTGGGGCGAACAACACGATCTGTCACCCTTCCAACGGGGTCGGACAGCTCCACTACCTCGCGAATTCCCTTTGCCATCCCCTCAATCCGCTCCTCAGTCAAGCGCAAGCGGTCGGTCATCACCTGATTCATTCCGTTCGTCTCTGCCTGCGCAAGATCCTCGGTGTTGGCAATCAGAATCTTCTGCATATTGGTTATCAACGCTTCCGCCATTGCCATCAGCGCACGGTTTTTATCTTCTGTTTTGAGCAACGCAAGAGCGGGCGCCGCCGCCTTGGCGTTTTGCAACACCTCAATGATCGTCATACCGTTTCTTTCCTCTTTCCGTAAAACCTTGTTCCAACTCTTTTGCCGTCAAACAAATCGTAGAGCAATTCGGGGGTGGATCCATTGAGGATCACCATGTCGCACCCCTGCTCCCCGCAAATTTGCGCGGCGTGCAGCTTGGTTTTCATGCCGCCCGTTCCAAGCGCCGAGCCCTCGTCTCCCGCCAGAGCAAGAATTTCGGGAGCCAGCTCATGAACCTCCTCAATCAACCTTGCGTTGGGATTCTTGTGGGGATCGGCGGTGTACAGACCGTCAATGTCCGAAAGCAACACCAGCAGCTCTGCGTTCACACTAACGGCAACCATTGCGGAGAGGGTGTCGTTGTCGCCCACCTTGATTTCCTCGGTGGCAATGGTATCGTTCTCGTTGATGATGGGAAGCACCTGCAATTCCAAAAGCCGACGCATGGTATTCTGAAAATTGCGATAACGATCACGGTGCTTAAAATCCGAGCCCGTGAGCAGGATTTGCGCAACGGTGTGACGATACTCCTCAAACAAGCGGTCATAAGTGTACATCAATTCGCACTGCCCCACAGCCGCCGCTGCTTGCTTAGTTGGAATATCCTTGGGACGCTCGGTTAGAAAGAGCTTCCCCGCGCCCATCCCAATGGCACCCGAGGAAACTAAAATCACCTCATGTCCCGCGTTTTTCAGATCGCTGAGGATCCTGCAAAGCGACTCCACGCGACGGATGTTCAAGCGTCCCGTTTGATGTGCCAGCGTTGATGTTCCAACCTTGATAACAATTCTCACGTCTGCTTCCCCCTGATACAATTATTCCTTATAATTATAAACGAAAAACGCTGTTCCGTCAAGGGCTTTTCCAAACATTTCCCCCGAAAACGGAAAAAAGACCGCCCAACCAAAGCGGGACGGTCTTAATTCATGCAAAATTCGGATCAAGCCTTTCCAATGGAACCAAACAGCTCCATCTTTTCCTTCACGGTTGCCTTGATCGCCTCAAAGCCGGGAGCCAGCAGCTTTCTGGGGTCGAAGCCCTTGCCCTGCAGATCCTTGCCCGCCTCAACGTATGCGCGGGTTGCGGCAGCGAAGGAAAGCTGGCACTCGGTGTTCACGTTGATTTTGGAAACACCAAGAGAGATCGCCTTTTTGATCATGTCCTCAGGAATACCGGTTCCACCGTGAAGCACCAAAGGCATATCGCCTGTTTTCTCGGAAACAGCAGCCAGAGTCTCAAAGGAAAGACCTGCCCAGTTTTCGGGATACTTGCCGTGGATGTTGCCAATACCGGCAGCCAGCATGGTGATGCCGAGGTCCGCGATCATCTTGCACTCGTTGGGATCAGCGCACTCGCCCATACCAACAACGCCGTCTTCCTCGCCTCCGATCGAACCAACCTCAGCCTCCAGAGAAAGTCCCTTCTCCTCGCAAACCTTCACCAGCTCGGTGGTCTTTGCGATGTTCTCCTCAATGGGATAGTGGGAACCGTCGAACATAATGGAAGAGAAGCCTGCCTCAATGCACTTGTAGCATCCGTCGTAGCTTCCGTGGTCCAGATGAAGCGCCACGGGAACGGTGATCTTCAATTCGTCGATCATGTTCTTCACCATAGCGGCAACGGTTTTGAAGCCGCACATATACTTACCTGCGCCTTCGGAAACACCGAGGATAACG
>SVSC01000055.1 GCA_015064525.1 Oscillospiraceae bacterium
GTTGCTTTATCCGTTGCGGTTCCGTCTGTGTTGGTGACGCTGTAGGTAATGGGGCCGTTTACACCGATTTGGGAGCTGAACATATAGGCGTCAAAATCGTATTCTTCACCGGGGATCATGACCGAGGTGTGGCGTGTGAGCGCTAAATGATCCCAACTATCACCTGTGTAAGGCTCCAAAACCCATTTTGCATCATTGGTTAGTGAGGCGCTTCCTGTAAATACGTTGGAGCCGACCGTTGCAGATCGCTCAGTGAACCACTCGGCAAATCATTAACCATTGATACGGTAAAATTTGAATCATTCATTATTATTTTCGTATGAATATCGGTTTGAAATCATCCGTTCAACGGCTTCTCCTCCCTTCAAAAAGCAAAACGGCGCCGGCATGCCGAGATTTCCCTTGGCAGCCGTCGCCGTTGAATACAGTATTGTCCTCGCACAGAATCCGAACAGTGCGAGCCTTTCTGCGGCCGGGCGCCGAGGATCGGTTGCGGACTTGTGTCTTCTGCTTTGATTATATCACGTTTTGTTGCGAATGTCAATCCCTTCCGCCAAAATTACGATTCGACCTTTGCCCATGCCAGCGAGCGCTCCACCGCCTTATGCCAGCCTCGCAAAAGCGTTTCCCGCTGTTCCGCACCCATGGTGGGGGCGAATACGCGGTCGGTTTTCCACGTCCGCTTCATTTCCTCGAAGCCGCTGTAATAGCCAACCCCCAGCGCCGCAAGGCTTGCCGCGCCCTTTGCCGTGGTTTCCACGCAGGAGGGGCGGGTGAGGGGGATTCCCAGAACGTCCGATTGGAATTGCAGCAGGAAATTGTTTGCCGCCGCGCCGCCGTCCACGCGGATCGAGCCGATGGGAAACGGCGCCTCCTGCCGCATGGCGTCCAGCACGTCCACCGTTTGATATGCCATTGCCTCCAACGCAGCACGCACGATATGGTTGGCTGTTGCGGCTCTGGTGAGCCCTTGAATACTGGCGCGAGCATAGGCATCCCAATAGGGCGCACCCAGCCCCACAAAGGCGGGAACCAGATAGACCCCCGCGGTATCGGGAACCTTATTTGCCATTTTTTCGGTTTCCGAAGCCTTTTTGAAAAGCTTCATGCCGTCGCGAAGCCATTGAATCACCGCGCCGCAGGTAAACACAGAGCCCTCCAGCACGTAGCTGACCTCATTTCCGATCCTCCACCCAACCGTGGTGAGAAGTCCCTGCTTGGAGCTGACGGGGGTATTCCCCGTGTTCATCAGCAAAAATCCGCCCGTACCGTAGGTATTCTTTACGTCACCCGCGTTGAGACAGCACTGACCGAACAGCGCCGACTGCTGATCTCCCGCCACACCCGCAATGGGGATCTGCCCACCGAACAAACCTTGATCGGTGTATCCGAACAGCCCCGACGAGGGCTTGACCTGGGGCAGCATGGCTCGGGGAATATCAAAAATTGACAACAGCTCCTCATCCCAATCCATGGTGTGTATATTGAAAAGCATCGTGCGGGAAGCGTTGGAGGGATCGGTGGCGTGAACCTTTCCGCCGGTGAGACGGTAGATCAACCATGAATCCACCGTTCCGAAGCAAAGCTCACCCTTTTCCGCCCGTGATCTTGCGCCGGGAACGTTATCCAAAATCCACTTTAGCTTGCTTGCCGAAAAATAGGGGTCCAAGAGAAGTCCCGTTTTTTCATGGATCAAGGGCTCCAGTCCCTCTGCTTTCCATTTTGCGCATTGCTCGGCTGTGCGGCGACACTGCCAAACAATGGCGCGGCAGATGGGATTTCCGCTCTCCCGCTCCCAAACCACCACCGTTTCTCTCTGATTGGTGATTCCGATCGCCGCCACCTGAGAAGCGGTGATGCCCATTTTCAGCATCGTCTCCACCACAACACCCATTTGCGATGCCCAAATTTCGGTGGGATCCTGCTCCACCCAGCCGTCCTGCGGGTAGAACTGTTGAAACTCGCGGTTCACCTGCGAGCGAATGTTGCCCTCACGGTCGAACACAATGCAACGGGAGCTTGTTGTTCCCTGATCTAATGCCAATAAATACTGTTCCATAATTCTCCTCCGATTTTTCAACGTCGGTTATTTGACGTGAGCAGCGTTATGCCGTTTACAATAAAAAATACACCCAGAACGATAAAAAACCAATCGAGCATCAACCAATGACTAACGATCAGCATCACTCCCACCAGCACCGTGAGCAACGCTCCCAGAAGCTGCATGGTGGTTGGCTGACAATGAGAGAGCGCCAGCAGCGCCCGAAGTCCGCGAAGCAGCATCAGCACGCCGAACACGATCAGCATCACCTTGATAATGGTCATGCTTCCAACGATCAGTAAAATTCCGATCACCAGCGAAGCCGCGCCGCCGAAATGGATACGCGCCAACAAATCCAGCACACCCTTTGCAATAAACAAAACGCCAACAAGGATCAGAAGCAGCTTCAGCACCTCCGATCGGAAAATACAAAACAGTATGCCAACCACAAGATAGAGAATTCCGTTGAGATCCGTTTTTTGTTGTTTTTTTGCCATATGTTAAGCATCCTTTCTGCCGTTACTGCTACTATTGTATCGAAAAAAGAAGGATTTGTCAACGCTTTTTTCGTAAATAATCTTGCATCGAGCGTTTTTTTGTGGTATGATGTTAACAGAAATTGAACCATAGGAGGAGCTATGAACATTCGACACGCCCGCGCGGAGGAGCTTTCGCTTCTGCTGAGCATTTATGATAACGCTCGCCTTTATATGCGCGCCAACGGAAATCCTCATCAATGGAACAACGGCTACCCCAACCGCGAGGTGCTTTTGGACGATCTTGCAAAGAATCAGCTCTACGTTTGTGAGGAGGCTGACGAGATACTGGGCGTTTTCTGCTATTTTGAGGGAGAGGATCCCACCTACCAAAATATTTACCACGGAAATTGGCTCAATCCCCTGCCCTACGGCGTGCTGCACCGCATTGCCGTTTCCGCGCATCGCAAGGGGGTTGCAGGCTTCTGCTTCCAATATTGCTTTGCGCGATGCGGTAATTTGAAGATCGACACCCACCGCGACAACATTCCCATGCAGAAATCCTTGGAGAAAAACGGCTTTCACCAATGCGGCATCATCTATCTTGCCTCGGGAGACGAACGGCTTGCTTATCAAAAGGCAAGGAAGGATCTTCCGCAGTGAAAAAAGGATGTGACCTCCGATCCAACGGGAGGTCACATCCTTTTTCCATGAGAGGATCAATCCTCTTTTTTCTTTTTCAAGAGCAGTCCTCCCGTCAGCGCGGTCACTGCGATCGCACTTCCAACGGTGGCACCGCATCCCCTCTCCTCCGCGGGGGCTTGGGCGGTTCCCGCGGATTGGGTGGGCATGATCGGCTCCTCGGTGGGTGCCTCGGTAGGCGCATCGGTTACGGGCTCGGTCACCTTCAATTCAGGGAACCGATCCGAAAGATCCTGCGCGAGGAGCCACGTCCAGATATCCTCGCGGGCATAAACGTCGCTCCAGATGTTATGCTGATGATCGGGATACTCGGTGAAGGTTACGTTTTTCCCTCCCAGCTGCTTCATGCGCGTGCAGATCTGCTTGGTTCCCGTGTAGGGAACGGTGGGATCCTTCATTCCATGGAATGCCCAAACGGGAATATCCTTGATCACAGCCGCATTGTCTCTGTCGGCACCGCCGCACAGAGGCATTGCCGCGGCAAAAATCTCGGGATGACGCACCAGAAGATCCCATGTGGCGTAGCCGCCCATGGAAAGCCCCGTCACGTAGTAGCGATTGGTGTTGGTACTGTATAGCTCCTTCAGAGAAAGCACCAGCTCCACCACGGCGGCAAGCTCCTGCGATTCGGCAATATCCTCGGTGGAATAAATGCAATCGGTCCATTTCGCAACGTTTACCCATTGCTTGCCCTCGGGGCATTGAGGCGCCACCACAATGCAATCGTAGAGAGGACTTTCGGTCTTTTTGAAGGACTCGATGATTCCCGTTTTCAAATGCTTTTCCAGATCGCTTCCCCGCTCACCCGCTCCGTGCATAAACAGCACAACGGGATACTTGACGGCGGGATCGTAGTCTTCGGGCAAATGGATGCTGTAATTCAGCACGTATCCGCCCTCGGTGGTGAACTGCTTTTTTTCAAAGATCTCGGTCATGTCAGGCACCACCGCTTCCGCCGATGCCTTCAGGGGAAACAGCCCGCACAATGGCGTGAGGAGCAATACCGTTAACAGAGCGCAAATTCCTTTTTTCATGTCAAATCCTCCAAAACAAAAAATGGGCAACACCACAACCGCGACCGTGGTGTTGCCCTTATTATAGCATACCCCTCCGAGGGATGTCAAGAAAACGCCCCCAAATAGACCGTTTTTTGAAGATTTTCAGCCCTTACAGCGTAACAAGCGTTGGGGTATGCCTCATTGCGGGCAAAAGCTTCTCCAAAAGGTCGGCTGTGGAGATCCTGAGACTTGCGGTGTTCACGCATGGGTGCATTCCAACGTAGTCCCCCTCCAGCACCTCACGGTCGATGAGCAAACGAACACGCCCCTCAAGATCGTTCATCAAGCCCAGCACGCTGGCAGACCCCGGCGAGCAATCCAAAAGCGCCTCCATCTGCTCCCCCGAGGCAAAGGACAGCCGCGAGGAGCCGATCTGCCCCGAAAGATCCTTGGTTTTGAAAACCTTCTCTCCGGGGATCATCAACAAATAAAAGTCGGTTTGCTGTCGGTTACAAAGAAACAGATTCTTGCAGATCACGGCATCCAGCGATTCGTCGATCTCTCGGCAGATCTCCATGGTCATGGCAGGCGCGTGGTCGATGCGGCTGTAGGCAACGTGAAGAACATCCAGCAGATCGTAAACCCGCAGCTCCTTCTCCAAGCGTCCCTCCGTGACGGTGGGTCTTCCCTCTTCTCTTTGCATGGTCTTCTCCTTTTATTGGATCTTGTTGATATCGTAGGGCGTGGTCTGGTAAACGAAATAGTTGAGCCAGTTGGAATAGAGCAGATTTGCGTGGGAGCGCCACGAAACCATGGGCGGCTTTGTGGGATCGTTGTTGGGATAGTAGTTTTTGGGAACGGAAATGGGCTTCCCCTCGGAAACGTCCCGATCATACTCGCTTTTCAGGGTGTGCGGATCATATTCGGGATGCCCCGTGATGAAGATCTGCTTTCCGTTCTCGGTTGCCATGGCAAACACCCCTGCCTCCTCGGAGGAAGCAAGGATCTTCAAGCCCGACACCGCCTCCAGATCCTCACGTCGCACCCCCGTGTGGCGGGAATGCGGCACCATGAAGCGATCATCAAAGCCGCGGAACAGAATGGAGCGTTTATATTCCACCTCATGCGGAAACACGCCGAACATCTTTTCCTCCAGCGGGATCTTTGGAACGCCGAAATGATAGTAAAGCCCCGCCTGCGCCCCCCAACAAATGTGGAAGGTGCTGTGAACGTGACGTCGGCTCCAACTCATGATCTCGCAAAGCTCCTCCCAGTATTCCACCTGCTCAAAGGGCATTTGCTCCACGGGTGCCCCCGTGATAATCATACCGTCGAAGTTGCGATCCTTCACGTCATCAAAGGTCTTATAGAAGGACAGAAGATGCTCCTGCGACACGTTTTTGGATTTGTGGCTCTTGGTATGGATCAACTCCAGCTCTACCTGCAGAGGGGTGTTTCCAAGCAAACGGGAGAACTGGGTTTCCGTTTCGATCTTTTTCGGCATCAGATTCAAAAGCAGAATCTTCAGGGGACGGATGTCCTGCGTCAACGCGCGGGTTTCGGTCATTACAAAGATGTTTTCATCGGTTAAGACCTTGACCGCAGGCAGATCATTTGGAATTCTGATTGGCATAGATGAAAGCTCCGTTTCAAAGATTTTCCAGCGCCTGCGCCAGATCGGCGATCAGATCGTTGGTTCCCTCCAAGCCGCAGGAAAGGCGGATCAGATCGGCGGACACGCCCGCAGCCAACAGCTCCTCATCGGACATCTGACGGTGGGTAGTGCTGGCAGGATGCAAGCAGCAGGAACGTGCGTCGGCAACGTGGGTTTCGATGGCGGCAATTTTCAAGCCCTCCATCAGCCGTCCGGCAGCTTCTCTGCCCCCCTTCACTCCAAAGCTGATTACGCCGCAGCTACCGTTGGGAAGATATTTTTGCGCAAGCTCGTGATTCTTATCGTTCTTCAAGCCGGGATAGACCACCCAGGAGATCTTTTCGTGTCCCTGCAGAAATTCCGCCACAGCCTGAGCATTGGCGCAATGTCGTGCCATTCTCACGTGGAGACTTTCCAGACCCATGTTCAAGAGGAACGCGCTTTGAGGAGACTGCACCGAGCCAAAATCACGCATGAGCTGCGCGGTTGCCTTGGTGATAAAGGCACCCTCCAGCCCGAAATCCTTGGCATAGGTAACACCGTGGTAGCTTTCGTCGGGCGTGCAGAGTCCCGGGAACTTATCGGGATACGCCAGCCAGTTGAATTTGCCCGAATCCACAATACAGCCGCCCACAGCCGCGCCGTGACCGTCCATATACTTGGTGGTGGAATGGGTGACGATATCCGCCCCCCACTCGAAGGGACGACAGTTCACGGGGGTGGCAAAGGTATTGTCCACAATCAAAGGAACGCCGTGAGCATGAGCCACTCTCGCAAACTTTTCAATATCCAGCACCGTAAGCGCGGGATTGGCAATGGTTTCTCCGAACACCGCCTTTGTGTTGGGGCGGAATGCCGCGTTCAGCTCCTCCTCGGTTGCATCGGGAGACACAAAGGTGAACTCAATGCCCATCCGCTTCATGGTAACGGCAAAAAGATTGAAGGTGCCGCCATAGATGGTTGCTGAGGAAACGATATGGTCGCCGCAGGAGGCAATATTGAAAATACTGTAGAAGGATGCCGCCTGCCCTGAGGAGGTGAGCATTGCGGCGGTGCCTCCCTCCAATTCACAGATCTTTTTGGCAACGGTATCGCAGGTGGGATTCTGCAGGCGGGAATAGAAATACCCCGATGCCTTCAGATCGAACAGGGCGCCCATTGCGTCGCCCGTGGCATATTTAAAGGTTGTGCTTTGCACAATGGGGATCTGTCGGGGCTCACCGTTTCCGGGGGTGTAGCCGCCCTGCACACAGATCGTATCCTTGCTGAATTGGCTCATAAGTCTCTCCTTTTTTATCAACAAAATCAGATTTTCAGTAATTTTTTCACGTTTCCGCCGAGAATGAGTTGATTCTCCCAATCCTCCAACGCCAACGCTTCAAAAAGGCGCATCTCGTTTTCGGGGGCGTGGAGTGGGAAATCGGTGCCGAACAGCACCCGCTCGGCACCGTAGCGCCGAATGATCTCGCGAGAAGCCTCAATGGGGATATAGCACAAGCTGGAGGAGCAATCCACGATGAGATTCTCCTGATCCGCCAGCTCCAGACTGGCACGCTCCCAGATCGACCATCCCCCAAAGTGGGCGCCGATCACCGTGAGGCTTGGATATTCCTTGAGAATGGGGATCAAACGGTTGGGGTTGGACATATCGTAGCGACAATCGCCCGTGTGCATCAGAATGGGAAGTTCCGCCTCGGCGCACAGCTCATAGATCTTGAGACAACGGGGATCGTCAATGCAAAAGCCCTGAATATCGGGATGGAGCTTCACGCCCTTGAGCCCGAGAGAAAGCAACGCCTCCAGCTCACCCTTCTGATCGACACTTTCGGGGTGGAGGGTTCCAAAGCCGATGAGGCGAGCGGGATTTGCCGCTACCTCCTCGGCGATGAAGCGGTTGATGCTCGCCACCTGCTTTGGGGCGGTTGCAACCGATTGCACCACAAAGCGGTCGATTCCCGCCTCTGTGCCTCTTTGGATCAGCTCCTCCAGCGTTCCGCCGCAGGCAGGAGGCTCACTGTAAAAGGCGCCAACGCTTTCCGCCGCCTTGCGGGCGATCTTTTCGGGATAAATGTGACAATGCGCGTCGATCACTTCAAAACGGTTTTGAAACATTACGCAGTCACCACCGTGTTCGCTTTCTGCAGACCGAGCCTCTCGACTGCTTCCTCGCGCATCTTGTATTTGAGGATCTTTCCCGCCGCGTTGGTTGGGAACGAAGCCACAAATTCCACGTATCTCGGCACCTTATGACGCGCCATATTCGCGCCGATGTACGCCTTCATTTCATCCTCTGTCATGCTCTCTCCATCCTTGAGAATGATCGCCGCCATGATCTCCTCGCCGTACTGCTCGTCGGGAACACCGATCACCTGCACGTCCTTCACCTTGGGATGGGTGTAGATAAATTCCTCAATTTCCTTGGGGTAAATATTCTCTCCGCCGCGAATGATCATATCCTTCAGGCGCCCCGTGATACGGAAATTCCCCTCCGGAGTGCGGCAAGCGAGATCGCCCGTGTGGAGCCAGCCCTCCGCGTCGATGGCGGCGGCTGTGGCACCGGGCATTTTGTAGTAGCCCTTCATAATGTTATAGCCTCTGGCAACGAACTCACCCGTTACGTTGTCGGGACATTCCTCACCCGTTTCGGGGTTAATGATCTTACATTCGATTTCGGGAAGCGCCCGACCAACCGTTCCCACGCGAACCTCCAAAGGATCGTCGGTGGAGCTCATGGTGCATCCGGGTGACGCCTCGGTCTGCCCGTACACAATGGTGATCTCCTTCATATTCATTTTGTTCACCACGTCCTGCATCACCGAAATGGGACAAGGACTTCCCGCCATGATGCCCGTTCTCATATAGGAGAAATCGGTCTTTTCAAAATCGGGATGCTCCAAAAGAGCGATAAACATGGTGGGAACACCGTGGAAGGCGGTGATATGCTCGTTGTGGATACAAGCCAGCGAGGGCTTGGGGGAGAAATACGGCAGGGGCAGCAGGGTTGCTCCGTGGGTCATGCTGGCGGTCATGGCAAGCACCATACCGAAGCAATGGAACATGGGAACCTGCACCATCATGCGATCCGCCGTGGAAAGATCCATGCGGTCGCCGATGCATTTTCCGTTGTTTACGATATTATAGTGGGTGAGCATAACACCCTTGGGGAAGCCTGTGGTTCCCGAGGTGTACTGCATATTGGCAACATCATCCTTATCCACCAGCGCCGCCATGCGGTAAACCGTCTCCTTCGGCACCTGCGCCGAACGCTCCACCGCCTCGCTCCATTCGAGACAGCCCTTTTGACGGAAGCCCACGGTGATCACGTTCCGCAAAAACGGCAGACGCTTACTGTGGAGAGGCTCTCCCGGCTTCTTATGCTCCAATTCGGGGCAAAGCTCGGCAACGATCTTGCCGTAGGAGGTGTCCTTGGAGCCCTCCGTCATAATGAGGGTGTGGGTGTCGGACTGCTTGAACAGATATTCCGCCTCATGTATCTTATAGGAGGTGTTGACGGTAACCAGCACCGCGCCGATCTTGGTGGTTGCCCAAAAGGCAATATACCATTGGGGAACGTTGGATGCCCAAACGGCAACCTTATGCCCCGCCTTCACGCCAAGCGCGATCAGGGAACGGCAGAAGGTGTCCACGTCATCGCGAAACTCGCTGTAGGTGCGGGTGTAATCCAGCGTGGTGTATTTAAAGGCGTACTGATCGGGAAATTCCTCTACCATCCGATCCAGCACCTGAGAGAAGGTTGCTTCAATGAGGAGATCCTTTTTCCAAACGTATTTTCCCGTGTGGGCTTTGTTATAGTATAGGGTGGACTCGTTTTTTGAGGTGTCGCTGAACTGCTTCATATAGCCAACGTACTGGGCGAAAATGATCTCCATATCATTGATATCGCCGCACCATTCGGGATCCCAGACCAGGGAAACAAAGCCATCGTAGTTCACAGAGCGGAGCGCTAAAATCACCTCGCGGACGGGAAGCTCCCCCTCCCCCGCCAGGCTTCGCTCCAAGCCGTTTTCGGTGCGAATGGCGTCGCTGAAATGAACGTGACGAACGTATGCCCCCAGATTTTTGATGACCGTCTCGGGGGTCTCCCCCGCAACCAGCGCGGTGGCGGAAAGCTCCCAAAGCGCAGCCAGGTAATCCGAGGCAAAGCGCTCCAGCATATCCCGCAGAACAGCGGTTTGGGCAAAGATACCCGTGGTGGCAAGCAACAGCGTAACGCCTTTTTCTTCCGCCTCGGGAAGCGCCTTTTCCAACAGCGCCGCCACCGAGGCAATGGCAGCCTCGGGATTTTCTGCCCCATTGGCGCGGAGACGGATATTGGGGATCCGCAAATTTTTCGCAATCGTCATGCAGGCGCGGATTTCCTCCAGCGCCTCGGGAGAATCGGTAAGCTCACAAACGGCATCAATGCAGGGAATGGTCAGGCGACGCTCATAGAGGCGGCGCACCGTTGCCGCCGCGGCGTAATCGTGAAAGGCGCCGTCCTTATCGGTGAACAGGCGATTATGAATATTATGAAGCTCAATGCCCTCAAAGCCAAAATCGTTGGCTACCTGACAGAACTCCTCAAAGGTATGCTCATGCCACCCCTTGGTGGAAAAAGAAAGCTTCATGACTGAGATGCCTCCTCGTAAACGATCTTATTCACCGCGTTCACATAGGCGCGGATGCTGGCGCAGATGATATCGGTGGAGATACCGTTGCCCGAATAGAGCTTTCCGCCCGAACGGAGCTTCACCAGCGCCGAGCCCATTGCCTCTGTTCCCTCGGTAACCGATTGGATCTGAAAATCGTCCAGCTCGAAATGCTGACCGATGATCCCCTCCAACGCAAGGAACGCGGCGTCGATGGGACCGTCGCCAAGGCTGACGCCCTGCATATCCCGATCCTCTCTGGTGAGAGTGATCTGAGCGCTGGAGGAAATGATGTTTCCATTGTTCACAACGTAATTTTTCAAGCGGTAGGTGGCAGGCACCTGCATGGCAACGCTGGCAACAATCGCCTCCAGCTCCCGCTCACCAACGATCTTTTTGGAAGCCACGCGGAGGAATTCCTCATACACGTTGGCGCAATCCTCCTCCGAAAGATCGTAGCCCAGCTTGGCAACCGCACCGATCACGTCCTCGCGGGCATCGTGGGCGTCCAGCACAAAGCCATGATCTCCGCCGCTCACCGAAACGGTATTTTTCTCGTTTCCGTTGTGATCGGTGATCCATTGAATTTGCTTCACAATCCGATGCAGCTCGGTGATTCTGACGTTGGTGGAAAGACCGTAGGACACGCCACAGTTCTTCACCAAATCGGCAAAGACCTCCAGCGAAACGCAATTTCCGCCAACCGCCGTTTTCACACCCAGAACACGGTCCTGCTTTGCCGAAAGAACCGCCGCCGCGCAGGCAAGACCGTTCCGATCGTCGAAATAAACGCTGACGGGCAGAGCCGAGCTTTCACCAACCCGCTGAGCAAAGGCGGCAAAATCGTCGGGCAGAAGCTGACCCGCGTTGTCGCAAACCGAGATTCCGCAGGCTCCTGCCGCAACCGCCGCCTGAATCGCATCCTTCAGAAAATCCGCCTCGGCGCGGGTGGCATCCAGCGCGCAGAATTCCACGTCGGCACACCGCTCCTTTGCGGCAGCCACCGCCTCGGAAATCCAAGCCAGCATTTTTGCGGGCTTTTTATGGTAGGTATATTCCATTCCCACGGGAGAGACCGACAGCTCGATTCGGATGCGGGGATGCTTTGCGGCGTGCAATGCCAGCGCCGCCTGCTCAATGCTCTCCATGGTGGCACCTGCCGCAACCGACAGAATGCTCTCTTTCACAAGGGAGGAGACGGTTCTCACCAACAAAACATCGGTCTTTGGAGCTTGAATGGACGGAAGCTCGATCACGTCCACGTTCAGTCGATCCAGCTGACGCGCAATCTCAATTTTCTCTTTAAAGCTGAAATGACAATTCTCCCGACACAGCGTTGTGTCCAAGATCACGATTTTTTTCATGGTGAATTCTCCTTTGCGTTGCAATTTTTTTCCAAAATGGAATGAAAAAACCCCAAAGCCGACTGAAAAGCATCGACTTCAGGGACGAAATTCTTCGCGGTACCACCCTAATTACCGCCCGCGGGCGGTCACTCATCGGGCTCCATCAAGCCCTTTGCCAAGGTAACGGGGCAAGCCGGAATTGCTTACTGTGCTTCGGCAACTCTGCTCCGGAACGAGACGCTCTTTCCACTTCACATTGGCTCGCAGCCACCGCCAACTCTCTGAAATGAAGCAACGGAAAAAAACAATTCCTTCATCGCATTTTGAAATATAAGGTATTATATCACACTCTCGCGGGTTTGTCAACATAATTTTGAAAATTTATACGCTTGCGTATGTATTTTAACCCGTGGAAACGCTCAGAAATTGTTT
The DNA here is from genome assembly GCA_015064525.1 of Oscillospiraceae bacterium. Taxonomy (GTDB): domain Bacteria; phylum Bacillota; class Clostridia; order Oscillospirales; family CAG-272; genus UMGS1865. Next base: position 12,299 of record SVSC01000055.1, read on the forward strand.
TTTCCCGTTTTTAACCGATTCTGAGGGGAATCAGTACTCCGCTCCGATCCTCATAGCCTTGAGATTGATTTCCAGCATATCGGCGCGCTTGGCGGAAATGACCTTTTTCAGCGCGGCACCGATCTTCTCCTCGTTGAACAGCCCCAGAACCTTGAGAATCTTACCAATAATGATCATATTCGCCAGCGTGGGCATACCGTTATCGCTCGCCAAGCGGGTGGCGGGAATCTCATAAACGGTAACGTCGGTGCGGTTCACCTTCCGCTCCACCAGCGTGGAGTCCACAAAAAGAATGCCGCCGGGCGCAACCGCGCTTTCATATTTATCCAGCGAGGGCAGGTTCATTGCAACCAGCACGTCGGGGGTGTTAACGATGGGAGAGCCAACGGGCTCGTCTCCAATGATCACGCCGCAGCTTGCCGTTCCGCCTCTCATTTCGGGGCCGTAGGAGGGGAGCCAGCTTACCTGCTTCTCCTCAATCAGTCCCTGATATGCCATAAATTTGCCCGCAAACAGAATGCCCTGTCCGCCAAAGCCCGAAAACAAATACTGCACCGTGCTCATTCCGTCACCTCCCCATCCTTGGAGCGATCCTTATACACACCCAAGGGGTAGTAGGGGATCATCTTCTCGTCGATCCATTGGAGCGCCTTCTGAGGCGTCATGCCCCAGTTGGTGGGACAGGTGGAAAGCACCTCAATGAGAGAGAAGCCCTTGCCGTCCAGCTGATTCTGGAACGCCTTTTTGATTGCCTTTTTGGCGTTCTTAATGTTCTTTACGTTGTTCACCGTCACGCGCTCCAGGTACTCGGGACCATCCAGCTCGGAGAGCATCTCGCAAACCTTTACGGGGAAGCCGCAATGGTTCACGTCTCTGCCGTAGGGAGAGGTTTGGGTAACCTGACCGGGGAGAGAGGTGGGCGCCATTTGACCGCCTGTCATACCGTAGATTGCGTTGTTGATGAAAATAACGGTAATATTCTCGTTTCTTGCCGCGGCGTGAACGGTTTCCGCCATACCGATGGAGGCAAGGTCGCCGTCGCCCTGATAGGTGAACACCACGTGCTCCTCGGGATTGGCGCGCTTCACGCCGGTTGCAACGGCGGGAGCTCTTCCGTGCGCCGCCTCGATCATATCGCAGTTGAAATAGTCGTATGCCATCACCGAGCATCCAACGGGGGCAATTCCAATGGTGCGACCCTCAATTCCCAATTCGTCGATCACCTCGGCAACCAAGCGGTGAACAATGCCGTGGGTGCAGCCGGGGCAATAATGCAGAGGCGCATCCGCCAATGCATGGGGCTTTTCAAATACAACCATACCGAAACCTCACTTTCCTGCAATCTCTTGGATCGCCTTCAGAATCTGATCCGGAGAGGGGATCATACCGCCAACGCGATTGCAAAGCGTGACGGGAACCTTGCACTCGGTGGCAAGGCGAACGTCCTCAATCATTTGCCCCATGGAAAGCTCCACGGAGATCATTGCCTTCACACGGTCTGCCGCCGCGCGGAAGGGCGCCTTGGGGAAGGGCCACAGCGTTTTGGGACGGATCATACCAACCTTAATGCCCTGCGCTCTCGCCTCGTTAATAGCGTTCTTGGAAACACGAGCCGCAATACCGAAGGCGGCAATGCAGATCTCAGCGTCCTCCATGAGGTACTCCTCCCACATCGCCTCCTTCGCCTCGATCTCCGCATACCGCTCAAAACGCTCAAAATTGGTTTTTTCCAGCGCGTCGGGCGAGAGATAGAGGGAGTTTACGATATTATGCTTTCTCTGCATCCGCGTTCCCGTGGTTGCCCAGGGCTTTTCGGGAGCGGGCTTTACGTCAAATTCCAGACTTACGGGCTCCATCATCTGCCCCATCGTACCGTCCGCCAAAATCATGGCTGTCATGCGATACTGATCGGCAAGCTCAAAGCCCTTCACGGTGAATTCCGCCATTTCCTGCACCGACGCAGGCGCGAGGACGATCATGCGGAAGTCGCCGTGACCGCCACTTCTGGTTGCCTGGAAGTAATCGGACTGGCTGGGCTGAATACCGCCCAGTCCGGGGCCGCCTCTCTGCACGTTCACAACAAGCGCGGGCAGATCGGCTCCTGCCAGATAGGAAAGCCCCTCACTCTTCAAAGCAATTCCGGGGCTGGAGGAGGAGGTCATCACACGGTAGCCCGTGGAGGCAACACCGTAGACCATATTGATTGCCGCAA
>SVSC01000056.1 GCA_015064525.1 Oscillospiraceae bacterium
GGAGCTGTTGCTCTCCAACCACGATCAGAAGTGCCTTTCCTGCGTTCGCTCCACCAATTGTGAGCTGCAAACCCTCTGCCGTGAGTATGGCGTAGATCAGTCCCGCTTCGTTGGTCTGCAGACCAAGTATGAGATCGATGACAAGACGCCCATCATCCGCGATAACAACAAGTGCGTGCTTTGCCGCCGTTGCGTTGCTACCTGTGCAAAGATCCAGGAGATCGGTGTAATCGGTGCCAACAACCGTGGATTTGATACTTATATCGGCTCCGCCTTCGAGCAGGCTTTGGCAGAAACCTCCTGCATCAACTGCGGACAGTGCATCGTGGCTTGCCCTGTTGGCGCTCTCTATGAGAGAGACGACACCGATAAGGTGTTTGAGGCAATCGCGGATCCCGCAAAGAAGGTTGTAATCTGCACCGCTCCCTCCGTTCGCGCGCAGATCGGCGAGTGCTTCGGCTATGAGCCCGGCACCGACGTTGAGGGCAAAATGGTTGCCGCTCTCAAGGCGCTTGGCTTTGACGGCGTGTACGATATGAACCTCACCGCCGACCTGACCATCGTTGAGGAAGCAAACGAGTTGCTCGGCAGAATCAAGAACAACGGTGCTCTGCCCATGATCACCTCCTGCTCTCCCGGATGGATCAAGTACTGCGAGCATTATTTCCCCGAATTCACCGAAAATCTTTCTACCTGCAAGTCTCCTCAGCAGATGTTCGGCGCGATCGTTAAGACCTACTATGCCGAGAAGATGGGTTGGGATCCCAAGGATATCGTTATGGTTTCCGCCATCCCCTGCACCGCAAAGAAGTTTGAGGTTGAAAGACCCGATCAGAACGCTGCGGGTGTTCCCGACGTGGATTACGCCATCACCACCAGAGAGGTTGGCAGAATGATCCAGAGAGCAGGCATCAACTTCCGCGCTCTGGATGACGCGAAGTTTGATGATCCCTTCGCAATCGGCTCCGGCGCAGGCGCGATCTTCGGCGCAACCGGCGGTGTTATGGAGGCTGCTCTCCGCTATGCCGCTGAGGTGATCCTCGGCAAGAAGCTGGAAAAGGTTGACTTCACCGACGTTCGCGGCGTGGAAGGCATCAAGACCGCTTCCTACCAGCTGGGCGATCTCACCGTAAAGGTTGCGGTTGCTTCCAGCACCGGTATGGCAAAGAAGCTTTTGAACATGGTGAAGGCTGGCGAGCTTGACGTTCAGTTCATCGAGATCATGGGATGCCCCGGCGGCTGTGTCAACGGTGGCGGTCAGCCCATTCAGCCCGCAAAGGTTCGCATGAACATGGATCTGCGCGCAGTTCGCGCCGCCGTCCTCTATGACGACGACAAGTCGAGCGACCTGCGTAAGTCTCAGGATAACCTGGCTGTGCAGAAGATCTACGACGAGTTCCTGGGCGAGCCCAACAGCCATAAGGCACACGAAATTCTCCACACCTCCTATATTAAGAGAGGTATCTGATCCTTGCGTTCTCCCCATGGGGTATCTTTTCGGATATCCCATGGGGAAGTCTCCAATCCGTGTCACTTTTTTGCGCAAAAAAACGCTTCCTATTTTTTTTGTGCAAATGTCACAAAAATGAAAAAAGTGACAAAAAAGGATTGAAAGATGCGAGGTTTTATGGTATCATATAGTATAAGGTTTTAGATATTGTGGAGAAATTCCATTGCATCTATATTCGTTAACAAAGAATTTGGAGGGCATACACTATGTCGGAAAATGTTCATCAGATCAGAAACGCGCTGAACGGCTACAACAAGGAAGAAGTCAGAATGGTTCTGAAGAACAATGAGGCGGAGCTTCAGCAGAGAGCCGCAACCATTGATTCCCTGCAGCAGCAGATCGCTGTTCTGGAGGCAAAGCTGGAGGCAGCAAGAACTCCCGAGGCAGTTGAGGCAGCAGAGAAGATCGAGCTTTACGATAAGCTTATGAAGAAAATGGACGGTGAGTTCAGAAATCTCCTTGGCCCTGCTCAAGCAAGAGCAAAGGCGATCGAAATGAGAGCCACCACCGATTATGAAATTCGCATGGATCAGGCAAGAGCAACTGCCGACGGTATCTACGAGCTGGCAGCAGACCGCATTGCCGCTGTTGTGGATGAGAATATGAACCGTATGTACAACCTGCTGGACGAGTTCATTTATTCCAAGACCCTTGCGGGCAGAGTGGAGGCATTTGTGAGAGCCTGCGATAAGGTTTCTCTCAAGGTTGCCGCCGGTATTATTTCTGCCGCTAAATTCTCCGGAAAGGCGTACACCACCGTTACCACCGCCGTTCAGGAAAAGGTTGAGGACGTGAAAACCGGTGTGAAAGCGAAGGTTGAGGCTGTTCAGGCAAAGGTTGAAACCGTTAAGTCCAAGGTTGAGAGCTTTAAGAACCGCGGCGCTGTTGAGGCTGTCGTGGAGGAGCCTGTTGTGGAAGAGACCGTTGAGGAGGAGTGCGCTTGCTGCTGCGATTGCGCTCCCGTGGTTGAGGAAGCAGTGGCGGAAGAGGCTGTTGTTGAGGCTGTGGTTGCCGAAGAGGAGACCGTGGCTGAGGCGTAAGCCCAACAGATAAATCGTTTGGAAAGTGATGGTTGGTGCATGAATATCGGTGAAAAGATTCGTTCGTTGCGAGTTGCAAAACTCATGACACAGTCGGAGCTTGCCGGTAATCAGATCACGAGAAATATGCTTAGTTGCATAGAAAACGGAAATGCGCAACCGTCACTCTCAACGATTTTGTATATTGCCGAACGGCTAAAGGTTCCGGTCGGCTTTCTCTTGGCAGAGGAAGGGGACGAGATCGTCTACCAGAAGATGAACAATCTGTCAAATATCAAAAGAGCCTACAAAGCAGGGGATCTGACAGGGTGCAGAGGTCTCTGCCTTTTGTCGTGTCCGGAGCCGGACGACGAAATCCGCCTGATTCTGGCGGAATGTGATCTTGGAATCGCGCAAGATGCTTTTTGGAGCGGAAAGGCGCGTGTGGCTTGCCGCTATTTCGACGAAGCAATTCTATATGCCAATGAAACGCTGTATCCCATGCACCACGTGCGCGCCGCGGCGGAGGTCTTTTTTCGCTATATGCAGCGGCTTTCTCCAACGCTGTATTCCGATGCTTTGGATGAATCGGGTGGAGCCTGCAAATGGAATAGTCCCTTTGCCGAATACGTTGACGCCATGGAGCTTTTGGATCGAGAGGGAGAGGTTCAAATGGCGAATTATCCCTGCTTGGTTGCCGATGAGCAATGTTTTTTTGCGGTGCATCTGAGGATCCGCGCAAAAATGATGCGGGGAGGATACGCGGAATCCAAGGCGCTCCTGCTGGAGCTTTTGAATGCCGACGATCCGCTGAATGAAATTGAACTTTACGCGGTTCTCTCGGATCTGGAGATCTGTTGCAGAGAAACCGATGACTATAAAGAAGCTTACCGTTATGCCAACGAGCGCGTACAGCTGCTGGAGCTGTTGTTGCGCGATAATTAACGAACCGCGCCGCGGCTTGCGCCTCTCTCTTTGAGGTGACGCAAGCCGCGGCGCTTTTTTGCATGGGTGGATCCCCAAAGGAGCTTTCTCTGCAGCCCGCGGAATCCGAGGCGTCGATTCCTTCATGCGCCTCAAAACAGTTGACTTTTTTGCTTTTTTGCGGTATAATATCGGTAAAGCAAAAAAAAAATAACGTTTTTTCAAAAAATCCCCCTGCGTAAGGGCTTGCTTGTTACGCAGCGTAATATGCTATACTGGTGGGCAAAGGAGGTGATTTGCTGTGTCAGAATTGTTCACAACGGGAGAAATCGCCAAGCTGTGCGGCGTTACGGTACGAACCGTACAGTATTACGACACCCGCGGAATCCTGACTCCATCCGAGCTGAGTGACGGTGGACGTCGGCTCTATTCGGAGGCGGATCTTCGCAAGATGAAAATGATCTGCTTTTTGCGGTCGTTGGATCTGCCCATCGACAGCATCGGAAAGCTTTTGCGGGAGGAGAACGCCCGTGAGGTGCTGAGGCTTTTGCTTGAGCAGCAGGAGCAGGTGCTGACGGCGGAGCTCAGTGATCGACAGCAAAAGCTGGAGCGCCTGCGGGAGCTGCAAAAATGGCTGGTTGGCATGAATTTTCTTTCCGTTGATTCCATCGGCGACATAGCGTATTTGATGCAAAACAGAAAAAAGCGACATCGAATGTTGATGCGTATGCTAATTGCGGGACTGATCAGCGAAATTTTTGAATGGAGCGGACTGGTGCTTGGAATTGTGACGGGAAATTGGATGCCCTTTATTTTCAGTATTCCGTTCACCGTCATAACAACGGTGTTTCTTGTTCGTCACTATTACCTACACTCGGTGTATCTTTGCCCCGCCTGCCACCGTCTTTTCCGACCGCATTTTCGGGAATTCCTGTTTACGGCACATACTCCCAACACACGCAAGCTGACCTGCACGGAATGCGGTCATCACGGCTTCTGTGTGGAAACCTACGGCTTGAAACCAACAAAAGGAGAAGAAAATCATGTTGAAAATTGAAGGCTTGACAAAATGCTACGGCGCAAAAAAAGCTGTGGACGGTCTTTCCCTGGAGATTGCGCCCGGAGAGATCTACGGCTTTATCGGACACAACGGAGCGGGGAAAACCACAACCATCAAAGCTGTTTGCGGGATCCTTGGCTTTGAGGAGGGAAGGATCGAGATCAATGGAATCTCTCTGAAGGAGGATCCCATTGCCTGCAAGCGCTTGCTCGCCTATATTCCCGATAATCCCGATCTCTACGATTTTATGACGGGAACCCGCTTTCTGAATTTCGTTGCTGATATCTATCAGGTATCGGATGCGGAGCGTCGGGAGAGAATTCAACGCTATGCCGCGGACTTCGGCTTAACCGAAGCACTCTCTCAGCCTATTTCCACCTATTCCCACGGCATGAAGCAAAAGCTGGCGATCATTGCCGCGTGGATCCATGCGCCCAAGCTGGTGATTATGGATGAGCCCTTTGTGGGGCTGGATCCAAAGGCATCCTTCCGCCTCAAGGAAATGATGCGTGAGCTTTGCAATCAAGGCTCTGCCATCTTCTTTTCCACTCACGTATTGGATGTTGCCGAAAAGCTCTGCAGCCGCGTTGCCATTATTCAAAGCGGGAAGCTTGTGCGCAGCGGCACCATGGACGAGGTGAAGGGGGACAGCAGTCTGGAAAACGTCTTTTTGGAGCTGGAGGCTGAGCAATGATCGGGATCCTTTTGAAAAAGCAACTGCTGGAACTGTTTTCCTTCCTCTATCAGGATCGCAAAAACGGCAAAAAGCGCTCCAAGGCTTCCCTGATCGGATGGTGCGCTCTCTACCTCTACGTTGCGGTTGTTATGGTAGGGGCCTTTACGCTGTATGCCTATCTGCTGTGCGAGCCGCTGGTAACCGTTGGGTTTGGCTGGCTTTACATGGTCATTATGGGAATGCTCGCCATGATGGCGGGGGTTATCCTCGGAACCCTCAGCTCTTATTCGGGGCTATTTCACGCGGGAGACAACGATTTTCTCCTTTCCATGCCGATTCCAACCTCAAAGATCCTCACGGTGCGCCTGCTGGTTGTTTATTGTACCGGCGCGGCGGTAGAGGTGATCGCCATGATCCCCGCCGTGATTTTGTATCTGATCTACGGAAATCTCAGCGCCAAGGAGATCCTGCTTACCTGCCTGATTCCCATTGTGCTGTCGGTTTTGGTGCTGGCGCTCACCTGCGTTGTCGGATTTCTTGTCGCACTGATCAGCGCTCGCGTGAAGCGTAAAAGTCTTATCGTTGTTCTTCTTTCGCTGGCGTTCCTGTTTGGGTATTTCTTCTTTTATTTCAAAATCATGGAATACCTTCCGCAGATGCTGGCAAATCCCGATGCACTGGGCAACGGCGTGAAAACCTTTTTATATCCCCTCTACTGCATGGGGCGCGCCGCCGAGGGAAGCGTTTTCCATATGCTTCTGTTTATTGCCTTTACGGGAATTTTGTTTGCGCTGGTGGTGGTGGTGCTTCTCAAAACCTTTTTGCGGCTGGCAACCGCCAAAGGAGGCACTGTCACTAAAAAGGCGGGAGAATCGGCGGTTCAGTCTGCAAACAGTCTGTCGGTTACCCTGCTCAAAAAGGAGATGGGGCGCTTTTTCAGCTGTCCGATCTATCTGCTCAACTGCGGACTGGGCGTGATCTTCACGCTGATCGGAGGCGTGGCGGTGATCGTGAAAGCCAACGACGTTCGGAATATGATGGCGATGCTTCCGGGATTCGGGATAAACGAGGCGGAAATTCCGCTGGCGTTGACCGCTATGCTTTTCTTCATCTGCTCCATGAATTTTATCACAGCGCCCTCGGTGTCCTTGGAGGGAAAGAGCCTGTGGCTCCTTCGATCCTTTCCGATTCCTGCGAGCGCGGTGCTTCAAGCAAAGCTGGGGCTCCATTTGCTCCTGACCACGCCCGTGGTGATTTTCTTCACCGTAGCCGCGCTGGCGGTTCTCGGCGTGTCGATCGGCTGGTGGATTCTGATCATGGCAACAATCCTGCTTGCGAATCTGTTTACCGCTCTCTGGGGACTCTTTCTGAATCTGTTGATGCCCAATTTCCAATGGAAGGACGAATCGGTGCCCGTGAAGCAGGATCCCCCCATTGCCATTGCCATGTTTGCCGTTTGGGGATTGGTAGCCGCGTTGGTTGGTCTTTATTTCCTCGCGCGAAACAGCCTTTCTCCCATGCTGTTTATGGGAGCGGTGCTTTTGCTGCTTGCCGTTGCCAACCTTTTGCTTTGGAATTGGCTGAGGAGGAAGGGCTGCGCCCGTTTTGACAGCTTCAGCGCCTAACCTATCATTTTGCAGAAAAGCGTCTGTTTCCCATGCCGCGCGGATTCATCGGTGTGTTTGCTCCGCTGAATTTGCGCGGTATTGTTATAAAAAAGTAAAAATACCGCTTGTTGTTATCTTTCAGTTCATAATTATGTGATATACTATTGATAAAGTTGCAAAACGGAGGTATCATAATGTATTTGCACGAGTATTTGTTTTTTGCGATTGCGATTCTGATCTGTATGTCGTTCGCGCTGTATGCCGACGGAAAGGTGAAGCGAGCCTATCGGCAGTACGGTGCGGTTGCCAACCGTCGGGGAATTACCGGGCGAATGGCGGCATCTCGGTTGCTTCAGCGGAGCAATCTTTATAACGTGGGAATCGGAAAGGCAAGGGGACATCTCTCCGATCACTACGATCCCAGAAACGAAAACGTCAATCTTTCGGAGGGCGTTTACGAAAACGCTTCGGTGGCATCGGTTGCCATTGCAGCGCATGAGATCGGTCACGTAATGCAAAAGCACACGGGCTACGGGCTTTACCGTGTTCGCACCGCGTTGGTTCCCGTTGTGAACATTGGCTCTCGGCTCGCCATGCCGTTGGTGATCGTTGGAATGCTGCTGGATCTTTTTGTGCTGGCGGGAAGCGGAAACACCTTAGGCTACACCCTTGCTATGGTTGGTGTGCTGCTGTACGCGTCCACCCTTTTGTTCGCGCTGGTCACTCTGCCCGTGGAGCTGGATGCCAGCCGCCGCGCGCGTCAGATGCTGGTATCCGAAGGGATTTTGGCGGAGGACGAGATGCAGGGAGCGAAAGAGGTGCTTTCCGCCGCCGCAATGACCTATTTGGCGTCTGCTCTGATCTCGTTGGTTTATTTCATTCGCTTTTTACTGTACGTTCTCACCGTGTTCGGCAAACGTAGGGACTAAGCCTTTCAGAAAATCAAAAGGAAATCGCCCGAAACCGAGGCGTTGTCCGCATGTTGTGGGGAGAACGGATTTGCGCTTTTTGCGGACTTCAAAAAATATCCGATAAAAATTCAAAAAATATCAAAAAACATTTGCAATTTGTTCAATTTTGTGATATAATAGACAGGATGCCGTATTCGATAAGAGGATCGGATGGTTGCTTTCGCGGAAAAGAAGCAAAAATTCATCTAACCGTCACACAGGAACCCCATTGAATCGGTATAATAGACGATAATGACAATGAAGTACAGGAGGAATCGAAATGACGGATACAAAGATTCTGGTTGTGGATGATGACGCAAACATCAGCGACCTGTTGAAAATGTATTTTGAGAATGAGGGCTATGAGGTCAAGCTGGCGTCCGACGGTGTGGAGGGCTTGAATCAGTTCAAAATGTATGAGCCCGATCTGGTGCTTTTGGATATCATGCTGCCTAAAAAGGATGGCTGGCAGGTTTGCAGGGAGATCCGAGAAATGTCCTCCAAGCCTGTTATCATGATCACGGCAAAGGGCGAGGTGTTTGATAAGGTGCTTGGCTTGGAGCTGGGGGCCGACGATTTTGTGGTCAAGCCCTTTGATATGAAGGAGCTTTCCGCGCGTGTGAAGGCTGTTTTGCGTCGCTATCAGCACCACAACCGCCAGAGCGACGATGAAGTGATCAAATTCGAAAACATTGAGATCAGCCTCCAGAAGTATGAGCTGAAGCTCTGCGGCAGATCGGTGGATATTCCGCCCAAGGAGCTGGAGCTTTTGTACTTCCTTGCCTCCAACTATAACCGCGTGTTCACCAGAGATCAGCTTCTGGATAAGGTTTGGGGCTTCGATTATTTGGGCGACTCCCGAACTGTGGACGTTCACGTGAAGCGCCTGCGGGAAAAGCTGGAGGGAGCCTCGGATAAATGGGTGCTGAAAACCGTTTGGGGCGTTGGCTATAAGTTTGAGCTGTTGAGCTGATTTTTTCTCAACGGCAATGTTCAAAAGCGTTTTTGCGAAATACGTGACCGTGGTAATGGCGATCATGGCAATCGGCTTTGCCATTTTATTGGTGGTGCTTACCTCCATTATGGGCAATCTCATTTCCAACGACCTGTCGGAAGAAATGGATCGCATCGGAACCGCGGCGTCGGCTTATCTTGAGGAGGCGCTCACGGGGCAGGAAGCATCTCGCCCACTTCGGGAAACGGTTTCGGAGCTGTTTGTTGAGGGCTCTGTCAGCCGCGGGCGATTTGAGGCGCTTTTGGTGGTTGACCCCGACCTCAATATTCTGATCACCGACCAAAACGGTGCCCTTTGCGCCCGCTTTTTCGGAAACAGTATGCGAACCAACGAGGCGGTCACGCTGCCTATTCGCTTCTCCAGCATTGAAAACGGGGAAAACGAGGTGGTGGAATCCGCCCGGGTGAGCGAATTGTTTTCATCGGAAATCCTGCTCTACACCACGGGGATTTTTTCTCCAAACGGAGAAAAGCTGGGGTATCTTTCCGTGTCCTCCACCAAGGCGCCCAACGGCAGAATTATGGAGGATCTGATCCACGCGGTGATTTCCGCAGTATTATTGGTGTTAACAGCCGCCATGATTGCGGTGTATCTGATCAGCGAGCGAGTCACGTCCCCCCTTCGGGAAATGCGGAGCGTGGCGCGAAAGCTGGGAAAGGGCGACTTTTCGTCGAGAGTTCTTGTAAAGGGCGGTGACGAGGTTGCGGAGCTGGCGGATGCCTTTAATCGCATGGCGGATTCGCTGGAAAATCTGGAAAAAATGCGGTCGTCCTTTATTGCCAACGTGTCTCATGACCTGCGAACTCCCATGACAGCCATTTCGGGCTTTGTGGATGGAATTCGCGACGGTGTGATTCCACCCGAACAGCACGGGCATTATCTGGAGGTGATCTCCGAGGAGGTCAAGCGCCTTTCCCGATTGGTGTCCTCTCTCCTGGATCTTTCCCGTCTCCAAGCGGGGGATCGGAAGTTTTCGCCTCGAACCTTCGACGTTTGCGAAATGGCAAGGCTGATCCTCATTTCCTTTGAGCAAAGAATTGAGGATAAGCGGCTGGAGGTGGAGTTTGACTGCGAACGGGATCGAATGCAGGTTTACGCCGACAGAGATGCCATCTATCAGGTGTTTTACAACGTTTGCCACAACGCCATCAAGTTTTCCAATGAGGGTGGTATTTTGCGTATTCGCATCACCGAGCCAAACGGAAGGGTGCAGGTGGCGGTGTACGATCAGGGAAAGGGAATTCCCGAGGAGGATTTGCCCTATGTGTTTGACCGTTTCTATAAAAGCGATAAAAGCCGCGGACTGGATAAAAGCGGCGTGGGACTGGGGTTGTTTATCTCCAAAACCATCATGGAAGCCCACGGAGAAAGGATCTGGGTGAACGGCGGAATTGAGGAGTGCGAGTTTTTCTTCACACTCAGTAAGCCCACGGCAGGACAGCTCAATGGCAATTCGGAAGGAACAAACAGTCAAAAGGAGCGTTTGTAAATGATAAACGAACAACCAAAACAAGAGAATCCCGCAGACGAGCCGAGAATCGGAGCGGAATCCAAAACAGACCAAGAGGCATCCGCGCAGAGATACACCTATCGTTGGAGCTATGAAGCGCAGGCAGCCTACGATAGAAAAGAGCTGAAAGAAAAAAGAGGGAAGGGCGCAAAGGTTTATGCCATTGTCATGAGCGTTGCCTTTTTGCTGTGCCTGGCGGTTTTGGGCGGCACCGTGATGCTGAGCGCCCTGGAAACGCCCGACCGTTCTCTGTCAGCCTCTCAGGTAGCGGAGCTTGTAAATCCGGGAACGGTTCTGATCTATGCCTCAAGTGAGGATAGCTCAGGCTACGGAACGGGTTTTTTCGTTCGATCCAATGGATATATTGTAACCAACTATCATATCGTAAACGGAATGAGCAGCGTAACCGTCACCCTGTATAGCGGCGAGGAGCTGGATGCGAAGGTGCAATGGTACAGCCTCTACGATGATTTGGCAATTCTGAAGGTAGAGGGGGAGAATTTCCCTGTTCTCACGCTGGGCGATTCCTCCCAGCTGAAAATGGGCGACACCGCCATTGCCATCGGCAATCCCGCGGGAAACCTCTGCCCCTGGACACTCACCCAAGGTGTGATCTCCTCGGTGAATCGGGAGGTAACGGTGGACGATTTTGACACCCATATTGTGGATCTTACCCTGCTGCAAACCGACGCCCAGGTGAATCCCGGTAACTCGGGAGGCCCCCTTTGCAACGATCGGGGCGAGGTGATTGGCATCGTTTCCAGAAAAATGACCGACTATGAGGGCTTGGGGCTGGCTATTCCCATCAACGGAGCTATGGAACTGGTGAATGCTTATTTGGAAACGGGAACCACCGAGCATATCGTTTCCAAGGTATCCAGAGCGCGCCCGCAAATGGGTGTCAGCGTGGTCAACGTGAAGGTCGGGGATCGGATCACAAACGACTACAAAGCGCCGTGTGACGGCATTTTGGTGGTGGCGATCTCGGAAAACAGCGGAGCCTCCAAGGTTTTGATGATCGGCGATATTATCATTTCAATTGATGGAAAGACCGTGACCAACCAGGAGGCTTTGAAAAAGATACTGTATCAATACCGTGTGGGAGATACCGTTAACGTGGGGATCTGCCGCAACGGTGAAAATCTCACGGTCAAGCTGAAATTCAGCTGATAGAGAGGAATGGACGAACGGGGATCAGACACTTTGATGAAATGTGTTGATCCCCGTTTTTTTCAAAAAGGAGTAACTATGAGGTTTGGTAGATTTCGGCAGGCAATGTATCGTTTTTTCAGCGGCAGAAACGGAGTGGATCAGCTTTGTAGCGCGCTGATGTGGCTTGGGTTGACCATTTCGGTCGTGGAGCTGCTTTTTCCGTCTGTTTGGCTGAGACTGACTTTCACGGCGGTGTTTGGCTACGCCGCGTTTCGGATGCTTTCCCGTAATCTGCAGGCGAGACAACGGGAAAATTTTCGGTTTGTGCGCTTTTTCGGAAGGATTGGGAAGTGGTTCTTGCTGCAAAAAAACAAATGGAGAGACAGAAAGACCCATGTGTATCGCAAATGCAACAACTGTAAGAACACGCTGAGACTCCCCAAAATCACGGGACAGCATCGCGTATGCTGCCCATGCTGTCAAAATCGGTTTGAGGTAAAGCTGTAGTCTGAATTCGGAATTCCTTAAAAATAACGAAAAAGCGAAATTCTCAAATGGAGTGACGATGTGACGAAAAAAGCATAAAAAATTCCGAAATGACTTGACAAGGCTTCGAACTTATGCTATAATATAGAGCATAGATGCGGAAGTGGCGGAACTGGCAGACGCGCACGTTTGAGGGGCGTGTGGTTCACACCGTACGGGTTCAAGTCCCGTTTTCCGCACCAAAAATTCGACAAGTTTCGACTTGTCGAATTTTTTATCCATTGCGAAAGCAATGGCATATCATCGCGCGTTAGCGTGCATTTCATCACCGAAGGTGTATATCATCAACCGTAGGTTGTATTACTTTCGCAATGATGATATACAAGACTGCGTCTTGATGATATGCAATGCTTCGCATTGATGATATACACGCCTTTCGGCGTGATTTGGTTCAAATCCTTCGGTTAAAAAGGTAAAATATCTTTTTTATCGTCCCTTCACAACCAACAGCAAAAATCCGAACCCCATCATGCAATAGTGGGGTTCGGATTTTTTATTATCCACTGCACCAAAAAATACGATGGTGATGTGCTTCTGTAAAAGATGTGCGTCGCTGTTTTTTACAAATTGTGGCAATATTTGCGTATTAAGTGTCAAAAAACTATTGAAAAAACCGAGAAAACATGCTATAATGTAATTGGAAGGTTGTCGAAAGGGGTTGATAGTATGTCGAAAGTTAGGTATAATCTGTTATACAGACAGATGGGCGCATCATGTAATTCGCTCCCTTTTCGCGTGCAATTTAATGGAATTCCTTAAGCTATTTAACAAGAGGTATTTTTGCGCCTTTTTGTTAAGTAGCTTTTGTTTTATAAAAAAATTTAATGTGATAAGGAGATTCTCAAAATGAAAAAGGCATTTAAACTTTTAGCATTACTACTCGTAGTAACAATGCTGTTTTCCACCTTAGCATCTTGTTCTACGGGTGGCGGTAGTGACACTGATACCCCTTCTGCTGTTACGGGTACAACGGAAGGAAGCACCTATAAAAACGAATACTTTGACCTTTCGTTAACGCTCCCTGCACATTGGTTATTTGAGGACAAGGATCATCTTTCGGAAAATCCCTATCTCTTCTTCTCAAAACGTACCGACGAGGAGAAAAAGGCAAGTGATTTTTCGTTGGAGTGCCGTGCGGTCAACGAAGTGACTGCCGATGCGATCGAGATCAGCATAGAAAAGCTCGACAGCAAGTACACGAGAGGCGGTAGCTGGAACTTCAGCAACTGGTCTACGGGTAGCGGTCGCTTTCATAACAGACCTGATTATATCGAAACTGCGGGAGAAATTTCCGGTGAGATTGCAGGTGAGCAATACAACGGTTGGAACTATACGATCACGAACGATGGAAATTTGGCGGGCAGATCGGCAATATTTTTCAAAAAGGTTAATGACTACATAATTGCCATCAGCATTCTCTCTGATGGGTATTTCGGCGAGGACGCACCCTCAAACAAAAACAACGCCATCGGCAGAATGACCGATTGGTTCGGCAAGGCAAAGGCCCCCGCCACCTCCATGAATGCCGAGGGCGGCGGATATTATCTCAACGACATTATGGCGCCTCACTGGGAAAGTGATATGCTCTACGCGCAGTACCGTAGAAACGATCCCTTTACGATCGCGGGAGAGACGTTCTACGATTGCATACCGCTTGACAACGGGAATTCTACCGGCGCAGGTAAAACGAAGGATGTCGTCTATTATCTCGACGGCAAGACCTACAAGAAATTCAGCTTTACCACGGGTGTGATCGATGAACAAATAACCGTCAACACCTCTCCTGACCAGTATGTGGCGTTTGAGATCCTGCTTGACGGTAAGCAGGTATTCGAGGAGCGTCAATATGCTTTTGCCAAGGCACAAGCCTTTCAGGTGGATATTACGGGCGCGAAGAAGATGGTCATCCGCGTGAGAAATAATTGGGAGCTTACGTCCTGCGTTATAGCAGATCCCGTTATTTCAACGTCGCCGCGTAACATTGAAAAAGAGATCCAGAAGGTCAGCGGAACCGTGGATTTCCTTGACGCGGCAGTAACCTTCTATCAGGGACAGCGTACCGAAATACTCTACGGCACTCAGACCAAGACCTTCAACGTAGCGGGCAAGGACTATCAGAAGGGTATGATCCTTACGGACGCTTTTGGCACCGAGGACAGAACCTATTTCAACCTCGGCGGCAAGTACGAGCAGTTTAATTTCTCGACGGGAATTATCCAAGATACGCGCTACCCCGGCAACGGTTGGCTCAATATTTATCTTGACGGAGTTAAGATCCTCGACGTTGAGCTTGAGCATGATATGCCCTCGGTGAACTATTCACTTGACGTCTCGGGCGGTCATATTCTCTGTATTGAGAGCACGGCAAACGCAAGCAACGCGTTCCATCAGGGAGATTATGCGATTTACAATATGACTCTCGGTGCACCCGTGATAGAAGAACCCGAGACAGTAGAGCCCGGCTCGTATAAACTGATCAGCGAGATCGGCGTTCCGATCTCCACGAAGGCGACGAG
>SVSC01000057.1 GCA_015064525.1 Oscillospiraceae bacterium
TACCATCAAGTATGTTTGCTCGCCTAATTGCTGGAATACACGCCATTTTTGATCATATGGAACTTTATCTGCGTCATATGCTCCAAAAAAGTCCGTTATGATAGGATAGCATTTTGAATACATTTCGCGGCGTAAGTAGCAAATTTGGCGCCGTTTTCCACGTGGAAGCTGTCAACTGCCTTCACTAATCCGATGGTTCCGATGGAAACCAAATCCTCGGGGCTGGGGGCTGTGGAATAGTACTTGCGAACAATATGAGAGACCAGCCGCAAATTGTGCAGGATCAGCTTTTGTCTGGCATCCTCGTCTCCCATTTCCGCCCGTCGAAACAGCGCATTCTCCTCTGCAGCAGGGAGCGGCGGCGGAAATTGCTGAGGAGTTCCGATTCCAAGGATCAAATGAAGCATTCTGACAAAAATCGAAAAAAGCGGAATGGGCATAGGGAGTCCTCCTATCTTGATTTGATAGAAAAGCATATGAAGCACAAAAGCTTTTTTTGCTTGTACGGAAAAATCCATTGACAGAAGAGTAAAAATATGATAAAATAAAGAGTGACAATAACCGAAAGGAACGGATACCATGAAAAAATTATACGGAAATGCAGTCGTTGGTCAAAGCGGAGGCCCCACAGCAGCTATAAACGCAACGCTCGCGGGCGTGATCCGAGGTGTTTTGGAGCAGGGAAGCGACAAAGCCATTCAAACGCTCTACGGTATGCGAAACGGCGTGGAGGGCTTTCTGCGTCAGGATCTGATCGATCTCACCGCGTTCTTCAACTCGGAGGAAAAGCTGGCTTGCCTGGAGCATACACCTGCTGCGGCGCTGGGCTCCTGCAGAAAAAAGCTCCCCCAACCGCAGGATGACCCTGCTTTTTTCCAAGCGCTGATCGCTCTGTTTGAAAAATATAATATCCGCTATTTCTTTTACATTGGCGGAAACGATTCCATGGATACCGTTTCCAAGCTGACCGCCTATCTGAAAACCTGCAGCTACGAAATGGTTGCCATCGGTATTCCCAAAACCATCGACAACGACCTGGTTGGAACCGACCACACTCCGGGCTTTGGATCTGCCGCAAAGTACATTGCCGTTACCATGCAGGAGATCATCCGCGATTGCGCGGTGTACACGGTTCCCGCTGTGACCATTGTGGAGATCATGGGGCGTGACGCAGGCTGGCTGACCGCTGCTTCCGCGCTCGGCAGAACCGTAACGGGCTTTGAGCCCGATCTGGTGTATCTTCCCGAGCGTATGTTTGATATGGATCGCTTTATGGAGGATGTCCGCGCGGCGCTGAAAAAGCATCCCAATGTGGTTGTGGCGGTTTCCGAAGGTATCCGCTTTGCCAACGGAAGCTACGTTGGAGAGGGAACCCAGAGCGGCGCCAAGGATGCCTTTGGTCACGCTTATCTGGCAGGAACCGGCAAGGCGCTGGAGCTTGCGGTAAAGTCGGAGTTGGGCTGCAAGGTTCGATCCATCGAATTGAACCTGCCGCAAAGATGCGCGTCCCATCTGGCCTCCGAAACCGACCTTCGTGAATCGGTGGGTGTTGGAAGATCCGCGATCAAGGCGGCGTTGGAGGGCGTGACGGGACAGATGATGCTGATCCAACGGATCTCCACCGAGCCCTATGCCGTTGCATTCGACTCAGCCGATGTTTGCGAGATCGCCAACAAGATCCGAACCGTGGACGATGCCTTTATCAACGCAGAGGGCAATCATGTTACCGATGCCTGCTGCGCGTATTTGCTACCTCTGATCGAGGGTGAGCCCAACACGCTCTATCATAAGGGACTTCCCGTGCATATCATTCTGTGAGAGAGGAGACGATGAAATGAAAATCGCAGTTGTAACCGGCGCTTCCTCGGGAATGGGGAAGGAATTTGTGTTGCAGATCAGCCGCGCAAAGCAGTTGGATGAGATTTGGGTGATCGCGCGCCGCGCCAATCGCTTGGAGGCGCTTCAAAACGAGGTGGAAACCAAGATACGCCCCATTTCTCTGGATTTAACCCGAGAGGAAAGCATTGAGGCATATCGGAGTATGCTGGAGGCTGAACAGCCGGAGGTTGCCGTTCTCATGAACGCCAGCGGCTTTGGTCGCTTTGGAAAATTTACCGACACCGAGCTGGACGTGATGATGAAGATGATTGATCTCAATGATAAGGCATACGTTGCTATGACGTATGTTACGCTGCCCTTCATGAAGGAGGGGGGAGAGATCTATCAGCTGGATTCGCTTTCCTCCTTCCAGCCCGTACCCTATATCGGAGTCTACGGCGCCACCAAGGCGTTTGTGCTCAGCTTCAGCCGCGCCTTGAACGTGGAGCTGAAGTCCCGCGGAATCAAGGTGATGGCGGTTTGTCCCGGATGGGTTAAAACCGAGTTTTTTGATCACGCCGTGAAGGACGATACCATTGTCTACTACAATAAGTTCTTCACCTCCGAGCAGGTGATCAAGCGAGCCTTGCGGGATATGAAAAAAGGGAAGGACGTTTCGGTTTGCGGCGCTTCGGTTCGCGCGCAGGTTTTCTTCACGAAATTGTTGCCTCACACCCTGGTGATGAAGATCTGGTGCAAGCAGCAAAAGAAGTGACTCATACCGGCAATTCGGTTGAAAAACCTTGCATTTTCCGTAAAATATTTTTAAAAAAAGGAAAATGCCTATTGCAATCGTGTGATTCCTGTGATATAATGATAAGGTGACAGATATCTTTGGCGCCGTTGCTTGGAATACGGTGCCGTTGCGGAAGGGGTGTTTCATACAAAAATGAATTGGAAAAGATTTCTGCCTATGATCCTTTTGGCTGTTGGCGTTATTTTTTTGGTGTGCGCGATTCTTGTATTTGCCATTGCCGTACCAAAAGCGAATTACACCTATAAGCTGGTGCTGAATGTGATCTGCGCGATTTTGATGCTGGTGGTTGCGGGGCTATGCTTCTTGTACTGGTATCTTTCCAGAGACACCTATCCCAATTTCTTCTTGTTTGACAGAGAGAAAAAGCGGAACATTCCCGTGGAAAAGCTGAAATTCTCCATGGTGAACGATCGCATGACCTTTCTGCTTTCCCAGTTGGCGGAATCCGAAGAAGAGCTTTGGAAAAGCGATCTGCTCCAACGCGAGGAGGACACCTTTGGCTATCGAAGCGTTTACAAGCCCTTGGTTGCCTACAAGGTTCTCTTCGATCTCGGTGAGCATACCGCAGATTCGGGCTGCTGGAAACTGTTTCGGGAAGCGCCCCGCGAAAATCTTTTGGCGCTCTGCAAAGCGTTGGAAATTGCAGGCGAAAAAAAGATGGCGGACACCTTCCTTCTGATCCTGGATAAGTACGGTGACGATAATTTCAAGGCAAAGGAATTTTTGCGGAAGAATCTGGGATATATCCGAAGCAAGATGGTATCCTATGTAAAAAAATATATCGAGCTTTTCTACTGAGAAAACAGCAAGAGCGGAGAAACCAAGCTCCGCTCTTGCTGTTTTTTGCATTCTGTTTACAGATTATGAAATAATTCCGCCTCCAACCACAACGTCACCGTCATAAAGAACCACGGACTGTCCCTTGGTGATGGCGCGTTGAGGCTGATCAAACTCCACACGAAGGGTATCGGGCGTGGGTTGCGTTACCGTTGCCCACTCCTCGGTATGACGGTAGCGCACCTTTGCCTTCAAGCGCACCGCGCCCTCAATGCGGGGAACAGAGATCAAATTGATATGGGTTGCGGTCAGCGTGGTGGAAAAGAGACCCTCAGAGGGGGATAGGGTGATGCTGTTATCCTCCGCATGGATGGCAGATACGTAGAGCGGTTCGGGCAACACCAGCCCGAGCCCCTTTTTCTGTCCGATGGTGTAGCGAATAATCCCGCGATGATAGCCCAAAACCCTTCCGTCCTGTGCGCGGAATTCTCCCGCGGGAAAGGTTGTTCCGCGGTAACGCTCCACAAAATCGGCATACTTGCCGTCGGGAACAAAGCAAATATCCTGACTGTCGCTTTTGTGCGCCACAGCAAGTCCGCTTTCTTCGGCGAGCTGTCGCGCCTCCGCCTTTGTCATGTCACCAAGAGGAAAGAGAATATGTGCAAGCTGCTCCTGCCGAATGGTCCACAGCACGTAGCTCTGATCCTTGGTGAGATCCGCTGCCTTTTTCAGAAGATAGCGATTGCGGGAAGCGTCGAAATCAATCCTGGCATAATGCCCCGTTGCAATGTGCGTAAACCCACGACTCAACGCTTCCTTCAGAAAACGGTCAAATTTCAAAAAGCGATTACATTCAATGCATGGGTTGGGAGTTCTGCCGTTTTCGTAGGCGGTTACAAAGGGAAGAATCACATTTTTTTCAAAATCAGAGGAAAAATCAAGCGCAAAAAAAGGGATATTCAAAGCCGATGCAACCTTTTCCGCGTCGGCGGCATCCTCACCCGACCCACAAGCTCCCTCGGCATCGGTTTTGTTGTGAAGCCTCATGTTCGCTCCGGCGCAAGTCGCTCCGCTTTGCTTGATCATCATTGCGGCAACTGCGGAGTCCACACCGCCACTCATTGCAATCAAAATCCTTTTTTTACCATCCATTCGCAGATCTCCTTTTTCAAAGCTGTCTTTATTATATACCTTTCCAACGGTTTTGTCAATAGGAAGCATTTTCAAAGCTTGTGGCATTTTTCTTTGTGTTTTCCGATGAAAGTCGTTTCATACTGTTTTCGTAAGAATATATGAGGAGGTCAACATGAGAAAAATAAGTATTTACCGAAAAATAACGGGTTGTCTTGCGTTTATTCTTCTGGGGATAGCGTTAACTTCAAACGCTTCTGCCGCAGGGACGGTTCACAATTGGTACTGCGTTCATGAAAAGGATCATGTCCAACCAAGGGCAGGGCAGGAGCTGTTATTTGTGGAGAAATATGACGGCTACTATATCGACCATCGCCACGCTTCGCAGGAGGATGCGGACAAGGTAATCTATTTAACCTTTGATGCGGGATATGAAAACGGCAACGTCGCAAAAATTTTGGATACGCTGAACGAGGAAAGAATTCCCGCTGCGTTCTTTATACTTGGCAATCTGATTGTGAAAAACACCGATCTTGTGAGACGCATGGTTGAGGAAGGGCATACCGTTTGCAATCATACCGTTCGGCACAAGGATATGAGCGGCGCCGACGAAGCCGGCTTTCTGAAGGAGCTGCAGGAGCTTGAGCAACTTTACAGGGAAAAGCTCGGCGTGGAATTGAGCCGTTACTATCGTCCGCCCGAAGGACGTTTCAGTCAAAATAATATGGAAAATGCAAAGAAAAACGGATATCAAACCATTTTTTGGAGCTTTGCATATCCCGATTGGGACAATGCCAAGCAAATGCCGGATGCTACGGCAAAAAAGATCATTACTGAAAATTTTCACAACGGAGAGGTGATGCTTCTGCATCCAACCTCCGAGGTGAATGCGCGTATCTTAAAGGATGTGATCCAATGCGCCAAGGATGAGGGCTACCGCTTCGGCACATTGGACGAATTAACAGGAAAAACCGATGCAAGGACTGCGGAATAATCGGTTGCGAAAGGGCATTGCGATCGTTCTCTTGCTCGGTTGTATCTCAAACGGATTCATGACGAACGTCAGGGCGGTAGCGCCAACCTATCGCACCGACAAGACCAACTCTTTGCAGATCGCCTTGACCTTTGATGACGGTCCGCATCCCTCACAAACCAAGCGAATTTTGGATATTCTGGATCGCTACGGCGTGCGCGCTACCTTTTTTATGATCGGCGTAAACGTGACAAGATACCCCGAAGCGGCGAAAGAGGTTGCGCGCAGAGGACATGAGATCGGAAATCATACCTTTTCTCATACTCGATTACAGCATATGGCGCAAGCCACACTGGAAACCGAATTGAAGGACTGTGAAAAAGCGCTGTGGGACATCTGCTCTTACCGTCCCCGACTTTTTCGTCCGCCCGAGGGGTTTTTGAATGACGGGGTGTTGAATTGCTCGGAAACAGGGGAGTATTCGCTGATCCTTTGGAGCGTGGACACCAGAGACTGGGAGGTGCGTGATGCCAACCAAATCGCAAAAACCGTTTTGGAGCGGATTCGCCCCGGGGATATCGTTTTGCTCCACGATTACGTTGCCAAAAGCAAAACGCCGGAGGCATTGGAGCTGTTTCTTCCGAAGCTTTTGGAATTGGGATACGAGCCCGTGACGGTGAGTCAATTGATTGGGCGAGGATAAAAAGGGAGGAGACTGCTTTAAGTCTCCTCCGATTCTTCTTGATTTTGTTTTACAAAAGGTGCGATCATATACCGATCAATGATCGGATATGCCGCATAGGATGACATAAACGCTGTGGCGCCCATGTAAAAGAACAGCGTGAGCATCAGCGGGATGGGGATCATATTTAATCCGAACAGATACGTAACAAAAGCAATCAGTACCACAACCATCGCGGTGAGCAGAAGCATTCCCAGCGCCGCCATCAAATTCCGTTTGATTCCCAGCATCACAAAGATCAGGGCATTTTTCAGAATTTTCATGATGGAAAGCTCAAAGGTGATGAGCAGGTGGTAAATGTAGAAACGCATGAAGAAATACAGCACCAACAGCGCGGCATTGGAAAGGAACATAAAATCGGTTTGAAAGGTTCCCATCTGATCCCAATAAAAGGAAATGTTGAAGAACAGGAAAAAGAGGATTGCCGCATCCAGAAGTCCCAGGAAAAAGCCTTGACGGAAATTGCGCTTGATGGCGTGAAAATAGTCGGAAAGCATAAATCCCGGCTCACCCCTCACAAAGGATCGGAGAATATAGGTGGATCCAACATTCTGCCAGCCAAATGTCAGCACCGCAAAGGCAATGCAAATGCCAATGCCAACGTAGGTTCCCGTGCTGTGGTAGGCGGGAATCTGAACCTGCGGTCCGAAGAGATCCAAAAGAAAGCTGCTCTCAGGCGTGGATTGGATCAGATTGGCGCCGTAGATCTGCGAAAAAATCGGGTGCAACGCAGAGGGGGTCTTGTTGATTACCAAGTATAGGTAAACCGCCAAAATCAGCGGAATCACCATCAACAGCATCATCAGATTCAAGGATACGATCTTCCAGAAATACCGCCCCAAAAGCTTGAAAAAACGCTTCAGCGTTGGTGTGGTATCCTCCTTTAGAACGTCCTCCGAATCGAGCCGCTTATTATGAAACAGACCGTAGATAGAAAATTTTTTCAAAATCAATCATCCTTTTCGCTTTAATGTAACTGCGTACCTTTCTATTTTAGCACAGTTTTATCGGATTGTCAACTCAAAACCTATTTTTTGACAATCCAACGAAAAAAGTTTACAAAGATTCTGTTTTTTCACGGGGCGAAAGCATGAAGCAACGATTAGCAAATGCTTCCGCATCCTCCTTTTGATGAGTTACGAAAATTGCAGCGGCTTCGTTTTGGGAAAGATAGACCTTCAGCTGTCCGATCAGATCCCGTCTCAGCGCTTCGTCCAATGCGGCAAAGGGCTCGTCCAAAAGGAACAAATCGCCTCCGTAGAGCATCGCGCGCGCAAGAGATACACGGCTTTTCATTCCGCCGGAAAGCTCCTCTGGAAATAACTCCTCGCAATCTACCAGTCCAACTGCCTCCAGTGCCTCATGAATTCTGCCAACGTCTGCCTTGCTGTTCAATACCGTCTCAAGATTTTCCCGAACGGTGAGCCATGGAAATAGTCTTGGCTCTTGGAATACAAAAGCAATTTTTTGAAAATGATTTGTGATACTTCCACTTGTCGGCTTGAGCAGACCGCCAATCAAAGAGAGCAGCGTGCTTTTACCGCATCCCGACGGTCCCATAACAGCCAGGCGCTCCCCCTTTTGCAGATCCAGGTTGAGGCCGGCGAATACGGGCGTGTTGGAGGGGTAAGAAAAAGAAAGATCTTTTATTTGGAGCAAGTCATCCGCCTCCTTCCTACGTTTTTCCTTTCAAAGCGGTTCAAAAGCGCAACAAAGCCCGATTCGATGAGCAAACTCAAAAGAATGACCGTAAGCGTCCAGGCAAACATTTCCTCTGTATTCAGATATTGCTTGGCACTGCCAATCATGGTTCCGATTGAGTTTCTCGGATTCGCAATGATCTCTGCGGCAATTCCTGCCTTCCACGCAAGCCCCAGGGAGGTGCGGCAGGCAGAAATGAAATAAGGCTTTATGGAGGGGAGGGTAAGGTATCGCAGCTTTTTGAAAGCAGAAAAGCGGTACACCCGCGCAACCTCAATCAATTGAGGATCTCTGCGGCGCAAGCCCTCATCCAGATTTGTCCAAACAACGGGAAGCACGATCAAAAAGGTGATTAGCGTGGGAACGCGAGAGGCTCCCACAAAGATCATGAGAAGAACAATAAAGGATGCCACAGGAGTAGCCTTCACAACCGTCATCAGCGGAACCGTGAGGTCACGAAGAAGTGTTATACAGTGGGTTACCGTTGCCCAAATTCCTCCCAACAAAAGAGCAAAAAGGATTCCGGATAACACGTTCCAAAGAGAGGTTCCCGTAATGCGGTAGAACTGCTCTGTTTTCAGCAGTCCCCAAAGAGCAACCAGCACCGCGGAAGGGGATGGGAACAGCAATACATTATCAATGGCGCGGGCGGCGATCTCCCAGACAAGAATCCAGAAGATCACCGCGAACACAATTCGCGCGGGTTTTGAAAAGCGCTTCATCCAAGAAAGTAGAAATTATCCTCGGGGAGCTTTCCGCCAATGGATTGGGGATTGATCCCGCTCAGAATTTCCAGATAAGCAGCCACAGCAGACTTCATTTCGGTGCCGTCAACGTATTTCACGTTACAATAGGGAATTGCCTGCTTGGCAACAGCCTCGTTGGCAAAGATACCGTGCTTGGCGATCAGTGCTGCGGACTGCTCCACGTTTTCATTCAGATAATTGATGGATGCCTCATAAGCGGTAAGAAATTCGGCAACCGCCTGTGGATTTTTTTCCAAAAAGTCGGAGCGAACCACAACGCAGCCCTGCACCAGCGTGTTTTCCTTGTTGGGAAGCTGATCCCATTCCAAAGTCAGATCTACCTGCTTTTTCACTTCAACCCCTGCTTTTTTTCCGCTGTTTATCGCAATGGTAACCATCGGCTCGGGCAAAACGGCAAGCTCCACAGCGCCCGATGCAACCGCATCGCGAAGGGTGGCAGGCTGTGCGTAGGAGGTGGAATCAATAAACACCTCGTTGGCGGCGGGATTTTCATGGTCTACCACTGTCAGATTATTTTGAAGGCAAAGGTAGGTAAGAATAAAGGTGGGGTTCTGCGCTGGCGCATAAACCGTTTTTCCGCCAAGCTCCGCAATGGAGGAAACGGCGGTACTGCCCGTGTTCAAAAGGAAGAGGCAGCCCAGCGTGTTGATGGCGAGAATTTTCACGCCCCCCTTGGTCTTGTTGTAGATCGTGGATGCCGCATTGGTGGGCAGCGCCGCGATATCGGCAGTTCCGGAGGTGAGCGCTGCCAGAACGTTGGAGGCGTCGCTTTCCACGCGGAAGGAATACTCCACGTTAGAGAACGCGCCGTTGGCTGCATCCTCCATCAGCTTTGCCATTCCAAAGCCCGTGGTTCCGTTGAGGGTATAAACCTTGATCGGTGTTTTGGTGGCGGCATTGTCCGAGTTATCGGGGGAATTTTGATCTCCCCTCAGATCCGCAAAGCAAGAGGTGAGGGATATGAGCATGGCAAACGCGAAAAGCATGGCAAGTACACGGAGTTTCATAGTTGTTGTTTCCTTTCTTGAGTGGTTAATTTTTGTAGGCTGCCAGCATGGCATCGGCATTCTTTATGACAAGATTTTTTCCGTTTTTCACGAGAAAGCCATCCGCACAAAGACGTTCAAACGCGCGATACAGTGAGGCGCGCCCAAGATTGAGAAGCTCGGATAGGGAAGTGATTGATTCTGTCAGGCAAACCTCGCAGCCCCCCAGAGAAGCAAGATACAGCGCCAGCCTGCGTTCCGCGCTTCCCGCCGTGAGATATTCGATCTTTTTATTCAGAAATCGAATTCGACCGGTGAGAAACGCAACGTAGGATTTTCGGAAAGCACTGTCAACCTCCAGAAGCTCAAGGATCGCCCGCTCCGAAAACAGAATACATTTGCAGTCGCCCTTGGAAACCATTCTGCTGACGGACGCATCCGTGGAGAATAGTCCCGCAATACCGAAAACGTCACCCGCCCGCAAAAAACGCAGGATCACGGAGCGACCGACATCGGCAGTGCTAACGGTAGCGCGTCCCGACAGAAGAAAACCAACGAGAGGTGGATCCCCCGGAGCGGTTAAGCTCTCGCCGTCGCGGAATACCCGTTTCCCGGCTCCGTAATTTTCCAGAGCGTTGCGGATGTGAAAGGGAGACGCCTCGGCAAAGATCGGATGCCGCCGAAGCTCCTGCAATTCCTTTTCTGATAGAATCATATTTCCTCCAAACTGTCTCATTTGATACAATTATAGCGGAATGTTAAGGATTTGTCAATATCGTTTTCGTAATTTTTTTGTAAAATTTAAAAGATCGTGTAAATAGCATGAAAAAAGAGAAAAAGCATTTGAAAAAAGAGAAATTTTCACAGTATTTTTCGGAAACCCCTTTACTTTTCCTGCACTTTCCTGTATAATATAGCTGTTAAAAGATTAACTGACAAAGGAGCGTTTTCAAATGACACTTGTCATACTGGCGGCGGGGCTCGGCTCCCGTTACGGCGGACTCAAGCAATTGGATCCCATGACCGAAGGAGGAAGCTTTATCATTGATTTCTCGGTTTACGATGCCATTCGAGCGGGCTTTGATAAGGTTGTTTTCATTATCAAAAAAGAAAATCTGGAGTTGTTTCGAGAAACGATCGGAAACCGTATTGCAAAGAAGATCAATGTTTCCTACGTATTCCAGGAGGTGAATGATCTTCCCGAGGGGTTAACGTTGCCCGAAGGCAGAACCAAGCCATGGGGAACGGGACACGCCATCTACTGTGCCAGAAACGCGGTTCGGGAAAACTTCGCGGTCATCAACGCCGATGACTTCTACGGAAGAGATACCTTCGTTCGTTTGGCAGAGCATTTGAAAACCGCAAGTACATCAAACGGAGTGGCGCATCATTGTATGGTTGGCTTTTCGATTGGAAACACCTTAACCGAAAACGGAACGGTGTCCAGAGGGGTTTGTCAGGTAGATGCCAACGGAATGCTGGAGCGCGTTACCGAGCGAACAAAAATTGAGAAAAGGGAAGACTGCGCGGCGTTTTTGGAGGATGACGGTTCAACGTGGACCGAGCTTCCCTTTGAAACAATCGTGTCTATGAACTGTTGGGGCTTCACGCCTGAGATCTTTCGGGATCTGGAGTCGGAATTCACGAAATTCTACGCAAATTGCAAGGATAATCCCTTGAAATCCGAGTTTTATCTCCCCTTTGCAGTTCAGTCGCAGAAGGATCGCGGGCTGTGCGACGTTCGTGTTTTGCCTACCACGGCGGTTTGGCAGGGAGTCACTTATCCCCAGGATAAGGCTCGCGTGAAGGCTGCGATCAGCGAAATGATCGAAGCGGGAGAATATCCTTCTGCTTTGTGGGAAGATTGATTTGAGTACGTAATTTTATAGCAAATACATTTAAGGGAAGGTAATTGAAATGTCTATTTTGGTAACCGGTGGTGCCGGATTTATTGGATCGCACACGTCTGTTGAATTGTTGAACGCGGGCTACGATATCGTTATCGTTGACAACTATATCAATAGCTCTCCCAAGTCGCTGGAGCGCATCCGTCAGATCACAGGGAAGGAGTTCCGCGCGTATGAGGTGGATCTTTGCGATGCCGCCGCCTTGGAAAAGGTTTTTGCGGAGAACCCCGACATTGATTCCGCAATTCATTTTGCGGGCTTGAAGGCGGTTGGAGAGTCGGTTTCTCAGCCCATTCGTTATTACAGCAATAACCTGATCAGCACCTTCAATCTGGTCAACTTGCTCGGGAAATACAACGCAAAGCGCATTGTGTTCAGCTCCTCCGCAACGGTTTACGGCATGCCGAAAACCGTTCCGATCCGCGAGGACTTCCCGCTTTCCACCACCAATCCCTACGGCGAAACCAAGCTGATGATCGAGCGCATTCTGAAGGATCTTTGGGTTTCCGACAACGAGTGGAGCGTTTCGATTCTTCGGTATTTTAACCCCATCGGCGCCCACAAGAGCGGTCTGATCGGTGAAAATCCCAAGGGCATTCCCAACAATCTGTTGCCCTACGTTGCCAAGGTTGCCGCGGGTCAGTTGCCCTTCCTTTCCGTGTACGGCAGTGACTATGACACCAAGGACGGAACAGGCGTGAGAGACTACATCCACGTTGTTGACCTGGCAAAAGCGCATCTGAAGGCTCTGGAACGCGCCGCAAAGGTGACCGGTGTGGAGCATTTCAATATCGGCACGGGAACCGGGTATTCTGTGCTTGAAATTGTGAAGGCATATGAAAAAGCATCCGGCTTGACTGTAAACTATAAGATCGTTGACCGTCGCCCCGGTGATATCGCCACCTGCTATGCCGATCCCAAGAAGGCATACGAGGTGCTGGGCTGGAGAGCGGAATACAACATTGAAGATATGTGCCGCGATCTTGCAAACTGGCAGGCTCAAAATCCCAATGGCTACGATGACTAAGGCTTTGGAAAGGAGTTAAACCAAATGATTACAAAGCATTATTTCGGTTCCATTGATCAACAGCAGGTTTACTACTACACCATGAAGAATGCCGCAGGCATGGAGGTTTCTGTTTGCGAGTTCGGCGGCGCCATTATGAGAATTAGCGTTCCCGATAAGTATAACAGACATTCCGACGTTGTTGGCGGTTACGATTCCCTCAGAGATTACGTCCTCGGAGACGGCTATCAAGGGGCTCTGATCGGCAGAACCGGCAATCGCATCGCAAGAGGTCGCTTCACGCTGGATGGCGAAACCTATCGGCTGTTTATCAACAACGGTCCCAACTCGTTGCACGGCGGTAAGGTGGGGTATTCTCACCGTATGTGGAACGTGAAGGCTGTGGACGGCGACGAGCCTCACTTGATCCTGACGCTGCATTCAGAGGATGGGGAAGAGAACTACCCCGGAAATCTATACGTTACCGTCACCTACTCCTTGCTGACTTCCAACGCGCTTTCCATTCGCTACGAAGCCACCACCGACCGAAAAACCCCCGTGAACCTCACCAATCACGTCTATTTCAACTTGGGCGGCTACGCATCGGGAAAGATCTATGACCACGTGCTGCAGATGGATGCAGACGCCTATCTGCCCACCGACGATACTCTGATTCCAACGGGTGAGATTCGTTCCGTGGCAGGAACCCCCTTTGATTTCCGAGAGCCCAAAACCATTGGCAGAGATTTTCTCGCCGATAATGAGGATCTGAAGATTGCGGGCGGCTATGACCATTGCTTCTGCTTTGCGGGCGGAGAAACCAAGGAGCCTGTTCTGCGGGTTGAGGTTTATGAACCCAACAGCGGCAGAATCATGAAGGTGTTCACCAACCAGCCCTGCGTTCAGTTCTACACGGGAAATTTCCTAACCAATGCCGAGCATCCCTTCAAGGGCGGCTTGCCTCAGAACCCGCAGATCGCATTCTGCTTGGAGACCCAGAAAATGCCCGATAGCGTAAATCACTCAAATTTCACCAACGTGATCCTTGAGCCGGGCGAGACATACGAGCACACCACGATCTATCAATTTTCTGTGAAGCAATAAAACATCCAAGCGGCGTTTCGTTTTCATCCAACGAAACGCCGCTTTTGCGAAAATAATATGGAAAATGCAAGGAAATTCAAACAAAAAACAGACTTTTAAGGCATAAAACCGTTCATGGATAAAGACTGCATCGCTCAAAAAAATAAAAAAAGAACCGAAAAATATTTCAAAAAACTATTGCATTTTGAACATGAGTGTGATATAATATATAGGTCAGGCAGTTATGCTTGAAAGCAATTTTATATACGGAGAAGTACTCAAGTGGTCGAAGAGGCGTGACTCGAAATTTTGTAGTCACTTTGGAACCTCCCACCTTAAATCCCTTGATTTATAAGGGTTTTCCGCAGTTCAAATAAAACTTAATACGTTA
>SVSC01000058.1 GCA_015064525.1 Oscillospiraceae bacterium
GGCTGCTTCACACCGGGGAAAACGTTCTCCACCACGGCACCGCCCTCGTCAAGCACAAAGGAGGGCTCAATGCCATGCTCCGCAAAGTAGTCCACAATGTTGGAGGCGCCCTTGCCGTTCACCTCCTCGCCGCCCGAAAAGGCGAAATAGACGTCGCATTGGGGAACAAAGCCCTCGCCGATCAGATGGTCGGCGGAAAAGAGGATGCCGTTGAAGGTGACCTTGGTGTCCAGCGCTCCCCGACCCCAAAGGCGACCGTCGCGGATCACGCCCTCAAAGGGAGGCTCCTCCCAAGCGTCGAGAGAGGTGGCGGGAACTACGTCGTAGTGTGCCATCATCACGGCGGGCGCGCCGTCGGTTTGTCCCCTCCATCGGTAGAGCAGACCTCTGTCGGGAAGTCTTGTCAACTCGCAGGCAGCCGCCACGTTGGGATAGAGGGTGGGGAGGGCTTGGATCAGTTTTTCAAATTCGGAATCGTCCTCCAGAGCGGGATCGCGGTGAGAAACGGTTTTGCAGCGAATCAGCTCTCGTAGACAGTCCACCGCCCGCTCTTGGGAAAAGTCCACCGACTCTTGGGAGACCTTTGGCTGGGGCAGAGGACGAAAGGCGGCAGCGCGCAGAAGAATGATCGCAAGAAACAGAAGGACTGCTCCCAAAATAGTCAAGAGGATCCACATATCAAAGCACTCCCTTCTTGTAGAGAATCCGCGCCACGGCAACGGTGAACAGCACGCCAACCGGAACCATAATGCCAACGGTGGAGGCATTGAGGGCGGGAACGAAGATGAAGAGCGCCAGCATCAAAAGGATCGGCGCGATCGAAAGCTTCAGATTTTTGGAAATGAAGACAACGGCAAGTCCTCCGAAGAGGGCGGGCAGAATCATATCAAAGGCGGGCTCCAGAACGGGAGACTCCAGAACGGGGGTCAGCGGCACGATGCAGATCACGCCGATTGCAATGATCAGCGTGGTAACGATGCTGGATACCGCGATGGAGATGGTGGAGATTACCTCTCCCTCCTCATCGGATGCCTTCACGCCTGCGCGCTCCATGGCGTCGATGGCGCAGGGCAGCTTCAAATTGGAGATGTTACCCGTTACAAAGGAAAGATAGGTGCCTCCCGCCCCAAGCATGGGAACGTAGGTAAAGATCTCAACGATCCCCACCGCCCAGTACATGGGCGCGGTGGCGAGAATTCCCTTCCACAGCACGCTGAAATTGGGAGCGGTGCGGAAAATCAGGGAAAGCAGAAAGGGAAACAGCAAAAGCACAACGCCAACGGCAATACCCCAGATGCGACCGTAGCGGTGAACACTTTCCATATAGGTCATTTCATTTTTTTTCATACGATTAACCTCCCAGAAGCGCGGTGAAGGGAATTGCCGACGCCATGCCGATTACGAGACTGAGAGGCAGGGCGTAGTCGGTGAGCCAACGGATTTTGGCTTTGGTGGCGATCAGTCCGCAAATCGCCATCACAACGGCGGAAACCGCCATCACGCAAACGGGGATCAGCCCCGAGGTGTCTCCCTTCACTACCAGACCAACGTCGCAGAAAACGTAGCCAAGGAAGGCGGAGATCATGCCGAGGAACATGGCGTTGTTGAAGATCTCACCCCACTTTTTGTCCTTCATTCCCACCTGAGAAAGCCCGCTCTGGAGCTTTTTGGTTACAAAGGGAACCAGAATGAGTCCCGCGGCAATGCCAACGGTCATCACCCACGCGATGGTGATGAAAACGGATGGATCGGTAACGGTGGTTCCCGCGCCCATGCCTGCTGCCTCCAGCGCGTTTCCCGCGGCAACCGTTTCATAGGTGATGGAGCCGATTACCGAAAGGCGCAGCCAGGGAAGCGCCACGCCAAGGCTCTTGGAGAGAGCTACCACGCCAACCAGCACCGCAACGGCGGGGGCTACGGTGAAGATTGCCGCCGAGCTGATGGTTTTTTTCAGCGTGTCGTTGGAGATGCCCAGCTCCTTCGCTCGCTTCATGGCGCGAAGCAGGAAGAAGACCGATTGCCCCAGCACCAGCGCGATGATGGCGCCAACAACAATATAGAGAATGGGATGGTTTACGTTGAATTCCATAAGTTATTGTCCTCCTTTTTTGGTTCCGAGACGGGAGAAAAAGCCAAAGGTCATGGGCCAAAGCACGCCGCCCACAACCACCATGAGAAAATAGCGGATCAGACGCGCCCAGGAGTCGGCGTCAAGAATGGCATCCAGAGGGAAGCGGAGCAGCTCCTTGGCGGCAAGCACCAGAGCGAGACCGCCAACCGCCTTCAAAATCTGCGCCCACCAAACCGCCTTGGTTTCAAAGTGGGTCCATTTCAGATCTACCACGTAAACGAACCACAATCCCAGCATACAGCCCATCAGGGTGAAGCCGTTTTTCTGTGCCGAATGGAGATTGTGAATGTTTTCGGGAGCGTAAACGCTTTCGGGGAACTGCCAACAGCAGATAAAGCAGAGGTAGGCAGCCATGAGGGCTGTGAGAACGGCAAGGATGATGTACATCACACGGGGGGATTGCTCTGCTTTTTGGAAGAGGGGGTAGCCAACGAAGATGAGCAAAAGCGCCACGGCAATGGAAACGCCAACGTCGGCGGGGGTGTGTACGCCCAAATACATACGGGAAAGCGGAACCAGCACGCAGAGCGCGATCATGGCGGACCGCAGTCCCCATCCCCGATTGCTTCTGGCAATGCCGCCAAAGAGCCCTACCGAGGTTTGCGTGTGACCGCTGGGGAAGGAATAGCCCGTGGCTGCCTCCCTGGCAGATTCCACAATGGTGAATTTGGGATCCTTGATCCAAGGGCGAGGAACGCGACAGACCATTTTGAGGAACTGGTTCATCACCGTTCCAACAAAGCCCGTGCAAAGGAGAAAATATCCTTGGAACTTGTGGAAGCACCAAAACACAATCATGCCCACCGCCATGAACACCGTTTCCTCACCGCACAGAGTGATCACGGAGAAGATGGCATCCAGAACGGGATTGCGAAGTCCTTCCAGAAAATACAAAAATGACATACCGATTTCGCCTTTCTGTTTTTAAATTTGTTTATCGGGAGCTTCTATGGGAAGCGTTACCGATGAAATGAGGCGGATTGTGGGGGAGGGAATCTACCGTTCCGCGCTCTCTACGATCCAGAGTCCGCCGCGCTGATATCGGCGGAGATTCGCGCGGTAGAGGAGGAGCGATCCAATGATCATTCCAATGCCCAAAACCGTGATGCATGAGCAAACCACGATCCCAACGGTGTTGTTGGCGGTATGCTCACGCAGATAAACCTCATAGGGGAGCAGAGGATCGTCTCCGTGAGAAAGAAACACAAGCTTTTGGTTGCCGCGATTGTCGAGCCGAACGCTTGCTGTCAGGGTGTTGCCCGCTTGCAGGGCATCCAGCTGTTTTCGATCCACTTTGTTTTGAACGATGTTGTCGATCACCAAGGGATCCTCCAACTCCTCCACCGTGATCTCATAGTGATCAGAGCGATGCCGCCCGCGCTGTCTCCTTTGTTGGTTTTTTATCGGTCTGTGTTCATCAGGATCAATTCGATCACGAATGCCGCGCTCCAGGAGAAGGTGGGATTGCTTCCGCCCTTTCGCGAAATGGGGTCGTAATTTTCAAACAAGCCGTTGGGAAGCTCGTCGTACACCATGTCCAGCAGGTATCTGCGAATTTCCAAGGCGGTTTCCGTGAAGCCGTAATCCCATAAGCCCTGCACCGCGAAGTAGCCCACATGGAGCCATGAGGGACCGCGGCAGTAGGATTGGGAGAAGAAGGGGGAATCGTAGGTGACCGACGGCATGGCGGGGTAGAATTTTTTGGGGTCCCGCGCCAGCTTATGCATGGCGTCGGCGTGCGCCTGAGAGGCAACGCCAACAAACAAAGGCAGGAAGGAGGAGGGAGACAGCACGTGGGAAAATTCACCGGTTTGACGGTCTAAGTCGGTATAAACCTGCTGAGACTCATCGAACAGCCATTGCTCGATCAAGCGGGCAAGCTCTCCCTCTTTTCTCTGCCACTCTCTGCCGTCCAGACCCAAGTAGCGCGCCATCTTTGCCATAGAGCGGTAGAAGAGCGCCATATAGCAGTTCAGGTCGATCCCCCACAGATTCACGATGCCGTTGTCCCATCGGGGAGAGTTGTCCCAGCCCGACTCATAGCGGGGATGCAGGGAGTTCTTGGCGTAAGGGTCTTTTTGCGCCGAGTTGAAAAACAGACCTCTGTCCATGCGGTAGCGTTCCCAAAAGCCTGCGTTTTTCTCAAGGGCTTGATAGTTGCGGCGCAGAAAATCCATATCGCGGGTGCGTTCAAACACCGTTTGCACCGCCCAAGCCATCACGGGGGGCTTGCTGAAATTATCCACCACGTTGCCGCCGATGCGGATCACGTCGGGGAGCAGACCGTTGGGGAGCATGAATTTTACAAAGGAATCCACGCAGCTTTTTGCCAGTCGCTCATCATAGCGGCTCACGGTAATGGCGTGAAAGGCGGAATCCCAGTTCCAAATGCCCGCCTTTTCTCCCATCCAAGGGGAGATCACGGGATCGGGCCCCCAAGGGGCATCCGGAGCTTCAATGGTGTTTCCCTTGAGAATGTCATAGGCGGCGCCCAAAAGAGTCAGCTCTTTTTGGTCGCAACGGCTTTGATATTGCGTCAGCCATTCTTCCTTGGTTTTTAACAGCATGGTCAGAACACATCCTTTCCGGTAATACTTGCGGATTCGCCGAAAACGATCTCCGTTTCAATATAATTTGTGCTTTCAAAGCTCGGTCTGCCCCTCCGCGCTTTCCACGATCCAGAGTCCGCCGCGCTTCACGGCAACAAAGGCGCAGTTGCCCGTGATCTCATTGGAAACGGCGTACTGCTGCAAACGGGTGAGGGTGGCGTTTTTCAAAGGGTATTTGCAGCCCTCCACGTCCACGCCGCGCACCCGCTCGTCGGCGGCAATGAGGGCAAGATACCGAAAGGCTTGGGAACGGGGGATCAGGGCGCTGTCGTTTCGCAGAAAGCGAACACGGTTGGCGCCGTCGGTGAAGATGGCGGGGCGCTTTTTTGCGCGCAGGTATTCCAGCACCGCCAGATTGGAAAGGGTGTGATCCAGTCTGCCCGAAAGTCCTCCAATGAAGGTGAGGGACGTTGCTCCGCGCTCCAGCGCAAGCTCCAGGGCAAGCTGGGTATCGGTGTAGTCCTTTTCGGGAGGGTGTTGGATCAGCTCCACCTCGGCGGGGATCTCCCCGTTGCCGAAGGAATCCAGATCCCCCACCAGAATCGAGGGAGTGACGCCAAGACGACGGGCGTTGTGGTAGCCCGCGTCGGCTGCGATCACCAGATCTCCCTCTGCGGGGCGCTCGGTGATCCCCTCGGGACGGATTTCTCCGCCCACGTAGAGAAAGGCGTTCATCAGAGCTTCCAGAGCCGCTTCAGCTCGGCGGAGAGGTGACGGGCAACGGTGATGTGTCCGTCGCGCAGAGGATGCAGAGGCTCGGGAGAAATCCAATCGCCGCCGTTGACGTATTGAACGTCGGTTCCGTTCTTTTGGTTGTAGTCGTCAATCAGCCTGCGGAGCGCCTCCTTGTGGGCGCCGCAGAAGGCAGAAAGCGCCACGATTTTGGCGTTGGGGCTGTGCAGGCGAACCACGTCCAGGAGAATGGCGTACTTTTCGACGTAAAGCTCGGCGGCAACTCTTCTGTCGTTGGCGCCGTGGTTGATCACAACGTAGTCGGGCTGAGGGCGGGTGACGGGGGAGCCGTCGAAGTTAAAGGGATAGGCGTCCTGAGCGGCGGGAACACGGGAAAGCCCCGCCTTGGTCACGCCGGTTGCGCCAAAGCCCATGATCACGGGGCGCAGGTTCAGGGCTTCTGCGGTGAGCCACGCGTAGGTGGCGCAGGCATCGTCGTGATAGCCGCGGTTCAGCTGATCCAGATCAAAGGGAGGAACGGTTCCTTCGTGGTAGTCCACGTCGATCAGAACGCCCTCGGTGATGGAATCGCCAACAAATTCCACAATGGGGCGATTGTCGGAGGGAAGCGCCACGGGCTTCTCGGTCTGCACGCCAAGGAAGGTCACCTTGCCGCGCAGAGGGGCGTACCATCTGTTGGAGGTTTCGGTGCCGCCCTTATAGATGATGCGGCAAACGTGTATCCCCTCGGTGAGGGTGTTCACCCGCAGATAACGGTCGATCTGCGCCTCGGTCATCACACCGCCGTCCACCTGCACCCAAAGATGGAGCAGGGGAACCATGTTGGCTTCAATGTCAAATCTTGCCACCGCGTGCTTGCCCTCAAAGGAAAACTCCAGATAGGAGCCGGGGGCAACGGTAACGGCGCATTCGGGGGACGACGTGTCCCAGCGTCCCGTCAAGCGAACGCTTTCATGAGAGTAGGGTACGACCATAATAAAAAACCTCCTTGGGGTTATTGTTTGATGGCATCCAGATCTGCTCTGGTGGGCTTGTAGGCGATCCAATCCTCGTCCCAGGCGTAGATCAGGAGGGAGCCGTAGGGCTTTTCCTCATAGCGGATATCTTGAACGTAGTAGACGTCAACGTAGACCGCGTCGGTGATCTCCTCCACCGTCACGCCGTCGAACACGTATCGGTAGTAGGTGTAGAGAGCGGTTTCGGCGCGCAGAGGCTCTCCCGTGGGTTGGATACGGCTCGAGGAAAGGGTGGATTCATCCAGATCGTCGTTGTGGTCGTTTGGGGTGAGGTCGGTGGTTTTTACCAAGGTCACGTCAAAGAGGTGAGAGGACTTTTCGGGGAGCGACGCCAGCTTGTAGTCCTCCTGCAAATGACGGATGGTGCTGTTGTTATAGCGAAAAACAACTTGCACCTGCTCTGCCTCGGGAATGAACACGCATTGCACCACCGAAAAATAGCCCATGCTACCGGGAGCGCGGGTGATGCTGCCCAGCTCCTGATATTGCATGGTCAGCCCGTCGCCTGCCGTTGCGTAGGCGGCGGAGAGGCGCTCGTTGCCCTGCAGCACCTCGATCTCCTTGGGAATGGCGGTGGAGAAAAAGACTCTCCAAACCAAAATGCCGCAAACACCGAACACGAACAGCGTTGCCAGCGCCTTGAAAATATACCCCATGATCCGCGGGGCTTTATATCTTGCCATGATAGCTCCTTTTCTAAGTTTTATGGGAGGGGGGCGCTTCAACCGAGCCCCATCTCCAAGGCTGAACCTCTCTTTGCAATTGCTTTGCAGCCTTTTTGCCGACTGTTCAGTGCTTTAAGCGGTCGAGAGCGTCCTGCAGGATAATCTCGGCGGCAAGGGTGTCGATCACGCCCTTCCGCTTGGAGCCTCGGGTGTTGGTTTCGTTGAGATAGCGGGAGGCGCTGACGGTGGTCAGGCGCTCGTCCACCATGACCACGGTCACGTCGGGGAGACGGTCGCGCAGATGCTGCGCGAATTCCAAACAGCGTTGGGCTCGAAAGCCCTCGGAGCCATCCATGTTGCGGGGAAGTCCCACCACAATAGAGGGAACGCGCTGCTCGCGAGCCACCTCAGCCACCTTGTCGGCTGTTTTCTCAATGCCGCCCGGGCTGACGGTGCCAATGCCCGAGGCAAGAAAACGGCTCGGGTCGGATAGGGCGAGTCCCGTTCTGGCATCGCCAAAGTCCACGCCCAGAATCCGCCCCTTGGTGTCTCGGAGCAGATCAATACCGGGAATTTCGTTGTTCATGATTCGATCCTCGTTATTTCATCAATTCAGAAAGGTTTTCACCCAAAGCTCAAGCTCCTCCCAAACCCGCTCAAAGTCCAGCTCGTTGAGAATTTCATGGCGCATTTCAGGATGGAGACGGAAGGTGGTGTTGAGCCCCGCCTCGGTGAGACGGTCTGCCACCTTTTTCACGCCAACGCCCCAACCGCCAACGGGATCCATTTCTCCGCTGACCACCAGATAGGGAATGTTTTTGGGCAGGCGCTCCGCCCATTCCTTTCGGGAAACCCACTCGATCAGCGTGAACAGATCGCGGTAGGCGCTGAGGGTAAAGGTGAAGCCGCAAAGAGGATCTGCCAGATAGGCGGCAACGGTGTCGCTGTCGCGGGTGAGCCAATCCATGGAGGTTTCCGTGTTGCGGTATTTTTTGTTGTAGCCCGCAAAGGAAATGCTTCGCAGCAGAGCGGAGCGGTGACGTTCTCCGAAAAATACCGTTAAAAGCTTCGCGAGCAGCTTGCCCGCACCCGTTGGCATATCGGGGCCCGCCGTTCCGCAGAAGATGGCGCCCGCGTAGGTGCCGTGATAACGGGCAACCGCCTCCCGCGCGATGAAGGAGCCCATGCTGTGACCAAACAGGAAAAGGGGCACAGAGGGGTATTCTTCCTTCATATGCAGGGAGAGTGCATGAACGTCCTCCACCAGAAGGTCGGCGCCCCCTGAGGATGCGATGAAGCCCAGATCCTTTTCGGTGGGAGCCGAATCGCCGTGGCCGAGGTGGTCGTGACCGAACACCAGAATGCCGCGGCGCGCCAGATAGGTGGCAAAGGCGGAATAGCGCTTGAAATATTCGCTCATGCCATGGGAGATCTGTAAAAGCGCCTGTGGATTTTTACACTCGGTTCTGTAGCAGGCGAGGGACGTTGCGCCGTCCCTCGATGTGATATGAAAGGTCTTCATATAAGCTCCTGTAAATTTATTTCAGCCTTGCGATCGCCTCGTCAACCGTTAGCTCCAGCTCCTCACGGGTGGATAGCTCCTTGAGGCGAACCACGCCCTTTTCCAGCTCGGAGCCGCCCAGCGTGATCACATGGGTGTAGCCCTCCTTCACGGCGTAGTCGATCTGCTTGCCGAACTTTTTCATGCCGAGATATACCGAAGCGGTGATGCCGTTTTCATGGAGACGGTTCTGCAGAAGCATATAATGCTCGTAGGGAACGTCGGCAAACCGTGTGATCAGCACCTTGCGGTCGGCGCCGAAGGTGGCGGGGATCAGGTGATGGGTGGTGAGGAAATTTTCCAGAGTGACGTCACCAAGACCGTACCCAACGCCGGAGATCTTGCCGTTGTTCACGAACAGTCCCACCAGATTGTCGTATCTTCCGCCGCCGAACATGGCGCGGTTGTTTTCGGGCGCCTTGTCGTAAACCTCAAACACGGTTCCGGTGTAGTAGTCCAGACCGCGGATGATGCCGAAATCGAACACGCAGTAGTCGGCAAGCCCGATCCGCTTCAGCATTTCAAAGAGCTGAAGCAGCTCCGCCGAGCCCACAGACTCGGGGCAAACCGCGGTAGCCTCCTCAACGGTTGCGGAATAAAGAGAATCCAAGCGGGCGATCTGCTCCTCGGTCATTCCCAACGCGCCCAGCTCCTTTGCGTAAACCTCATGCGGAATTTTGTTGCGCTTGTCCACCACCTTGGAAATTTTGCGGCAGTCCTCGGCATCGGTATTGGCGATCGCGGAAACGGCGTCGTTAAAGAAGCGGCGGTTGCTGATATGAACCGCGAACATGGACTCGTCCGCGCCAAAGGCGCGAAGCAGGCGAATGGCGCTTGCAACGCACTCCAGATCCGCCTCAAAGCCGTCGCATCCGAAAATGTCCACGTTCACCTGCCAGAACTCGCGGAGTCTGCCGCGCTGGGGCTTTTCACAGCGGTACATATTGGGGAAAGAGAACCAACGCAGAGGGAAGTTCAATTCGCCCATCTTGGCGGCGACCATGCGCGCCACGGTGGGGGTCATTTCGGGACGGATGGCAAGGCGACGGTCGGCGCGGTCGGTGAAGTTGTAGGTTTGCTCGTTGGCGATCTCCTCGCCGCTTTTGGCGGCGTAGATCTCCAGAGACTCCAGCATGGGGCCGTTGTATTCCTCGTAGGCAGAGGTTTCCAGAACGCGGCGGATTACGCCGAAGAACCAATTGCGCAAACGCATATCGGCGGGGTAGAAGTCCCGCGTGCCTTTATAGGGTTGTGTTGAAAGCTTCTCACTCATAACGGTTGTTCCTCTTTTGAAAAATGTGATTTTAACGCAGTAAATATTTACCTTACATCATTATAGCAGATGATGAGGAAAAATTCAATAGGTTCCGTAAAATTTATCGGCGCGACCGGCTTTTTCCGAGAGATCGGAAGAGGCTTTCGGGAAATTTTGAAGGGGATTTGACAAAAAAACTTTCGGAAAGTGATTGACTTTCGCCCGCGGGTGTGCTATAATAAAGCATTGATGAATTCTCTCACGATGAACGTGTGGCAGTAGAGCCCGTGTTCCCCCATGCAGAGAGCGGGTGCCTTTGGCTGTGAGCATCCGTTGGGGAGCGGCTTGAAATTTCAGCACGGGAGTGATCTGCGAGGGCATCCTTTCGGTGTGTAAGCAGGGCGCTTTTTGCGCGCGAGAAACGCAAAAAAAGAGTGCGGAGCGTCGCTCCGAATTTGGGTGGTACCGCGGTTTTCCCGTCCCATGCTTGGGCGGGATTTTTATTTTTTCAGGAGGTTTGATTATGACTGAACAGATCCAACAGGTCAAGGCGGAGTTTGAATCCGCGCTGGCGGGCGTGAGCGACATCGCGGAGCTGGAAACGCTCCGTGTCGGCTTTTTGGGCAAAAACGGCTCGGTAACCGCTTTGCTCAAGGGAATGGGAAAGCTCTCCCCCGAGGAGAAAAAGACGATGGGACAGGCTGTGAACCGTCTCAAGGAGTATGTAACCGAGGCGCTTGCCGAGCAGACCCGCCGTTTGCAGGAGCTTGCCCTGCAAAAGGAAATTGAGGAAACGCCCGAGTTCGACGTTTCGGTACCCGCCTCGCTGAACAGAGGCTCCTACCATCCCATCACGCTGGTGCAGCGCCAATGCGAAAACGTGTTCCGCTCCAT
Organism: Oscillospiraceae bacterium; assembly: GCA_015064525.1. Taxonomy (GTDB): domain Bacteria; phylum Bacillota; class Clostridia; order Oscillospirales; family CAG-272; genus UMGS1865. The sequence continues at coordinate 10,825 of SVSC01000058.1, forward strand.
GGGCTTTACCGTGGAGGACTACAGCGAGGTGGTGAGCGACTACGAGTGCTTTGAGTCTCTCAATATTCCCAAGTTCCATCCCGCCCGCGATATGCAGGATACCTATTATTTGGAGAACGGACAGCTGCTCAAGTCCCAAACCTCCGCGGCGCAGAACGCCATCTACAAAAAGTATAAGGATGCCCTGATCAACGAGGGCAAGCCGATCCGCGCCATCTTCCCCGGGCGTTGCTTCCGCAATGAGTCCACCGATGCCTGCCATGAGAACACCTTCTTCCAGATGGAGGGCGTGATGGTGGATAAGAACATTTCGATTTCCAACCTGATCTTCTTTATGAAAACCATGCTTTCCGAGGTATTCCAAAAAGAGATCAACGTGCGCCTCCGTCCGGGCTTCTTCCCCTTTGTGGAGCCGGGCTTTGAATTGGACATCAGCTGCCTGATCTGCGGCGGAGAGGGCTGCCCCTCCTGCAAGCACAGCGGCTGGCTGGAACTTTGCCCCTGCGGCATGATCCACCCCAACGTGTTGCGGGAGGGCGGCATTGATCCCGATGAATACACGGGCTTTGCCTTTGGCTTGGGTCTCACCCGCCTTGCCATGATGAAATACGGCGTGAAGGATATCCGTGATCTCAACGGCGCCGCGCTCACCAATCTCGATCAGTTCACGGACGATAAATAAGGAGGCGATCAAATGTTTATTTCCTATAATTGGATTCAAGATTTTGTGGACCTCTCGGGCATCGATCCCGATGAGCTGATCCATCGCTTCTCCCTTTCCACCGCCGAGGTGGAGAATGAGATCTTCTATAAGGGCAGGGACCTTTCGGGGGTTGTTGTTGCCGAGATCCTTTCCGTGGAGAACCACCCCGAATCGAAAAAGCTTCACCTGCTCAAGGTTGACGCGGGCGACGGCAAGACCACCGACGTGGTTTGCGGCGCTCCCAACGTGCGCGTTGGCATGAAGACCGCCTTTGCCAAGGTTGGCGCTCGCCTCGGTGAATTGGAGATCACCCCCAGAGCGCTGGCGGGCTACACCTCCTTTGGTATGTGCTGCTCCGAAAAGGAGATCGGCATGAGCGACGATAACGGCGGCATTATGGAGCTGGATCCCGCGCTGGTAAACGGCACCGACATCAAGGATGTGTTCGCCATCGACGATATCGTGTTCGAGGTGGACAACAAGTCCCTCACAAACCGCCCCGACCTTTGGGGTCACTATGGTATTGCCCGTGAGTTTGCCGCGCTGGCAGGCAGAGAGCTGAAGCCTCTGGACGTGGCGGATCTTACCGCCTACGAGTCGCTCCCCGAGGTGGATCTGAAAATCGAAAATCCTCTTTGCTACCGCTATTCCTGCCTGCGGTTTGAGAATATCAGCCGCCACGTGAGCCCCGCCAATATGCGGATTCGTCTCTTCTATTGCGGAATGCGCGCCATCAACTTCTTGGCAGACCTCACCAACTACCTGATGCTGGAAATGGGTCAGCCCATGCACGCCTTCGATTCCAGAAGAGTGGAAAAAATCCGCGTGAAGACCTTTGCGCAGGGCTTCGATTTCCAAACGCTGGATGGTGTTGAAAGAAAGATCGACGAGAACACCCTGATGATTTGCAACGGCGATACACCCGTTGCCATCGCGGGGATTATGGGCGGCTTGGCGTCTGAGATTGTGGAGGACACCACCTCCCTCACGCTGGAGTCCGCAACCTTTGACGCCGTTTCGGTTCGCAAGTCCTCGGCGCGCCTGTCTCACCGCACCGATGCCTCCCAGAGATATGAAAAGAGCCTTGACCCCGAAATGACGGTCACCGCCATTGCTCGCTTCGTGCGGCTGTTGTCCGAGTTTGATAACGGTGTGAAGGTCACCTCCCGTCTCACCGACGAATACGCCCGCAAATACGACAGCGTTGTGCTGGATTTCGATAAGCGGTTCGTGGATCGCTACACGGGCATTGAGATCGGCAACGATACCATTGTGAAAACGCTCACGGCGCTGGGCTTCGGCGTGGAGCTGGAGAACGATCATTTCACCGTGAAGGTGCCCTCCTGGAGAGCCACCAAGGACGTAACCCTGAAGGCAGACATCATTGAGGAGATCACCCGTATCTACGGCTACGATAATTTCGATATCCATACTGCCGTGGCTCCCCTCTATCCCGTTCGCCCCTTTGAGGAAAAGAGCGTGGAGGAACAGGTGAAGGATATTCTGGTGAAGTCCTTCGGGCTCCATGAGGTTCATTCCTATATCTGGGAGTACACCGACGAATATAAGAAGCTGGGCATTGAAACCGAGCCCAACGTCAAGCTCCTGAACGCCTCCAACCCCAACATTGAAACCATTCGCCGTTCCATGATCCCCAACCAGCTTTGTCAGGTTAAGATCAACACCTCCTATGCCCCGTCCTTCGGCATTTTCGAGATTGGGCGCGTGGTGAACGGCTTGGATGAGCAGGGGCTCTGCCGCGAGGAAAAGAAGCTGGCGGTTACGCTGTTCAGCAAAACCGAGACTGCCGAGGAGCTGTATTTCAAGCTGCTGCATATGCTTGCCACCGTCACCGACGATATCAAGCACAAGTCCCTCACCTATCGGGCGAAGGAGGCAACGCTGAACTATATTCACCCCAGAAACTACAATGCCGTTCTTTGCAACGGTGTGGAGATCGGTGGGATCGGTATTCTGCACCCCACGGTTTCCAAAAAAATGGATAAAAAGGGAACCACCGTGTTTGCGGAGATTGATATGAGCGCCTTCGTTGCGCTGACCGATGCGGGTATTCACTACTGCGAAACCTGCAAGTATCCCTGCATTGAGGTGGACGTGACATACGTTTCTCCCAAATTTGAGTCCATTCGTCGTGCCATTGAGGCGGTAGGCTCCGAGCTGATTCGCAAGACCTCCGTTGTGGACACCTATACCGACGAAAACGGCAAGGCGATCACGGTTCGGTTGGTGTTTGTGCATCCCGACCGCACCTTAGTTAAGGAAGAGGTGATGGAAACGGTGGATCGTATTACCGAGCTGCTCAAGAAAGAAAATATTTTCATGAAGGCTTAATGCAAGGCTGTTGAACCCGAATGATAAAAAATCACCGCAAACAAAATCGATTTGCGGTCAGTGAGCTGGAGCCGCCCGATCGGGCGGCTCCAGCTTGCTGACAAAGGGGTTAGCACTATCATTTTGACGAAAAGTTTTCGCCCGCCTTTTTCAAAAGGCGGCGCGGTGGAGGGCGCGGAGCCCTCCTCGCCCGTCGCAACGGGCGAAATTCCCCTA